>JBAXEN010000346.1:0-4373 GCA_037140415.1 Betaproteobacteria bacterium | reverse complement strand
AGCCGAGCTTGATCTATTGCGCCCTGACCGGCTATGGCAGCGGTGGGCCCTATGCAGGACAGGCGGCCTACGATGACCTCATCCAGGGGCAGGGCGGCATTGCAGGCCTGTTTCAACGCGGGGAAGGTCCGCCACGTTATGTGCCCACGCCGGTGGCCGACAGGGTGGCCGGGCTCAATGCGGTGGTGGCCGTCACTTCGTCTTTGCTTTACCGTGAGCGTACCGGGCAGGGGCAATATGTGGAGGTCCCGATGTTCGAATCGGTGGCTCACATGGTGCTGTCTGACCATACCTACGGGCGCACCCACCAGCCGCCCCTCGGGCCTGCCGGTTATGACCGGGTGCTCTCCGCAGCCCGCCGGCCTTATGCGACTTCCGATGGCTGGTTGTGCGTGCTGATTTATCAGGACCGACACTGGCAGCGCTTCTTTGCGCTTGTCGATCGGCCCGACATGGCAGCAGACCCGCGCTTTGCCACCATGCGCAGTCGCAACTCCCACATTGACGAACTCTACGCCTGGGTGGCGCAGGTCTTGCAGACCCGCAGCACGCAAGAGTGGATAGATTGCCTGCGGCAGCAAGACATTCCTGCGGGGCCGCTGCATACGCTGGAGTCCTTGCTGGAGGACGCGCATTTGCATCAGTCCGGCTTCTTCACGGAGGTCGACCATCCCAGTGAAGGCCGATTGCGCTCCATGCGTCTACCCATGACCTGGTCGGTCAGTACCCCCGAGGCACCCCGACCCGCGCCGAATCTGGGCGAGCACGGCCCTGAGGTCTTGCGTGAGCTGGGCTTCGAGGAATCTGAAATTACTGCCTTGCTGGCCGAGGGGACTTTGCATGTCCCAACGGCATCGGCGGGTAGGCCTTAAAGGGAGTCACCCTTGGCCCGCAGGGCTTCCAACCCGGTTTCAAAGCCAGCCGCATCGGCTCAGGCGGTCGACCGCGGCCCTGTCTCGGTCAACGCGCAGATCTATGAAGCCCTCAAGGCGCAGATTCTGTCTGGACAGCTGCGCCCCGGCGTCAAACTCATCCATCAGGAACTGGCCGAGCGCCTTTCGGTCTCGCGCACCCCGGTGCGGGAATCCTTGGAGCGGCTGTACCAGGAGGGTTTTGTCACCCGCATCGCCCGGCGGGGGTTTTTTGTGGCCGAGATCGACGAGGATGAGGCCCGCGAACTGTACGAACTGCGTGAAGCCTTGGAACTGTTTGCCCTTCAAGGTGCGAAGGTGCGCGGCTTGTCTGCGGCAGACTTGCGCCGACTCGATGGCTTGAACACGCGCTATCGGCAATTGCTGCGCGACGACAGGACCCGGGAACGCATGGTCGTAGACCGCGACTGGCATCTGAGTCTGGCCGCGGCAGCCAACAACCGGGTTCTCATGCGCATGCTCGAGTCGGTGTTCGAGCGATTGATCCTCAAGATACGGGTCGATGGCTACCGGACGGTGCGGGGCCAGGAGGCCCTCAACGAGCATCTGGCCATGACGCAGGCACTTCGCGAGGACAACTGGAGCGGCGCCCGAAAGCTGCTCAGGGCTCATATACGAGGGGCCAGGCGCAGGCTCACTGGTCACCTGGCCGATCTGGCCGACTAAGCAGCTTCAGTCAGCCTTGATGCGCGCTGTCTTGATGACGCGGTCCCATTTGGCGATCTCGGCGCGCAGGAAAGTCGAGGCCTGCTCCGGCGAGTTGTAGAAAACCTCGTCTCCCCGAGAGGCCAGCTGCTGCTGTACATCGGGCATGTTCATCACCTTGATCAGGTCGGCGTTGACCCGTGAGATCACAGGGGCAGGTGTGCCAGCAGGCGCAAACAAGCCGAACCAGGAGGAAAGCTCATAGCCGGGCAGGCGCGATTCGGCCATGGTGGGGATGTCCGCAGCATAGGGCTGACGCTTTTCGCTGGTAATCGCCAGGGCGCGCAGCGTGCCGGCCTTGACATGCTGCAATACTGCGCCCGGATTGAGAAACATCAGGTCGATGTGGCCGGCAATCAGGTCGGTGGTCATCTGCGCACTCGACTTGTAGGGCACTTCCAGCATTTGGATTCCTGCCATCTGGGACATCATCACCGCAGACAGATGGGGTGTGGTGCCGCTCCCAGGCGTGCCATAGCGCAGCTTGCCGGGATTGGCCTTGGCATGGTTGATGAGGTCAGTCAGGCTCTTGAAGGGCAGGCCAGGATGCACCACCAATAGATTGGGATAGCGCACGACCATGGAGATGGGCTGCAGATCTTTGATGGGATCAAAGCCCAGGCGGCCTTCCATCAGTGCGGGGTTGATCGCCATCGGACCAATCATGCCCATGAGCAGGGTGTGACCGTCGGGCGGCGATTTGGCCGCCCGTTCGTGGCCGATGTTGCCGCCCGCACCGACCACGTTTTCTGCGACCACGGGCTGGCCCCAGAGGTCGGCCAATTTGCTGGTCAGCAGCCGGGTCAAGGTGTCAGGGCCTGAGCCTGCCCCACCCGGAATGAGCACCCGTACCGGCTTGCTGGGGTAGGCCGTCTGCGCCATGCTCGCAAAGCTCAGGGCCAAAAGCCCACTGCTTCCTGCCAGGGCAAGCAGCTTGCGGCGACGCCATGGCGATGGGGTGGGCACAGTCTCAGGGGGCATGGTGAGCTCCAGTGGGTTCAAGAAAGCCTGATTCAAACAGGCCTCGCCTGATTTTGCACGTCAGCCCCAGGCGGTGGCAATGCGGGAACTACCAGTTCCTCAGCGCTCAGGCATATCGGCACTGGAGTAACCCAAGCTGACGGCCGCGTCTTCGGGAATGGGGGGCACGGCCTGCGCCCACTGCAGCCAGGCCTGGCGCATGGCCTGCAGGCGCTCGGGCTCGCGCTGGGCCAGGTTGGCGCGCTCGCGCTCGTCGGCATCCAGGTTAAACAGGTATTCGTACCCGTCCACTTGAAGGTACTTCCAGGCGCCCAGCCGATAGGCCCTTTGCTGCCGGTGGTTCATGCGCCAGTACAAGGGGCGCTCAAAGGTGTGCGAGGGCTGGTGCAGCACTTCGGACAGCGACACCCCGTCAAGCGGATAGTCAGGGTGCGCGCTGGCGCCGCCCAGGGCCAGCAAGGTGGCCGACCAGTCCATGGTCATGCAGTGCTGATCGCTGCGGCTGCCGGCCGCAATCACCGCTGGCCAATGGGCGATCCAGGGCACGCGGATGCCGCCTTCGGTCAGGTCCATCTTGCCGCCCACCAGCGGCCAGTTGTCGGAGAAGCGCTCACCGCCGTTGTCGCTGGTAAAGACGATCAGGGTGTTGTGCAGCAGATCCTCCTTGCGCAGCGCATCGACCAGCCAACCTATGCCCTCATCCATATGTTGGATCATGCGGTGGTAGGTGTGGATGTTGCCGCCGTCCAGGTGAAAGAGATTGCCCTTGACCTGCTCGGCCAGGTGGGCGTCATCGCGCGTTTCCCAAGGCCAGTGAGGCGCGGTGTAGTGCAGGCTCAGAAAGAAGGGCTTACCCGCTTTGGCGCTGGCAGTTTTGCTCTGAACGTAGTCGACGGCTCTGCGCGACAGCAGGTCGGTCAGATAGCCGATTTCATGGTGTGCTTGCTCGTCGATGTAAAGATCGTGATCGCCCTTGCCCGAACAATGGCTGAAGTAGTCAACCCCGCCGGCCATGATGCCGTAGAAGCTGTCATAGCCCGATCGCAGCGGACCGAAAGCCGGCGGATAGCCCAGGTGCCACTTGCCCACCAGGGCGGTGTCATAGCCCGCCTCGCGCAGCAGCGAGGGCAGGGTGGGGATGGACGGCGGCAGGCCCAGGGTGGTGCTGCCCTTGCTCTTGCTGCTGATGGGCTCTTCCATGCCGCCGCGCACCCGGTATTGGTAGCGCATGGTCATGAGTGCAAAGCGGGTGGGCGAGCAGACCGGCGCGTTGGAATAGCCTTGGGTCATGCGCAGACCGCCAGCGGCCAGGGCATCGAGCTGGGGCGAGACGGGGCCGTGGATAGAGGTGCGGCCGCCATAGCAACCCAGATCGGCAAAGCCCAGGTCGTCAGCGACGATGTAGATGATGTTGGGGCGGGTCATGGCCGTGTATTGAACCTCAGATTCGCCGCGCCAGCACCACCGCCGCCGCCGAGCCTGTACCCACCACCTTGCACCAGGCGCGCAGCGGCCAGGCCACCGGGCTGCCGGCCAGCTGGGCGGCCTCATCGCGGTGGTGGACTTCATCGGCCTGGCATTGCAGCAGCAAGGGCAGCAGCCCCTCAGGGCCGCCGTGGGTGCGCAGATGATCAATCTGTGCCTGATAGTGCTGGTCGACAAAGGTCTCGACCGCGGCAATCGTTGCATAGACCGCCCGGCGCCCGAGCAGGGCCGGCAGGGCGCCGGTCAGCCAGCCGGCCAAGCGCCAGGGCC
>JBAXEN010000345.1:0-4402 GCA_037140415.1 Betaproteobacteria bacterium | reverse complement strand
TTCACGGCCTGGACGCCAAGAACCGCGAGGCCATCGCCCGCATTCAGCTGCAGTTGCTGCTCAGGCGGCTCGAAAAAATCGATCTGTCGCTACAGGTCAGCGAGCCGGCGATCAAGGAGCTGGCCAAGGTGGGCTTTGATCCGGTGTTCGGGGCGCGGCCGCTCAAGCGAGCCATCCAGCAGCGCATCGAAAACCCGCTGTCCAAGCTGCTGCTCGAAGGCCGGTTTGTGCCTAAAAGCGTGATCTCGGTCGGGGTCGATCCGATCCGCCAGCCCGGCGTGTTCAGTTTCACGGCCAGCGGGCCGGTGGCCACTGCTGCCTGAGATCAGCCTGAGATTGCCTTGGGGCAGCGCCTGCGGCCGGTGTTGAGGGAGGCGAACAACCGCCCGGTCGCAGTGCTCAACCACCATCGAGCCGCCTTCTACAGGGTTGAGCCTCAGCTTTTCCAGGCCATGCTGGAGGCACTCGCGGACCAGGACCTGTATCGCCAGGCGGCCAGCCGCCTGGCAAACAAGGCCCGGGCCATGAAGGTGGACATGGACGACCTTTAAGGGCAAGTACAAGCTTCGCTTCATGCCCGAGGCGCTGCAAGAGTGGCGCAATTTGGACGGCTCCGTCCAGGCCCATCCCAAGAAGCTTCTGGCCTAAAGGCTGGACCACCCGCACGTTCCCGGCGGCGCCCTGCACGGACCACTTCCTGGGTGCTACAAAATCAAATCGCGCCTGCAAGGCGTCCGGCTGGTCTACTGCGTAGAGGGCGAGCACCTGTTGGTGACGGTCTTGGCCGTCGACAAACGCCAGGACGGTGTGGTCTACGAGTCCGCCTTGGCTCGCCTTTGCGCTGCGGCCGCAGCGATCACCAAAGCGCTGCGGGACACGCTCAAGAAATAGCCGCAATGGGGACAGGGGACGTCCAACCTGTGCCCGATGAGTCCTGCGTCGCCGAGCAGCGGCTCGATTCGATGGCACGTTGGCTCATCCTTGATCTCGGTCGGGGGCTATCCAATCTGCCATTCGGGCGTGTTCAGCTTCACGGCCAGCGAGATGCTAGCCACTGCCTGGCTGAGGGCAGGGTGAGGGCGGTCTGGGAACGGGCCCTAGGCGCTGTACAGGAAGTGACTGGCACCCAGGCCTAGCCTGAGGGCCAGCCATGGCCTTGCGGCTACGATACGGCGCATGAGTTCTCCCAGCATTGCCGCGAACGACGTGCCGACCTTGCCCTTGCGGCAGGATGTGATCCTCATGTCGCTGGTGGGCTCGGCCCACATGATCAGCCACTTCAGCCAGTTGCTGTTGCCGCCCCTGTTTCCCTGGCTCAAGGATCAGTTCAGCGTCAGCTATGCCGAGCTGGGTTTTGTGCTGACTGTTTTTTATGTGGTGTCCTGCACCGTGCAGGCGGTGGCCGGCTTTCTGGTGGACCGTTTCGGCCCGCGCCCGGTGCTCTATGTGGGCATGGTGGCCATTGCCATTTCATGCTTTGGTTACGCGCTGAGCACCAGCTATTGGATGCTGACCTTCTTTGCCGGTTTGGCGGGCCTTGGCAACGGCGTATTCCATCCGGTGGACTACACCTTCATCAACCGCCGCATTGCTCCCCAGCGTTTGGGTCATGCCTACAGCGCGCACGGGATCACCGGCACTTTGGGCTGGGTCATCGCACCGGGCATGATGACCGGCGTGGCCCTGCTGCATTCCTGGCAGGCGGCGCTGGCCTCGGCGGGCCTGCTGGCCAGCGCGGTGCTGATGCTGCTGATGTTCAATCACCGGCGCCTCTACCTCGAGCTCAAGCCTGCCCGGCAGGGCGGCGAAGAGGACGGCAATTTTGACTTCCTCAAGCTGCCAGCCGTTTGGCTGTGCTTCGGCTTTTTCTTTCTGTTTGCCGCGGTCTTGGGCGTGGTGCAGGCCTTCGCCCCCGAAGCCAGCCGCCAGTTGCACAACATCGAGCTGGCCAGCGTGGCCTTGTGCCTGACGCTGTACATGGTGGGCAGCGCCAGTGGCATGGTGATCGGCGGTTTCTTGGTCAAAGACCCGACCCGCAGCGACAAGGTGGTGGCGTTGGCCTTTACCCTGGCGGCCAGCGTAGCCCTGGTGCTGGCCTTCGCTCCGGTGGCGGCCTGGCTGGTGCCCCTGCTGTTTGCCATCATGGGCCTGGCATCGGGGACCTCCGGTCCTTCACGCGACCTGCTGGTCAAGCGCACCACGCCGGCCAATGCCTCGGGCCGGGTCTATGGCGTGGTCTACGGCGGGCTGGACGTGGGGCAGGCTGTCACCCCGCTGATTTTTGGCCTGCTCATGGACCACAGTCAGTTCCGGGGTGTGCTCATCGGAATGGCCCTGCTGCAGATCACCCTGATCTTTAGCGCCTTCAAGCTGCGCAGCGTCGCCCGCATCTGATTCGCGCTGGCCAGGCGCCCAGGGCTGAGGGCACAATCGTGCCATGAGCCAACAGATTGCGGGGCACCTTTTAGTCGACTGCCTGATTGCCCAGGGCGTTACCCATTGCTTCGGCGTGCCCGGCGAGAGTTACCTGGCGGTGCTCGACGGGCTGCATGCGCGGCGCGATCGCATTGCCTTCATCACCTGCCGGCAAGAGGGCGGGGCCGCCTTCATGGCCGAAGCCCATGGCAAGCTCACCGGCCGCCCGGGGGTGTGCATGGTCACCCGCGGGCCGGGCGCCACCAATGCCTCGATCGCGGTGCACACTGCCTTCCAGGACTCTACCCCGCTGGTCTTGCTGGTCGGCGACGTGGCCAGCGACTGCCGCGACCGCGAAGCCTTTCAGGAGCTGAACTACGAGAGTTTTTTTGGACCCAGCACCAAGGGCATGGCCAAGCGGGTCGAGCGCATCGATGATGCCAAGCGCATTCCTGAATACGTGGCGCGTGCCTTTGCGACGGCCACCAACGGCCGGCCCGGGCCAGTGGTGCTGGTGTTGCCTGAAGACATGCTGATGAGCCCGACCGACGCCCAGCCCCTGCCTGCGGTGCCGGCGGTGCAGGCCTGGAGTGATCCGGGCAGCTTGCGCACGCTGCGCGCCCTGCTGCTGGCCAGCCAGCGGCCGCTGGTGATTGCCGGCGGCAGCGGTTGGACGCCGCAGGCTGCGCAGGCACTGGAGCGCTTTGCCGAAAACTGGCAACTGCCGGTGGCCAACGCCTTTCGCTTTCAGGACACGTTTGACAACCACCACCGGCTGTATGCCGGCGACGTGGGCATAGGCATCAATCCCAAGCTGGCCGAGCGGGTGCGCCAGAGCGATTTGCTGCTGGTGATCGGCCCGCGTCTGGGCGAGATGACCACCGGCAGCTACACCCTGCTTAAAGCCCCCAAGCTCGCGCAAAAGCTGGTCCATATGCATGCCAGCGCGGAGGAGCTCAACCGGGTCTACCAGGCTGATCTGGCGATCAACGCCACCATGAATGCGGCAGCGCGCTCGCTGGAGGTGCTGACCGCTCCCAAGGACCTGCCTTGGGAGGACTGGACGCGGCAGGCCAACGCCGACTACCTGGGCAATCTACAGCCGCCACCGGCCGGCACCTGGCCGGGCGAGATCGACATGCCGGCCATCGTCGCGCTGCTGCAAAAGCATCTGCCAGCCGACGCGGTGCTGACCAATGGCGCCGGCAACTTCGCCAGCTGGGTGCATCGCTTCTTCAAGCACCACGGCCTGGCCAAGGGCCACAAAACCCAGCTCGCCCCCACGGTGGGCGCCATGGGCTATGGCGTGCCAGCAGGTATTGCGGCTGCGATCACCACCGGTCGTGTGGCACTGACCATGGCCGGCGACGGCGACTTTCTCATGAATGGGCAGGAGTTGGCCACGGCAGTGCAGCACGGCGGCAAGAGCATCATCGTGCTGCTCAACAACGGCATGTACGGCACCATCCGCATGCACCAGGAGCGCGAGTTCCCCGAGCATTCGAGTGGTTCGCATTTGCGCAATCCGGACTTCGTAGCGCTGGCACGCGCCTATGGCTATGCCGGCGAGCGCATCGAGCGAACGGCGCAGTTTGAACCGGCGCTGCTGGCGGCCTTGGAGCGTCAGCAAGGCACGCTGATCGAGGTCATGCTCGATCCCGAGGTGATCACCACGCGCGGCACGCTTTCTGCCATCACCGAGCAGGCCAAGAAGCGCTGAGCTTCAGGGCGCTGCGATCTTGGGCAAACGCCCATGAAAAAAGGCCGGTGTTTCCACCGGCCTTTTGACTTCATCGACGCGGGGTCGATTACTTGACGTGCTTGCCGATCAGGCCAGCCATCTCGAACATCGAGACCTGGGCCTTGCCAAACACAGCCTTGAGCTTGTCGTCTGCATTGACCATGCGCTTGTTGGCCTTGTCTTGCAGACCTTTGGCCTTGATGTAGGTCCACAGCTTGCTGACGATCTCGGTGCGCGGCAGCGGCT
>JBAXEN010000344.1:0-4412 GCA_037140415.1 Betaproteobacteria bacterium | reverse complement strand
GCGTCGAGCTGGTTTTCCATGAAGAACTTCCAGTTCGACTGCTGCACCACCCGGTGGCAGACCGGCACCACCTCGACCTCGCCGACCGGTGAGCGGTCGCACATGTCGTCGAAAGCGACCTTGGCGTCGCCCAGGAATTCGACCAAGGAGGGGCCCTCGGCGCTCAGGCTCGCAAACACAAAGCCGCGGTAGTTGTCGACCCGGGCTGCGCGCGCCATATTGCAATCTGGATCGTCGGTGGACAGGCGGGTGCCGTCGTAGCCCTGGATCAGCGGGATCGCCTTGACCTTGCCGTCCAGGTGAAAGCTCCAGGCATGGTAAGGGCACACAAAGCTGCCGCCGGTGTTGCCGCTGTGGCTGCCGCACAACTGCACGCCGCGGTGTGGGCAGCGGTTGTAGAGCACATTGATTTGGCCGTCCTTGGCGCGCACCATCACCATGGGCTGGCGGCCAATCTGCAGGGTCTGGAACTGCCCCGGCTCCTTGACCTGCGACTCATGGCCACAGTAAACCCAGGCGGTCTCGAAGATGTGTTCCATCTCCATGTCGAAGATGGCTTGGTCGGTGTAGACGCTGCGGTGGACGCGGTCGGGTTGAACCAGATGGTCCAGGTCGAGTGCGGGCATGGGGACTCCTGAGGCGGTCTGAAATCGGACAGCCGCTAAGGTAACAAGCATTGCCGGCACCGTGCAACAACCTCAGCGTCGAATTCCATTACCATAGGTTATGGATTTCCGGAAAGTGCAATTTTTCCTGGCGGCAGTGCGCTGCGGCAGCCTGACCGAGGCCGCCGCGGAGCTGGGGGTTTCACAGCCTGCACTGTCCAAAGCCATCAAGGCGCTCGAGCGCAGTCTGGGCGTGCCCCTCATTGAGCGGGGGCGCTTTGGCGTGGTGGCCACGCCCTTTGGCGAGGCGCTGCGCTACCACGGGCAGGTGGTGGAGGCTGAGTTTCGCAATGCAGCCGGCGAGATCGAATCGCTCAAGGGCGCGCAAAAAGGCCATGTGACCCTGGGTTGCGGACCGACCGAGGCCACCCGCTTGCTGCCGCTGGCCTTGGCGCGGGTCAGCCAGGCCCGGCCCGAGCTCAAGGTCAGTGTGCTCTATGGCCTTAATGAATCGCTGATGCCCTCGGTCAAGCAGGGTGAAATCGACTTTGCGCTGTCGTCGGTGCCCCGCCGGGCGCAGGATCCGGACCTGCTGCACGAGACCCTGTTTACTGAGAGTGCGGTGGTGGTCGCCCGGGCCGACCATCCCTTAGGCCGCCTGCGACAGATCGCACCGGCGCTGCTGGCGCAGCAGCAATGGGTGCTGCCGCGCCAGAGGGAGCTTGAGCGCCAAGCCTTTGACGATTTCTTCCGCAGCCACGGCCTCAATCCGCCGACCGCGCAGGTCGAGACCACCTCCACCGTGCTGATGAAATCCATGGTGATGCAGTCTGACGCGCTGACCTTCATCCCGCGCGAACTGATCTATTGGGAAGAGCGCGCCCGCCAACTGCGCGCGCTGCCGGTGGCCGGCGTCGAATGGGTGCGGCCGGTGGGCATCACCCGCCGCCGCCAGGGCGCGCCCAGCCCGGCCAGCCGCTTTGTGATGGAGTGCCTGCGCGGAGTGGCCGGGCAGTATTTTTGATGTCTGTGTGGGAGTCCTGAATTTGCGGGAGTGGGGGCGGGAGTGGGAGCGCCGCCCTCGGCGCGATGCGGCGCTTGATCGGTCGCCGCATCGCTGCGAGGGCGCAGCTCCCACCTCAGCCAGCCGTGCCTGGCGACTGAGCCCGCCAGTTCGAGGGGCTTTCAGACCCCCAGATACCGATGCCACAACCCTTGGTCGGCAGCGAGTTCCGCTGAGCTGCCTTGCCAGGCGACCCGGCCTTTTTCGAGGATGAGGTGGCGATCGGCGATGCGCACCAGGCGGCTGACGTATTTGTCGACCACGATCAGGGTCTGGCCGGCTTGGCGCAGGCGCTCAATGCAGTGCCAGATTTCTTCGCGGATCAGCGGGGCCAGGCCTTCGGTGGCCTCGTCAAAGATCAGCAGCTTGGGGTTGGTGACCAGCGCGCGGCCGATGGCCAGCATCTGTTGCTCGCCACCGGAGAGCTGGTTGCCCATGTTGTTTTTGCGCTCGGCCAGCCGGGGAAAGAGCTCGTAGACCGATGCCGGCGTCCAGGGCTTGCCGCGCGCATGGCGCTGATTGGCAAAGGCGCTCAGATGCTCGTCCACGCTCAGATTGGGAAAGACCTGCCGGCCTTCGGGCACCACGGCCACGCCCATGCGGGCGATCGCGTCGGGCCGGCTGGTGTGCACATCCTGCCCTTCAAAGGCGATGGCGCCGGACTGTATGGCCTTCAGGCCAATGATGCTGCGAATCAGGGTGGTCTTGCCCATGCCGTTGCGCCCGAGCAGGCCGATCACCTCGCCGGGCTGGACTTGGGCTTGAACGTCGAAAAGCACCTGGCTGGCACCGTAGGCCACCCGCAGATTTTGAACCGACAGCAGCGGCATGCTCATGGCTGTGCCCCTACGCGGGTCGCTGGCGCGTACCCGCTGCCCCCCGAGGGGGCGTTCGCTTGCTTGAGGCGGCTCAGCGCTTCGCTTAGATTGTGTGCCCCCACGCGGGTCGCTGGCGCGTACCCGCTGCCCCCCAAGGGGGCGTTCGCTTGCTTGAGGCGGCTCAGCGCTTCGCTTAGGTTGTGTGCCCCCACGCGGGTCGCTGGCGCGTACCCGCTGCCCCCCAAGGGGGCGTTCGCTTGCTTGAGGCGGCTCAGCGCTTCGCTCATGATGCCACCTCATCGCCCAGATAGGCTGCGCGCACTTGCGCGTCTTTGCGGATGTCTTCGGGGCTGCCGCTGGCGATCAGCGCGCCGTTGACCAGCACCGAGATGCGGTCGGCCAGCCTGAATACTGCGTCCATGTCGTGCTCGACCAGCAAGATGGCCATGTGTTTGTCGCGGCGCAGCGATTCGATCAGTTCGACGATGCGCTGAGATTCATCGGGGCCGGTGCCGGCCATGGGCTCGTCGAGCAGCAGCATTTTCGGTTCGGTGGCCAGGGCCAGGGCCAATTCGAGGATGCGTTGCTCGCCGTGGGAGAGGGAGGGGGCGAGTTCGTCGGCGCGCGCGTCCAGCCCCACTTCTTTCAGGATCGATGCTGCTTTGTCGTAAATGGCCTGGTCCTGGGCCACGCTGCGCCAGAATGCGCCGCGCTGCGGCTGGCGCGACTGCACCGCCAGTGCGACGTTGTCGAGCACCGAGAAGGATTTGAACAGGCGGGTGATCTGGAAGGAGCGCACCATGCCCAGGCCGACCCGCGCGTGCGCGCTGACCGCGTTGATGGTCTGGCCCATGAAAACGATGTCGCCTTGGTCGGGCCGCAGCTGGCCCGACAGCTGGGCCACCAGCGTGGTTTTGCCGGCGCCGTTGGGGCCGATCAGGGCGTGGATCTCGCCCGAGCGCACTTGCAGGCTGACGCCGTCGGTGGCGCGCAGCGCGCCAAAGGACTTGACCAGGTCGCGAATCTCCAGGACGGTCTCGGTCTTGGCTTCAGCCATGGCGGCCTCCCGTTTCTGGGCTGCGGCGCCACAACTGGGGCAGGCCAGACAGGCCTTTGGGGGCCATCAGCACCACGGCCAGCAGGGCCCAGCCCACGTAAAACTGCCAGTGCGGTGTGACCTCGGCCATCAGGTCCTGCAGGCACAGCAGCAGCAGCGCGCCCCACAGGCCACCGGCCAGGGTACCGACGCCGCCCAGGATGACCATGATCATCAATTCGCCCGATTGGGTCCAGTGCATCAGATTGGGGTTGACGTAGTTTTGTTGGTTGACCATCAGCGCGCCGGCCAGCCCGCCCATGGCGCCGGCCATCACAAACAGCGCCAACTGGTAGCGGTAGACCGGATAGCCCAGGGCCTCGGTGCGGATGTCGTCGTCGCGCTGGGCCAGCACGATGCGGCCCATGCGCGAGCGCATCAGCGTCTGTATGAAGGCCAGGCACAGCACCAGGCACACCAGAACCAGAAGGAAAAAGTGCAGATCGTTCTTGAGGACGATGCCCATGCCGAAGTCCGAGCGCATCTTGATGTTCAGGCCCTCGTCGCCGCCGTAGGCCTTGATGGAGTTGACCAGGTAAAACAACATCTGCGCGAAGGCCAGCGTGATCATGATGAAGTACACGCCCTTGGTGCGCAGCGATATGGCGCCGATGACAAAAGCCATCAGTGCCGACACGGCCATGGCCAGGCCAAAACCCAGCCAGCCATTGGGCAGACCTTCGGTGATCAGGATGCCCACGGTGTAGGCCCCCACGCCCAGGTAGGCAGCGTGGCCGAAGGACACCAGGCCGCCGTAGCCCAAAATGAGGTTGAGGCTGCAGGCGGCCAGGCCGTAGATCATCATGCGGCTGATCATCGACAGGTAGTAG
>JBAXEN010000343.1:0-4418 GCA_037140415.1 Betaproteobacteria bacterium | reverse complement strand
ATGCACCCCCCTGACGTTGGCGATGCGCGGCAGCAGATCGAGATCGCAACTGCTCAGTTCGATGCGCACCGCAGCGCCCGAGGCGGGCTTGAAGGCTGATGCGATGCGCGCGCCCAGTGCACTCAGGTCACAGCTTGGGCTGCTTGCAAGGCCCGCGGCAGCTTGCACCGCCGACCTTTGCAAATCCGCCAGAAACTGGGCTTGCAACTGCTGGCGAGTGGCCGGATCAGCCGCCGCCGCAGCCGCTGCGGCCGGCGCGCTGAGCTCGACGAAAACAGTCACCGTATCGGCGGGATCGCTGGGCTTGATGTCACTGATCTGGGCCGCCAGCACCGGGTCAGGCGTGGCACCGGCGCTGCCGCTGCTGCCGCCGCCGCAGGCGCTCAGCCCGACCAAGGCTGCGACAACAAGGAGATGAGCGAGCCGCCTGGAGATGAGAAATGACGCTTCTGTGAGATGACGCAAGGCAGACTCCTTCTTGGCTCAGTGACCGCCGGACAATCACCGACGAGCAAGCTGGTGCATCATCGCCAGCCTATAACCCAAACGCAAGGATAGTCGACGCTATTAACCGGAACTTTACAGGTCAGTCTGGGAAATAGGCTGCATTGAAGCCTAGCCTGTAGACCTGCCCCAAGCAGCTCTGAGCTTTGCCTCGGACCCGGTCAGTGGTTCAGCTGGCCCCAAGCCTTGTCCAGCCGCTTGATGCTCACCGGCTGCGGTGTGCGCAGCTCCTGGGCAAAAAAGCTGACCCGAAGCTCCTCCAGCAGCCAGCGCAATTCGAGCATGCGCGCGTCCTGCACGCCCTTGCGCTCGGCCACCAGGCGCCAGTAGCGCTGCTCCTGCGGACGCAACTCAAGCAGGCGCTGTGTGTCTCTGGCGGGGTCGGCGCGCACCTTGTCCAAGCGCAGCGTGATGGCCTTGAGGTAGCGGGCAAAGTGCTGCAGCTGTGGCCAGGGGGTCGATGCGACGAAATTTTTAGGCATCAGGCGCTGCAATTGCTGGCTGCAGTCGGCGCTGGCCTCGAGGAAGTTCTTGTTGTCCTTGATCTTGCGCATCGCACCGGCGTATTCGATCAGCACCACAGCGGCCAGGCGGGCCACCTCGTTGGCAATCAGGGTCAGCCGCACCCTGCCCTCGTCCAGGCGCTTTTTGAAAGCCCGTTCATCGGTCGGCAGTGGCTCGAGCACAAAGGCACGCTCCAAAGCCACCCCGATGATCTGAGCCCTCAGCTCGTCGGCGGTGCCCAGCGGCATATAGGCCACTGCCATCTTCTGCAAATCGGGAATATTTTTTTCGAGGTATTTGAGCGCGTCCTTGATCTGCAGCCCAAACAGCCGAGCCAGCCCCTGCCGGTGCCGAGCAGCAGCCACCACGGGCTCATCAAACACCTCAATGCTGACCGCATCGCCACCATCGATCAGAGCAGGAAAGCCCACCAGCGTCTGGCCCCCCTTGCGGATCTCCATCAGCTCAGGCAACTCGCCGAAAGTCCAGGCGCTGTATCGCCGATCACCCGAAAAATGGGGGTCAGATACCGATTGTTTGGCCGGCGCGGCGACGGCCGAATCGTTGGAATCTGACCCCGATTTACTCAGCGGGGCTGGATCGGGTTTGGGCTCCGATTTTTTGAGCTGGGCCAGCGCCTGGAAGGCGCCGCGCGCTTGACTGCCCAGTTCTGCCTTCAGGGCGCCGAGGTTGCGACCCATGCCAAGTTGGCGACCATGCTCATCGACGATGCGCAGGTTCATGAACAAGTGGGCGCTGAGCATGTCGAGCTTGAAGTCGGCGCGCTTGACGTCTAGGCTGGTTTCTTCGCGCACTTTTTTCAGCAGCACCTCAGCCAAGGAGCCGGCGCCAAACACCTCGGGTGCGCTCAGCTCAGCGGCCAGGCGGGCAGCGCTTTCGGGCAGGGGCACGAACCGGCTGCGCGGCTTTTGCGGCAGGCTTTTGAGCAAAGCCCAGATCTTGTCTTTGAGCATGCCCGGCACCAGCCATTCGCAGCGCTCTTCATTGACCTGATTGAGCACAAACAGCGGCACATCCGCCGTCACCCCATCGCGGGCGTCACCCGGTTCGTGCAAGTAGCTGGCCTTGCAGTCCACGCCGCCCAAGCGCAGGGTCTTGGGAAAAGACGCGGTGGTGATGCCCGCCGCCTCGTGGCGCATCAGCTCTTCACGGGACAGAAAGAGCAGCCTCGGCTGACTGCGCGCCGCATCCTTCCACCAGCGCTCGAGCGCGGCGCCGTTGTGGATGTCGGCCGGCACTTGCTGGTCGTAGAAGGCAAAAATCAGCTCATCGTCGACCAGCACATCCTGTCGGCGCTGCTTGTGCTCGAGCTCCTGCACCTGGACGACCAGTTTCTGGTTGGCGCTCAGGAAGGGCAGCTTGGTCTCCCAATGGCCTGCCACCAAGGCCTCGCGGATGAAGATCTCGCGCGCGCCTTGCGGGTCGATCAGGCCAAAATTGGCCCGCCGGTTGTTGTAGATCACCAGGCCGTAGAGCGTGGCACGCTCGAGCGCCGTCACCTGGGCGGCCTTTTTCTCCCAGTGCGGATCGAGGAGCTGCTTTTTCAAGAGATGGCCGCCGACCTGCTCTATCCATTGCGGCTCCATGTGGGCGATGCCTCGGCCGAACAGGCGCGTGGTTTCCACCAACTCGGCCGCCACGATCCAACGCCCCGGCCTTTTGGACAGGCGTGCCCCTGGATGGCGGTGAAATTTGATGCCGCGCGCGCCCAGGTAATGGTCATCCTCATCGCTCTTGCAGCCGATATTGCCCAACAAACCGCACAGCAGCGACAGGTGCAGCTGCTCATAGGAGGCCGGCTCGGCATGTACCGTCCAGCCCTGCTCCTTGACCACCGCCAAGAGTTGCGAATGGATGTCACGCCACTCACGAACCCGCCTCACGTTGATATAGGTCTCGCGCAGCAGGTTTTCGTACTGGCGGTTGGAGAGCTTGTGCTGGGGGGCGGCCGTTGGGGGTTGGGCGCCGCTGCCCCCACCCCTGCCCACCCCCAGAGGTGGAGGCAGCGAAGAGGCACTGGCGCCAGGCGAACCCCCTGCCCTGGCTGGGCTCACTTTCCCTTTGGGAGAGGGCTGGGGTGAGGGCAAACGGGCCGCGTTTTCACCCGCGGCCTGAAGCGCTGCCTGCGGCACCGATGCAGGCCGCCCGCCCCGGGCCGCTTCCAGCCAGTTCCAGAGCTTGAGGTATGAGACGAATTCGCTTTTTTCGTCGTCAAACTTGGCATGCTGCTGGTCGGCCTGGGCCTGCTTGTCCATGGGGCGGTCGCGCACATCTTGCACGCTCAGGGCGCTGGCAATCACCAGCACCTCTTCGAGGCAGTGGCGCTCGCGCGCTTCCAGCAGCATCCGGCCCACCCTCGGGTCGAGCGGCAGTTTGGCCAGCAGTTGACCCAATCGGGTGATTTGATGGGTGTCGTCTACCGCGCCCAATTCGGACAGCAGCTGGTAACCGTCGGCAATCGCTCGGCGCTGCGGCGGTTCGATGAACACAAAGTCTTCAATCGAGCCCAGGTGCAGGGCCTGCATGCGCAAAATCACCGCCGCCAGCGAGCTGCGCAGGATCTCCGGGTCGGTAAAACGCGGCCGGCTGTTGAAGTCAGCCTCGTCATACAGGCGGATGCAGATGCCGTCGGCCACCCGGCCGCAGCGGCCAGCGCGCTGATTGGCTGCCGCCTGCGAGATCGGCTCGACCAGCAATTGCTCGACCTTGCTGCGAAAGCTGTAGCGCTTGACGCGGGCGGTGCCGGCGTCGATCACATACCGTATGCCCGGTACCGTCAACGAGGTCTCGGCCACATTGGTGGCCAGCACGATGCGGCGCTGTCCGTGGGGCTCGAAGATGCGGTCCTGCTCGGCCTGCGACAGCCGGGCAAACAGGGGCAGCACCTGCGCATCGCGCAGCACCGGCTGGTGCGCCAGGTGCTTGGCCAAATGGTCGGCCGCCTCGCGTATCTCCCGCTCACCGGGAAGAAAAATCAGGATGTCGCCATGGTGGGCGCCGCCGCGCCAGAGCTCATCGACCGCGTCGGCGATGGCGTCATTGAGGTCGTAGTCGCGACTTTCCTCGAAAGGGCGGTAGCGCTGCTCCACCGGAAAGCTGCGGCCCGAGACCATGAGCACGGGTGCTGCACCTCGGGCCGAGGCGAAGTAGTCGGCAAAGCGCTGCGCATCGATGGTCGCCGAGGTGATGATGACCTTCAGGTCAGGCCGACGCGGCAGCAGTTGGCGCAGATAGCCCAGCAAAAAATCGATGTTCAGGCTGCGCTCATGGGCCTCGTCGATGATCAGCGTGTCGTAGGCTCGCAGCAGCGGGTCGGTCTGTGTCTCGGCCAGCAAGATGCCGTCGGTCATCAGCTTGACCGAGGCGCCCTGCGAGAGGCGGTCCTGGAA
>JBAXEN010000342.1:0-4420 GCA_037140415.1 Betaproteobacteria bacterium | reverse complement strand
AACAAGGGCGTGGCCTACTGCCCGCACTGCGACGGCCCGCTGTTCAAGGGCAAGCGGGTGGCGGTGATCGGCGGCGGCAACTCGGGCGTGGAAGCGGCCATCGACCTGGCCGGCCTCGTGGCGCATGTGACCCTGGTGGAGTTTGCCGAACAGCTCAAGGCCGACGCGGTGCTGGTGGCCAAACTCAAAAGCCTGCCCAATGTGAGCATCCGCCTGAACACCCAGACCAGCGAGATCACCGGCGCGGCGGGCAAAGTCAATGGCATGGTGCTGCGCGACCGCGCCAGCGGCCAAAACGAAACCGTGGCGCTCGAAGGCGTGTTCGTGCAGATTGGCCTGGTGCCCAACACCGAATGGCTCAAGGGCACGCTCGCGCTCAGCCGCTTTGGGGAAGTCGAAGTCGACGCCAAGGGCCACACCAACCTGAGCGGCGTGTTCGCCGCCGGCGACTGCACCACCGTGCCCTTCAAGCAGATCGTGATTGCCGCCGGCGACGGCGCCAAGGCAGCGCTGGCGGCCTTTGACCACCTGATGCGACTGCCAACCGTGGCCCAGAAAGAAATACGGGAAAGCGCCCTGGCTCACTGAGGCTGCGCGCAGGCTGAGCTGACGCGGCCCCTGCGGGGGACGCATTTCATTTCAGCCACCATCATGGGGCAGATCTGGCTTGCAAGGGCTGCGCGTGAAGTTGGATGCCCAGCGCGGCCGTCACCTTGAGGATGGTCGCCAGGCTGGGGTTGCCCTCCCCCGACAAGGCCTTGTACAGGCTCTCCCGGCCCAGTCCCGCCTCACGAGCAACTTGCGACATGCCCTTGGCTCGGGCAATGTGGCCCAGCGCCTTGGCGATGAAGGCCGCGTCATCGCCAGCCTCCTGCAAGCAGGCATCCAGGTAAAGCGCCATGTCCTCTTCAGTCTTGAGGTACTGCGCACTGTTCCATTTTTTCAGCTTGAGAACTGCCACCGCTTACTCCTTGAGTTGACGCGCCAAGGCCTGCGCCATTTGAATGTCCTTGCCCTGGCTGGCCTTGTCACCGCCGGCCAGCAGGATGACAAGCTCCAAGCCTCGCTCCATGAAATACACCCGATAGCCTGGTCCATGATGAATTCTCATCTCCCAAACTCCATCTCCCACGGACTTGTGATCTCCAAAATTTCCATCCTCAAATCAGTTCGCCCACCAGGACAGGGGCTCGACAGCCCGCTCTTGCGGTGTGGACGTGAAGGCATCGGCCGCATGCCCGTAGGCATGGAGCATGACGTAGCGGTACCGCACCGCGTCCCAGGGGGACAGCATGTGTACATGCATCTGCGACAGGCCCCAGCCATGAAAGGCATCACCCAGGTCCGCCGCCCAGAGAAAGCTCAAGCGGCCCAGACCAGCCATGATATGGGCGAGGGGCAGCAGGGAAACGTAAAGAATTTTCAGCCGCTAAGCCCAGTTGCCAAACCGAGCCGGTGGGCGATCCCTGCGCAGGACTGTCCAGAAAAGTGGCGGTGATCGGCGACGGCAACTCCGCTGTGCAAGTGGCCAGGAAGAAGCCGTGGTCGTCGAAGGCGTGTCTGTGCAGATTGGCCTGGGCCTCGTGCGGGGATAGGGCCTAGCCCTCGCCTTCGCACAACGCCACCCACATGCTGCGTACGGCGGCCTCGAAATCTCGGGTGTACTGATCAACGGCACGGCCTGGTTGGCAGACACGTACCAGCCATAAGACGCTCTCTGAGGTACATTCGAAGTGCTGGTCACGGAGCACCTGAGAATGGTCAGTGTCTAGCGCCAATCTGAAACCCAAGATGGCTCGACATGGCTGTCAACAGCAATGCGCGGGCCAGCTGGATTTTGTGGACTACTTAGGCCAAGATACTTCAAGGCTGTAAGGGCAATCTCTTGCCTGTTGCGGAACTCGCAATTCACACCACATGCGGGCAACCTAAGAGTTCCAGAAATAGCGAGCGACCCTTCACCGCCCTGTCGAGTAGCGGAAAACGCAACCCGATGCGCTTGGTTCGAAGGTGCAGACCCGGATGATGATGCCGAGCTCCAGCCTGGGGACCTTGCGATAGAAAATCCACAAGGTCTCCAGGCAGGCTTGGTTATTTAGTCAGACGCACTGCGACTGACTTACCGCTGATGTAACCGATGGCCGCGCCCTTCATCAACCCCTTATAGTTGGTCGTGATCACGGGACCAGCAGCGTCTTTGACGGCTTGTACCGTAGCGCTTGTGTAATCGCCCGCATGCTGGAAGCCACTGAGGATATAGGTCCACCCGTTGAGGTCGTCCACGCCTTGCAGGCCAGTGCATTCTGCACCAGCGGGCGACGACATCAGACGCTGCAGGCGGCCGGTGTCCAGTTCGTAGGACCAAACGAAATTGCTGACATGGTTGCCGCTGTCCTCGCCAATGAACAAGGTGCGCAGTTTCTCTGAGTACTTGATGTTGTCAGGTTGGGAGATCTTGTCGACCACATTCGTGTTGCCCATCGCATCTGCTGACATCTGTTCACCGTTGATGAGCATCGACGACTGGTAGGGCACCCAATCGCTGTTGATCGGGTTGCCGTCGCTGTCGGTCTGGTTACCGCCCAACTTGTGCTGCACCACCATGCCGGCGTTGTTCGAAG
The DNA here is from genome assembly GCA_037140415.1 of Betaproteobacteria bacterium. Classification (GTDB taxonomy): domain Bacteria; phylum Pseudomonadota; class Gammaproteobacteria; order Burkholderiales; family Burkholderiaceae_C; genus Polaromonas. The sequence continues at coordinate 1,799 of JBAXEN010000342.1, read as the reverse complement.
CAAAACCCACCAGGCTGTTGACCAGGCTGCCACCGCCCAGCGGGGCTTCTTTGTTGGCTGCATTGCCCGCGATCAGTGACGAAGATATCGCGGAGATGGCCGAGTAGGCCACCTTGTCCTTGATGTTGACCGTCGTGCCTTCCATCTTGGTGAACACCAGGCTACCCCCCTTGAGCGCGGCGTAACGGTGGGTTTCCAAGAATGCGGCGGCCTTGTCTTGGCCGGCCTTGAGCTTGACCCAGCGACTTGAGCCGCTGAGCTTGACTTCCGCGAAGCTGGCGTCGGAAGGGTTGGTGCTGGTGGAATACAGAATGCCATTCTCTTTGATGCTGCCAACAGTTGTGACGGTGGTCAGGGCGCTGGTGTTGGTCAGCGTTTCGATCTCAGCACTGGTGGCGTGGCCCAACTTGATCCACCGGATGTTGCCGGGCGTTGCCTCGTTGAACGCAGAAATGTACTTGGCGACGTAGAGTGTGCCCGCCGAAAGATCGCCCGCGCTGTCGGCGATGAACATGAACAGGCCGCCGTTGGTGCAGTCATCGCCACCCAGCACGGTCTTGTTGTCGGGAAACACGCAAACCAGTTCGCGCGAATAGCGACCGAGGTTGTAGTGCTTCTTGATCGTGCCGGTGCCGTCGGCCTTGACCATCACTTCAGGCAGGTGGCCGTAGTGGTAGGGGCTTGCCGTAGCGGGGTCGATGCCGCCGTTGGTGATGAAAGTGTTGAACATCGCCAAGGTCTGGTTGTCGCCCTGGTCGAAGGCGTCGGGCATGTACTCTTCGCTGGACAGGTGGGTACCCCAGGGAGACAAGCTGCCACCGCAAGGAATCCACAAGCCATGAATGCCCGATGTGTCCACATTGTGATAGCTCTTCAGCGACAAGGCGCCTGTGCTTGGGTCCTGGTTCAGTGTCAGCACGCAAATGGGTGCGGGGTAGGCGCCGTAGGCTGCAGATTGGTATTCAAACTGGACCACCGCATACACGGTGTTGGCCGGTGCGCCCGGCAGGGTGAACAGCGAGCTGCCGTCCACGCAGTCGGAGTAGACCTGGGCGTTAGCCACCGTCAGCGGCGTGTTGTCGTTTTTGAAGTAACCACCCGCCACGATGGTGCCGCCACCGGTCTTGGGCACGGTGTCGCCGGTAACAAAGAACGGCGTATAGCCAAGATCGATGGTCTGAATGCTACCGTCGGTAAACTTCAGCTCCAGCTTGGCGCCGTCGCTGCTGGCCTTACCCAACGCTGCAGCCGTAGCCAGGGTGGGGGCGGCCATTCCCACGAATCGTGCCGATATGACGGATTGCAGTGCATTCTTGCCGTCGGCGCCGCCGCATCCGGCAAGCAAGGCGGCAATGCTGGCGCCGCTCATCGGAAGCAGTGGAGCGCTTGCGAACATTCTGAGCAGATTGCGACGCGAAGAGGAGTCAAGTTCGATGGTGGCGGTGGACTTTGGCATATATGTACGTTTAGGTTCTTGCAAGGGTTGGATGCAGTAGGCAGCGCCTACCTCGGATACGTACATCGCGACAAAAGAAGTCTGCTTCACGTTAGTGAGCGGCATAGGAATTAGATGTGACGACCCGATGACAATTTCGTGCATCAGGCCATCACAACGCGCTCCTGAGCATTCACATTGAGCCGTCGTTTAAGGGCTGCAAAAACAGCTGAAATATTGCTCATGGTGGGGTTACCTTGATGGGACAGCATGCGGTGCAGACTCTTAGCGGGTTTGTGGACTTCTTCAGCCAGCGCCTCAAACCCCACCGTTGCATTCACCAGATCACGCAGGATCAGCTTTG
>JBAXEN010000341.1:0-4425 GCA_037140415.1 Betaproteobacteria bacterium | reverse complement strand
GCCTGCGCGAGCAAACCCTGCTGTGCGAATTCACCCTGGCGCAAAAGCCGGTGCAGATTGCCGAGCAACTGCTGGCTTTGCAGCCGCAGGTGATCGGGCTGGGTATCTATATCTGGAATGCGGTGCCGAGCTTGCAGCTGGTGCGCCTGCTCAAGACTCTGGCGCCGGGCATCAAAATTGTGCTGGGCGGACCCGAAGTCAGCCATGAGGTCGATCAGCAGGACATCTGCCGCTTGGCCGACCATGTGGTGACCGGCTGGGGCGATGTCAGCTTTCCCCGCCTGTGCCGCGATCTGCTCGACGGGCCTGCGCCCTTGATGAAAGTCATCGCTGGTGAGCAGCCGCCGCTGGCCGAGCTGAGCCTGCCCTATGGCGAATACAGCGACCGCGATTTGCGCGAGCGCCTGCTTTATGTGGAGGCCTCGCGCGGCTGCCCCTACCGCTGCGAGTTTTGCCTGAGCGCGCTCGACAAGACCGCCTGGCCTTTCGAGCTCGAGGCCCTGCTGGTCGACTTGGCCGGCCTGTATGAGCGCGGCGCGCGGCAGTTCAAGTTTGTCGACCGCACCTTCAATTTGCGCATCGAGCAGGCCAGCGCCATCTTGCGGTTTTTCATAGATCGCATGCGCGGGCCCGACGGCAGCATGCCCGAGCGCAGCGATGTGTTCGTGCATTTCGAGCTGGTGCCCGACAAGTTGCCCGAAGCGCTCAAGGCCCTGATCGTGCAGTTTCCCGAGGGCTCGCTGCAGTTCGAGGTCGGCATACAGAGCTTTAATCCGCTGGTTCAGCAGCGCATATCGCGCCGGCAGGACAACCAGCTGAGCGAAGACAACCTGCGCTGGCTGCTTGCCCACAGCCGCGCTCATGTGCATGCCGATCTGATTTTCGGCCTGCCCGGCGAGACCCTGGACAGCTTTGCCCAGGGCTTTGACCGGCTCCACGCCATCGGGCCGCACGAGATACAGCTGGGCATCCTCAAGCGCCTGCGCGGTGCGCCGATTGCCCGGCACACCGAGGCCGCGGGCATGGTCTATGACAGCGAGCCGCCCTACGCCATCTTGCGCAACGACCTGCTGGACTTTGCGACCGTGCAGAGGGTGGTGCGGCTGGCGCGTTACTGGGACCTGCTGGCCAATTCCGGCCGCTTTGCACAAAGCCTGCAACTGTTGCTGTCCGGGCCCTCAGCCTTCGCGGCTTTCCTGCAGTGGAGCGATTGGCTGTGGGCGCGCAGCGGCAAGACGCATGAGTTTGCCCAAGAGGCCCTGGTCGATCTGCTGCATGAGCACCTGGTGCAGGTGCGCGCGCTGGCGGCTGAGGCGGTGACCCAGGCCCTGCTGGCCGATTACCGCGCCAGCGGCGCACGTGGCAAGCCGCGCTGCCTGGCCGAACCGTTGGCGGCCCTGGAGCTTGCACGGACCCGCAGCCTCAATGCCGGCCTGGCTCAGCCCAGCCGGGCGGCCCGTCAGGCACGCCATGCGAATCAGGCGAGTCAGACCCAAGGGGCGGATGAGGCGCAAAGCAAACAGCCCTCTCCTTGGGTCCGGGCCTGAGCGGGCGACGCCCGCTTCAGTGCGTTAACCTACGCCCTATGAGTGCCAAACTGCCCCGCTATTGGGCCCACCTGAAAAGCCCGGACTTCGCCCGCCTCGATGCTGCGCGCACGGTGGCGGTCCTGCCCGTGGCCGCGACCGAGCAGCATGGCCCCCACCTGCCGCTCAGTGTGGATACCGATCTGCTCGAAGGCGTGCTGGCCCACAGCCTGCCGCATCTGCCCAGCGAGGCGCCGGTGCTGATTCTGCCGACCCAGAGCGTGGGCCGCAGCATCGAGCACGAGTCGTTTGCGGGCACGCTCAGCGTGGACAGCGCAGCCTTGATCGGCCACTGGCTGGACCTCGGGTGCAGCGTGGCGCGCGCTGGCCTTAAAAAACTGGTGCTGCTCAATTCGCACGGCGGCAATGTGTCCACCCTGGACATCGTTGGCCGCGAATTGCGAGCCCGTCATGGCCTGACGGTGCTTATGGTCCACACTTTTAGCCTGAAGCTGCCGACCGAGGTACAGGCCCTGTTCCCGCCCGAGGAGCACCGCTTTGGCGCGCACGGCGGCGACATCGAAACCTCCATGATGTTGGCCCTGCATCCCGAGCGGGTGGACATGGCGCTGGCCCAGAACTTTGCCTCCAGCAGCCAGCAGCGCGCCCAGCACTACCCGGTGCTCGGCGATGGCCAGAGCGCCAAGCTGGCCTGGGCGGTGCAGGACCTCAACCCCCTGGGGGCGGCCGGTAATGCCGCAGCGGCCACCGCCGACAAAGGCCGCGCCGTGCTGCAGGCCAGCGCTCAGGTATTGGCCCGCTTGCTGACCGAAGCCTGCGCGCTGGCGCCCATGGAGGCAGGAGGCGGGCGATGAGCGAGTTTTGCGTGGTCACCACCACCACCGACGGGCAGGATCATGCCCGGACTCTGGCCGCAGAGATCTTGCAGGCCGGCTTGGGCGCTTGTGTACAGATACAGGCCATCGAGAGCCATTATGTGTGGCAGGGGCAGCAGGCGCAGACCGCCGAATGGCTGCTGAGCATCAAGACGCGCAGCGTGCTGTATGACGAGCTTGAGCGCTTGATTTGCGCCCATCACCATTATGAAACGCCACAGGTGCTCCGCCTGCCGCTGACCGCTGGTCATCCGGATTACCTCAGGTGGTTGGGTCAGCACACCCGCTCTTGGGTCGACGCACCCCGAGCTTAGCCCTTTGCCCCTGGTGATACGGCGGTATCTTGACCCCGGCGTCTTGCGTGCCACAACACCGCTTCTGTGACTAAGTGTCGAACATCGACTCTCATCAGGGCGTCTAGATGATGGCCTTCTGGAATTCTTAAAAAGGTCTTGAGTCCCGGGGCAGCGGCATACAACTGCTCCCCATGTCTGATGGGAATGACTCGGTCCTGCTCCCCATGCAGGACGATCACTGGCGAACTGACCCGAGGCATCATGTGCAGTGGGTCTTGGGTGGCAGGCGGGAGAGTGCCAAGAAAAAGTGGGGCGAATGGACTCAGTGGTGTTTTTTGGGTGGTCATGCGGGCGATCGCCCGGTAACTGCTGAAGGCCGAGTCAATGATCAGCAATCGAATACTCGCATCCGTAGCAGCGACTGCCGCCCGAATGGCTGTGGCTCCCCCCAAGCTCTGCCCTAATAGAACCAATGGCAGGCCTTTTCCCCTTTCGCGCGCCTGTGCAACGGCTGCCAGCGCATCCATCACCACCCCGTTCAGGCTGGGTTGACCTTGGCTGAGCCCAAACCCCCGGTAGTCGAAGGTCAGGACATTGATGTTCATTCTTGGGAGCCACGTGATCATGCCTGCATGCTCGCTGACATTTCCCGTGTTGCCATGTAAGTGAATGACCGTTGCCAGAGGGGCGCCCAGCGACGCCATCCACCAACCATGCAGGCGTGCGCCCTCGCTGTCGAAGTAGAAGTCTTCGGTGGGCGCCCCGAGTTCATCGCGGGCAATGTAGGTGATCTGATTGGGAAAGAAAAAGAAAGGTTCAGCGCAGGCGCTGAGGCCCATCAGGGATGCCTGTGAAAGCAGATTCCGGCGCCTTGATGATGACCCACTGTCCGGTCTTGGTGCAGACAAGCTCATTGACTGCCATGATTGCGCATCGCCTTGCATCTCGCTGTCGTCCCAAACAACCATTGGTTGTAGGGCGTCGGCGTGCGACTGGGTCAGACCATCGAGTTCATCGGCGTCACGTGGCCGACACCCAGCCCAGCAAGTGCCCTGAGCAGGGCCATGATTTCAGGGCCCGCCGGATATTTGTTTGGCTTTTTCTCGTCGGATCGAGACCTCGCAAAACAGCCAGCCAACCAATGCACCCGAAAGCACATCAAGCCATACGTGCTGGAGAGAAGCCAGCGTCGACCAAGCGATTGCTGCGCAGTAGATCCAGTTGAGGCCGAGTGACCAAGGTGGGGCATTGGCTTGTCTCAAACTCAGGTCCAACCAGCGTGCTGAAAAAATTGCTGATGCCACGTGCAGTGACGGAAACGCGTTGCCACCTGCATCGATTCCCTTGATGATCCCCATGGCGGGATGCTGGCTCCAGTCAACCCCGAATTCAGGCACCCGCGTCGGCACCATCCAGAAGAACACGAGGCAGGCCATGCACATCAGCGCGATCCACGTTCCAAAGTTGATCAGCGTTCGAAGGCGATTGAGGAAGGCTGGTGCGAGTGAGACGTATACCCAGAGCGATATGTAGACGGGCAATGAGTAAGGGGTGAAGACCACCCAGCGGTCTAGCCAGGTGAGTGGAACTTCGTATGCTTGCCCGTTGTGAAGTCGCAGGATCAAAAAATAGAACCAAAAAAAAACGCACATTGTTGCCGCTGACCGAAAACTGACCCACTTAAGGGGTATGTGCTGATCCAAAACT
>JBAXEN010000340.1:0-4430 GCA_037140415.1 Betaproteobacteria bacterium | reverse complement strand
GGCTGCTGATCACCGCGCCGTTTTCCTGCGCCACCGCCTCCACCGAGGCCATGAATTCCTGGTGCTCGCGCTGAGCGTTGTTGACCAGGGCGATCGTCGGGCGGGCGATCTGCGCCAGTTGGGCGATCTCGCCCGGATGGTTCATGCCCAACTCCAGCACCGCCATGCGATGCTGAGGGCGCAGTCGCAGCAGCGTCAGCGGCACGCCGATGTCGTTATTGAAGTTACCCTGGGTGGCCAGCGCAGCCTCCCCCAGATGGGCGCGCAAAATGGCCGCCGTCATTTGCGTCACCGTGGTTTTGCCATTGCTGCCGGTCACCGCGATCAGGGGGCCGGCGAAGGTCTGGCGCCAGCCTGCGGCCAGTGCAGACAAGCCCTGACGGCTGTCGTCCACCCACAGACCGGGCAGCCCGGCCTCGGCCAAACCCCGTTCGGCCAAGGCTGCCACCGCGCCGGCGGCAGCCGCCTGCGCCAAAAATTCATGCGCGTCAAAGCGCTCACCGCGCAGGGCGATGAACAGGTCGCCTGCACGCAGGCTACGGCTGTCACTGTGCACACGCTCAATCTGCACGTTGCCGTCACCGACCAACTGCGAGCCGGGGAGCAGAGCCTGGGCCTGGGCCAAATTCATCATGCCGCCACCTCCGAGCCGCGCCGGCGCAGCTGCAGCGCCTGCTGCGCCTGGTGGTGGTCGGAAAACGGCAGCCGCTGGCCACGCACTTCCTGATATTGCTCATGACCCTTGCCAGCCACCAGCACCACATCGGCCGACAGGGCCTGCGACAAGGCCAGGGCGATGGCGCGGGCGCGGTCGGTCTCGACCTGGGCAAGCGCCGCCTGCTGCAGGCCGCCGAGCATGGCTTGAACAATATCCTCAGGCACTTCGCTGCGCGGGTTATCGCTGGTCAGCACCAGGCGGTCAGCACCGCGCTCGGCCACCGCAGCCATCAGCGGCCGCTTGAGGCGGTCGCGGTCACCGCCACAACCGAACACCACCCACAGCTGACCACCGCGCCGCTGCGCCACCGGCCGCAGCGCTTGCAGCGTCTGCTGCAAAGCGTCAGGCGTATGGGCATAGTCAATCACCACCAAGGGCTCGCTGCCGCCGCCGAGCGACTCCATCCGGCCGGGCACCGCCGTGAGCGCGGTACACGCTGCCGCCGCCTCGGCTAGGTCCAGGCCCAGGCTGCGCAGCGCGGCCAGCACACCGAGCAAATTGCTCACGTTAAACCGCCCTGTGACCGGAGCATGCACCGCCACTGGCGGCTGACCGGCCTCACAGACCTCGAAGGTGGTGCCGGCATCGCTCTCGCGCAGCGCCTGAGCCCGCAAGCGCGCTGGCCCCTCGCAGGAGATCGTCCACAGTGCCAATTCGCTGCGATCGGCCAGCGCCCGCGCCAACTCAGCGCCTTGGGGATCGTCAATATTGACCACTGCAGCAGCCAAGCCTGGCCAGTCGAACAGCCTGGCTTTGGCCTGCCAGTAAGCCTGCATGCTGCCGTGGTAGTCCAGATGGTCCTGGGTGAAGTTGGTCAAGAGGGCGGTATCGATGCGCAGCCCCTCCAGGCGCGCCTCGGCCAGCCCGATGGACGAGGCCTCTATGGCGCAGGCCCGGCAGCCCTCATCGTGCAAGCGCCGCAACTGCTGCTGCAGGAGCACCGGATCCGGCGTGGTCAGCCCGTTGGCGAGCAGCTGGCCAGGCTCGCCGATGCCCAGGGTACCCACCACCGCGCAGCGCCGCCCGGTGCGTGCCAGCGCCTGCGCCAGCCACCAGGCGGTGGTGGTCTTGCCGTTCGTGCCGGTCACCGCCAGCACCTGCATGGCTGCACTAGGCTGCTCAAAAAACGCTGCGGCAATCGGCCCGGAGGCCGCCTTGAGCCCCGCGTAGCTGGCCAGGCGCGCATCGACCAGGTCCAGGCCCAGCGCCTGGCTGCCCTCGTGCTCGACCAAGCATGCAGTCGCGCCCGCAGCCAGCACCGCTGGCACAAAAGTCCGCGCATCAGTGGCTGCACCCGGCCAGGCGAGGAAGGCGTCACCCGCGCGCAAGCGCCGGCTGTCGGCGCACAGGGTGCCCAAGGTGCGCAGGCGCAGCCAGTCCACCGCCTCCTCGGGCGTGCGCAGCAGCGTGCTCAAAACGACTCCTCCACCGCTTTGGCGATGATCTGCGGCTTGACGGCCATATCGGGCGGCAGGCCCATCATGCGCAGCGTCTGCTGCACCGTCTCGGCAAACACAGGAGCGGCCACATCGCCGCCGAAGTAGCGCCCATTGCTGGGCTCGTCAATCATCACCGCCACCACGATGCGCGGCTTTTCGACCGGAGCCAGGCCCACGAAAAATCCACGGTACTTTTTGTCAGAGTAGCCCTTACCCTCTTGTTTGTGGGTGGTGCCGGTCTTGCCGCCGACCGAGTAGCCAATGGTCTGTGCCTTCTGAGCGGTGCCGCCGGGCTGCGTCACCATATGCAGCATCTGGCGCATCGCGATGGCGTTTTTCTCGCTGAAGACCCGCACCCCCGCCACCGGCTCGCTGGTCTTGAGCAAGCTGGCCGGCGCCAGGTCACCGTCACGGGCAAAGACGGTGTAGGCATGAGCGAGCTGGAACAAGGATACCGACAGGCCATAGCCGTAACTCATGGTGGCCTGCTCGATCGGCCGCCAGGTCTTGTAGGGGCGCAGGCGGCCACTGACCGCGCCGGGGAAGGGCAGCGGCGGCTTTTGGCCGAAGCCGGCACGCGCGTAGTACTCCCACATATCGCGCGGCTGCAGCTGCATCGCCATCTTGACCGTGCCCACGTTGCTGGACTTTTGGATCACCTGGGCCACACTGAGCAGGCCCTGGGGGTGCGCGTCGCTGATGGTCGCACCGCCCAGGGTGAGGCGGCCCGGCGCGGTCTGGATCATGGTCTCGGGCTGGACCAGGCCTTTTTCGAGGGCGGCGGCCACCGCAAAGGCCTTCATGGTCGAGCCCGGCTCGAAGGTGTCGGTCAACGCCCGGTTGCGCAGTTGCGCGCCGCTCAGATGCATGCGCTTGTCCGGCGTGTAGCTGGGGTAGTTGGCCAGCGCGAGAATCTCCCCGCTGTGGACGTCGAGCACCACCACGCTGCCGGCCTTGGCCTTGTTTTCCAGCACCGCATCGCGCAGCTTCTGGTAGGCAAAGAACTGCACTTTGGAGTCGATGGACAGCTGCAGGTCACGGCCGTCGACGGGCGGGACTTGCTCGCCCACATCCTCGACCACCCGACCAAATCGGTCCTTGATGACGCGGCGCGAGCCGGATTGGCCGGCCAACTGCTTGTCAAAGGCCAGCTCCACCCCTTCTTGACCCAGATTTTCAACGTTGGCAAAGCCCACCACATGTGCAGCGGCCTCGCCATCAGGGTATTGACGCTTGTAGCCGCTGCGCAGATAGATGCCCTTGATGCCCAGCTCGGTGATCTTCTTGGCCACCGGGTCATCAACCTGGCGCTTGAGCCATACGAAGGTCTTGTCGTCGTCGGACAGGCGTTGCTTGAGCTCGGCCAGCGGCAATTCAAGCAAGCGAGCCAACTCGCTGAGCTGCTCGGGCGAGGCCTGCACATCCTCGGGAATGGCCCACAAGCTCGGGGCAGGCACGTTGTAGGCCAGCACCTGGCCGTTGCGGTCCATGATGCGGCCACGGCTGGCTGGCAATTCCAGCGTGCGGGCGAAACGTACCTCGCCCTGTTTCTGGAAAAAGTCATTGCCCAGCACCTGCACATAGGCAGCACGACCGGCCAAGATCGCAAAGCCCAGCGCAATGCCCGCCACGATGAGCTTGCTGCGCCAGACCGGGGTGGGGCTGGCCAGCAAAGGGCTGGCGCTGTAGCGCACGCTCTTGCTCATGGCTTGCCCCCCGCAGGCTTGTCCGGCAAGTTCACATATTGCGTAATGGCCGGCGTGACCGTGTGCATTTGCAATTTGTCCTTGGCCAGTTGCTCAACCCGCAAGGGGGTGGCCTGCGCGCGCTTTTCGGCCTGCAGACTCTCGTGAGCGACTTCCATCTTGCGCGCCTGGGCGCCTGCTTTTTCGAGCTCCACATACAGCCGCCGGGACTCGTATTGCACATGCACCAAATAGAGTGCCGTCGCCAGCACCGCCAAGGTCAGCAAGAGATTGGCGCGCATCAGGCCACCTCGGTGCGTTGGGCCACTCGCATGACAGCGCTGCGCGAGCGCGCATTGGCGGCAATCTCAGCGGCAGAGGGCATGACGCGCCCGACCAACGCGAGCTTCATCGGCGTTGGTGCGGCCATCGGCGCGCGGCGGTCATAGACCTCGCGCGCATGGCTGGCCATGAACTGCTTGACGATGCGATCTTCGAGCGAATGAAAGCTGATCACGACCAGTCGACCTTGTGGCTTGAGCACATGCAGCGATGCCTCTAGCGCTTGCCGCAGCTCTTCAAGCTCGG
>JBAXEN010000339.1:0-4464 GCA_037140415.1 Betaproteobacteria bacterium | reverse complement strand
CCATAGATTGTTGGTTCAGGGCGCGTCGCACCACGACGCGCCCTTTTTTATGGTCTGAGCCTCGCGACACTGCGCTGCACACAATACTTTCAAGCACTTAGGCGTCCCCTTTGATGAAGCACATCAGAAACTTCTCGATCATTGCGCACATCGATCACGGCAAATCCACGCTGGCCGACCGCCTTATTCAGCGCTGCGGCGGATTGCAGGACCGTGAGATGAGCGCGCAGGTGCTCGACTCCATGGATCTAGAAAAAGAGCGTGGGATAACCATCAAGGCGCAGACTGCGGCGCTGCAGTACACCGCTCGCGATGGACAGGTCTACAACCTCAATCTGATCGACACCCCGGGCCATGTCGACTTTTCTTATGAGGTGAGCCGTTCACTGTCGGCCTGTGAGGGTGCGCTGCTGGTGGTCGATGCTTCCCAAGGCGTCGAAGCGCAGACCGTGGCCAATTGCTACACGGCGCTCGATCTAGGGGTCGAGGTGCTGCCAGTGCTCAACAAGATGGACCTGCCGCAGGCCGATCCTGAAAACGCCATGCAGGAAATCGAAGAGGTGATTGGCATCGACGCTTCGGGTGCAGTGCCCTGTTCGGCCAAGACCGGCATGGGCATTGATGACATATTGGAGTTGGTGGTGGCCAAGGTGCCAGCGCCGCGCGGCAATCCGGATGCGCCGCTGCGCGCCATGATCATCGACAGCTGGTATGACGCCTATGTGGGTGTGGTCATGCTGGTGCGGGTGGTCGACGGCCGCCTCGCGCGCGGCGACCGCATCAAGCTCATGGCCACCGAGACAACCTACAACGCTGAAAAGCTGGGTGTTTTTACCCCGGCCAACCTGCCCAGAGACTCGCTCGAAGCGGGTCAGGTGGGCTATGTGATTGCCGGCATCAAGGAACTCAAGGCGGCCAAGGTGGGCGACACGGTGACGGTGCTCAAGGCCGCCAGCGGCGCCAATCTACCCTCGGCCACCGAGCCGCTGCCCGGCTTCAAGGAGGTGCAGCCGCAAGTCTTTGCGGGTCTGTATCCGTCCGAGGCGAGCGAGTATGACGCGCTGCGCGATGCGCTGGAGAAGCTGCAGCTCAACGACGCCGCCCTGCGCTACGAACCCGAGGTCAGCCAGGCGCTGGGCTTTGGTTTTCGCTGCGGCTTTCTCGGCTTGCTGCATATGGAGATCGTGCAGGAGCGGCTCGAGCGCGAGTTTGACCAGGATCTGATCACCACCGCGCCCAGTGTGGTCTACGAGGTGGTGCGCGGCGACGGCGAGGTGATGATGGTGGAAAACCCGTCCAAGATGCCCGACGTCGGTCGCATTCAGGAGATCCGCGAGCCCATCGTCACCGTGCACCTTTACATGCCGCAGGAATACGTGGGGCCGGTCATGACCTTGGCCAACCTCAAGCGAGGCAGCCAGATCAATATGGCCTACCACGGCAAGCAGGTGATGCTCACCTATGACATGCCCTTGGGCGAGATCGTGCTGGACTTCTTCGACAAGCTCAAGTCGGTCAGCCGCGGCTACGCTTCGATGGACTACGAGTTCAAGGAATATCGCAAGTCCGATGTCGTCAAGGTCGACATCTTGCTCAACAGCGAGAAGGTCGATGCGCTGTCCATCATCGTGCACCGCAGCCAGGCACAGTACCGCGGGCGGGCGGTGGCGGCCAAGATGCGCGAGATCATCAGCCGCCAGCAATTTGACGTCGCCATCCAGGCCGCCATTGGTGGCAACATCATCGCCCGTGAGACAATCAAGGCGCTGCGCAAGAACGTGATCGCCAAGTGCTACGGCGGCGATATCACCCGCAAGCGCAAGCTCCTGGAAAAGCAGAAAGCGGGCAAAAAGCGCATGAAACAAATCGGAACGGTGGAGGTCCCGCAAGAGGCCTTCCTGGCCATCTTGCAGGTGGAAGAATGAGCGCCATGAGCACGCTGACCGCCTTTGTGCTGGCCGCCTTTGTGGGCTATGGCGGCGCTTGGTACCTGGGCTATCTCGACGGCAATTTCGCGCTGCTGCTGTTCATGGCCACGCTGGTCTCGGGCATCTACTGGCTGGCTGAGCGGTTTGTTTTTTTGCCGCGGCGCCTGGCGGCAGCCCAAGCTTTTGAAGACAGCCAGGCTCAGCGACGCGCGGAGCTCCATAGGCTGGGCGTGCGCGCCGACGAGGTGGACCTGAATCAGACCAAGGCCAAGTTGTTGATGCAGCCCTGGTGGCTGGATTGGACCGCCGGGCTGTTCCCGGTCATTGCCATCGTCTTCATCTTGCGCTCCTTTTTGTTTGAGCCGTTCAAGATTCCTTCGGGCTCGATGATTCCGACCTTGCTGATCAATGACCTGATCCTGGTCAATAAATTCCACTATGGCGTGCGTTTGCCGGTGATCAACCTCAAGATCATCAACAACCACAGCCCTGAGCGCGGTGATGTGATGGTGTTTCGTTACCCACCCAAGCCCAGCCTGGACTACATCAAGCGCGTGGTCGGCGTTCCCGGTGACGAGGTCGCTTATTTGAACAAGCAACTGTCCATCAACGGCAAGCCGCTGGTACAACAGGCCTTGCCCGATTTTTTCGATGCCGACGCGCTGCGCTACTCCAAGCAATTTGAGGAGCGCACTGCTGACGGGGCGCGCAAGTACCGCATCTTGGTGGAGGCCGAGCGGCCGGCCTTCATTCCGGGTGCCGAGCAATTTAAGTTTCGCGACAACTGCCGCTACAGCACCGAAGGTGTGGTTTGCAAGGTGCCTGCGGGCCACTACTTCATGATGGGTGACAACCGCGACAACTCGCTCGATTCGCGGTTTTGGGGTTTTGTGCCGGAAGAAAACATCGTGGGCAAGGCCTTTTTTGTCTGGATGAACTTCGGCAACCTCAAGCGCATTGGCTCATTTGACTGACGTGCGCCCGGCCACCTTGCCTGATGACCTGTCTGGTTTGCAGCAGCGCCTGCAACTGTCCTTTGAACAACCGCGCCTGCTGCAGCAGGCTCTGACCCACCGCAGCTTTGGCGCCGATCACAACGAGCGGCTGGAGTTTTTAGGCGATTCGGTGCTCAACCTGGCCGTCGCTAGCTTGCTCTATGAGCGTCTGGCCGGCCGGCCCGAGGGCGATTTGTCCCGGGTGCGGGCCAACTTGGTCAAGCAAGATACCCTGCACCACCTGGCGGTGGGCCTGGGCCTGCCGGCCCTGATACGGCTGGGTGAGGGTGAGGCTCGATCCGGCGGCCATAAGCGGCCGTCCATTTTGGCCGATGCGCTGGAGGCGCTGATCGGCGCAGTCTTTGTCGACGCCGGCTATGAGCGGGCGCGGCAACTGGTCTGGCACCTGTTTGGCGATGTTGAGATCACCCCCCGCATGGCCGCCATTGGCAAGGACCCCAAGACCGAGTTGCAAGAATGGCTGCAGGGGCGCAAGATGGCCCTGCCCATTTACCGGGTGGTGGCCACTTCGGGCGCTGCCCACCAGCAAGTCTTTGACGTGGAGTGCGAGGTGGCTGAGATAGCCCGCACGGAACGCGGCATCGGCGGCTCGCGCCGGGCTGGCGAGCAGGCTGCTGCCGCTGCCATGATGGCGCACATCAAAACACTGTGAGTTCCCCCTGATGACCAAGCCCACCGACAGCGCGTCTGGCCAGAGCCCCCAAGACCTCGAGGCCATGCTCGCCCAGGCGCTCAATGGCCGTGCGGCCGTGAGCGCCGATCCGGCCCAGGGGCAGCGCTGTGGCCTGATCGCCATTGTGGGCAAGCCCAATGTCGGTAAGTCCACCCTGCTCAATGCGCTGGTGGGACAGAAGATCAGCATCACCTCGCGCAAAGCACAGACCACGCGCCACCGCATCACCGGCGTTCGCAGCGACGCCCTGGTTCAGTATGTGTTTGTCGACACACCCGGCTTTCAGACCCGCCATGGCAATGCCCTGAACCGCTCGCTCAACAAGACCGTGGTGGGCGCCGTCAGCGATGTAGATCTGATCCTGATGGTGGTCGAGGCCGGGCAGTTCAACCTGGCCGATGCCCAGGTGCTCTCGCTGCTGCCGGCTTCGGTGCCGGCCATCCTCCTGGCCAACAAGCTGGACCAGGTTCACAGGCGCAGCGAGCTGGCGCCCTGGCTGCGTGATATGCAGCAGCGCCACGACTTTGCCGAATTTGTACCCATGTCGGCCAAGAACGCCAAGGATATCGACCGTCTGCTGGCCATCTGCCAAAAATACCTGCCCGAGCAGCCCTGGATGTATGGCGCAGACGAACTGACCGACCGCAGCGAGCGATTCATGGCCGCCGAGATCGTCCGCGAAAAACTGTTTCGCCTGACCGGCGACGAGCTGCCCTACACATCCACCGTCATCATTGACAAGTACGAGGAAGACGGTGAGTTGCGCCGCATTGCCGCCACCATCGTGGTCGAGCGCGACAACCACAAGGGCATGGTGATCGGCGAGAAGGGCGAAAAGCTCAAGCGC
>JBAXEN010000338.1:0-4510 GCA_037140415.1 Betaproteobacteria bacterium | reverse complement strand
GAGGGAGCTCAGAGGGAGCTCAGAGGGAGCTCAGAGGGAGCTCAGAGGGAGCTCACCTTGTGCCGCCGCGTTCTGCAACCGGCCTGGCTCAGAGCGAGGACACACCCTTCCAGAGCATATAAGCGGCCAGCAGGTAGAGCACGCTGGCAAAGATCCGCTTGAGCTGCTTGACGGGCAGACGGTGCGCGAGGCGAGCGCCTACCGGTGCCATGAAGACGCTGCAAACCGCGATGACGCCCAGTGCCGGCAGCCAGATATAGCCAAAGGAGCCGGCCGGCAGGTTCTGCGCACTCATGCCGGCAAACACATAGCCGGTCGCATTGGCCAGCGCGATCGGAAAGCCCAGCGCGGCCGAGGTGGCCACTGCGTTGTGCAGTGCCACATTGCACCAGGCCATGAAAGGCACGCTGATGAAGCCGCCGCCGGCGCCCACCAGGCCTGACAGCAGGCCGATCAGCCCACCGGCCAGCCACTGACCGACGGTCCCGGGCATTTGCCGGCTGGGCTTGGGTTTCTTGTCCAGAAACATCTGCGTGGCAGAAAAGCCCACGAACAGGCCGAAGAAGACCGCCAGGTAGCTGCCCTTGAGCAGGGCAAACAGGCCCAGGCTGCTGATCAGGCTGCCCAGCACGATGCCGGGCGCCAGGTTGCGCACAATGTCCCAGCGGACCGCTCCCTTGCGGTGGTGGGCCCGCACGCTGGAGATCGAGGTGAAGACGATGGTGGCCATGGAGGTGGCAATGGCCATCTTCACCGCCATGTCGGGGGTGGTGCCCCGGGTGCTCATGATCATGGTGAGAAAGGGGACCATCACCATGCCCCCGCCGATGCCCAACAGGCCAGCCAGGAAGCCGGACATCACGCCCAGGCAGATCAGTTCGAGCAGCAGTACAGGGTCTAGCGCCATGGTTGTTCTTGGTGTGGGGGGCGCATAGCCCGAAAAAAGGTGTCTGCGGTGACCACCGGACCCTCATCCTGAACCGGGGGTTCAGGTGGGCGAGGGCAGACTGGCGTTGGGTTCATCTGACGCGAGATGATCACGCTCACCAGCCAATGTACCAAGCCCGAGCTCAAAGAGCATTGGTTCAAGGAAATATAAAGCCCGATGCGAGCCGCAGACCGGTCCATTCTATGCGCTCAGCGGGCACGTGTCAGTGCGCTGTCACTGCCCCAGTGGGACCGCCCAACAGGCCCTGCTCAGAGCAGTCGGCCGTCGCCGGCCAGGGCCTGATCGAGACGGGCCAGCAGGCCCGCGATCTGCTGGGGCGGCACGCCTTGCGCGTCGTTGGCCGCAGCAGCGGCAGTGGGGGCCGGGTTGCTGGCGCGGTCACTGAGCTCGAAGGCCAGGTTCAGCGCGGCCAACACCGCGATGCGGTCACGGGCCTTGAGCTTGCCAGCGTCGCGGATCTTGCACATGGCGCCATCGACCTTGGTCACCGCATCGCGCAAGCGATCTTCCCCGCCTTCGGGGCAGCCGAGCAGATAGCTCTGGCCCATGATCTGAACTTCGAGCTGTTTCATGAGGCAGTCGCCGGGGGCGCGGTGGAAGAGTCGCTGCTGGTCGGCAGACGTTCGAGCAGCGCGTCGACCCGTGTGCGAGCTGCACTGAGGCGGGACTTGAGCGAATCGCGCTCTTGCGCGAGCGCTTGCACTTGCTCGGTCAGCAGGTCGTTGGTGCGCTGCAATTCTTCGTAGCGCAGCAGCAGCCGCTCAACGCGGTCTGCCAACTGATCCAGGGAAGGGGTAGTTGCCATGGCGACTGAGATTGTAGGGTTTCAGGCAGGTCGCTGCTTACAATCTGTTGCGTTGGTGCTCGCGGTGTGGTTCGCATGCCGCAGTTCAACGGGAAGCAGGAGGACAGGCCCTACAGGGCCCAGCCAACCTGCGCTGCCCCCGCAACGGTAAGACGAACGGGTTCGCACTGAGTCAGCTGCTCAGTGTCATCAACCCCGCTGCCCTCTACAGCCACTGAGCGCCCTGAACAAGCGCTTGGGAAGGCGAGGGCGGTTGCTTCGTCAGCCCGGATACCGGCCAACACGGTGACAGTGCGCCCCTGGGTGCGCTGTCGTGACGCTCATGCACTGGCGGGGAAGCCGGTGAGGGCTTATGTTCTGGGACGGTTCATCATGAACTTTTTGTACAGACCCGCGCGCTCGTTCGTGCTGGGTTTTCCTTTGTGTTTTTCTGGGGGGGTGGCGCTGGCTCAGCCGGTGACGGTTTTGGAGGAGGTGGTGGTGACGGCAACGCGGGTGCCGACGGTGCTCCACCAACTGCTGGGTGACGTCACCTTGCTCCAGCGGGGCGACATTGAGCGCTCAGGCGCGCAGACCCTCAGCGATTTGCTCGGGCGCTTGCCCGGTCTGCAGGTCAGCCCCGATGCGGTGCGCGGCGCCAACGCATCGGTGTTTATGCGGGGTGCCAATCATGCCCACACCTTGGTGTTGGTGGACGGCCAACGTATTTCTTCGGCCACCGTGGGCGCTACGGCCTTGCAGCACCTGCCCCTCGAGCAGATTGAGCGCATTGAGGTTTTGCGTGGACCCGCCAGCAGCCTCTATGGCTCCGATGCCTTGGGCGGCGTGATTCAGATTTTCACCCGCGGCGCCCAGGGGCCGGTGGGGCCTAGCGCTTCGGTTCAGGCCGGCAGTTTTGGTACCTCGTCGACGAACCTGGCCTATGTGGGTCAAATTGATCAGACCCGTTACCGTCTTCAGGTGGGGCGCGATTACAGCAGCGGCTTCAATGACATCAAGGCGCCCAAGGGCGGCTACTACGACCCCTACAACCCCGATCGCGATGGCTACCAGCAAAGCAATGTGGGCCTGAATCTGAGCACCCAACTGTCGCAAGTCCAGCTGGGCCTGAACTTCATGCAGAGTCGGGCCATCAAGCACTCGGACAATGCCAATTGCGATCCCAGTGATTGGGTGGGCAGCAGTTGCACCACGGCCTTTGATAACCGGGACCGGCACCAACTGAGCAACCTCGCTGTGCATGCCGCCTACAGCATCAGCCCCGATTGGCACAGTACCCTGCGCCTGGGTCAGAGCCAGGATGACCTGAGGTCCTGGTTGTTCAATCCGGCCGGCGTGGGCGCCTACGTCGAGAATTACCTCACGCGTCAAAACCAGTTGGCCTGGCAAAACGACTTTCGCGTGGGTCCGGGGCTGTTGATGATGGCCCTGGAGCGCCGCGCGGTATCGGTCAAGTCGTCGCAGACTCTGGACGTGCGTGACCAGACCACCGATTCGCTGGCCCTGGGCTATCAGGCCACCCTGGGAGCGCATCTGTGGCATCTGAGCGCAAGGCGCGACCAGATTTCGCGCCTGGGGCCGCAGCAGGCCTACTCTCTGGCCTATGGCTACCGTGTGGCGGCGGCCTGGACAGCACGCGCCGCATTGGGCACCGGCTTTCGGGCGCCGAGCTTCAACGACCTGTACTGGCCGGTCGATCGCGCCAACTTTTACCAGGGCAATCCGGCTCTGCGGCCTGAAACCTCCCGCAACCAGGAGCTGGCGCTGGCCTATGAAAATGGGGCCAGCAAGGCCTCTGTGTCGGTGTACCGCAATCGGGTCCGAGACCTGATTGCCTATCAGTTCGACGCCGCAGCCAATATGGGGACGATGGTGAACCTGGCCTCTAGCACGCTCAAGGGCGTCACGTTCCAAGGCGGCCAGACCTGGGGCACCTGGCGGCTCGATGGCCACCTGGATCTGCTCAGCGCCAAGGACGATGCCACGGATAAGACCTTGCAAAGGCGGGTGCCCAGGGTGGCCCGTCTGGATGTGAGTCGGCGTTGGCAGCAGTGGGACGCCGGCGTGTCGGTTCAGGGTTTTAGCCATCGTTATAACGACACGGCCAACGAACAGCGCTTGCCGGGCTATGCCCTGCTGGGCATGCGCGCTAGCTACGCGCTCAATGCCTCGCTGCGACTGACTGGGACAGTGAGCAACGCGCTTGGCAAGGACTATGCGGTGCTGCGCGTCAGCTCAGCGCCTTTCAACGACTATGCCACCGGTGGGCGCGCGCTCTATCTGGGGCTGCGCTACCAGCCGCGGTGACAATCAAGCCATGACCCCCCAACGCATCGTCTGCCTCACTGAAGAGCCCACCGAATGGCTGTATTTGCTCGGGCAGTCGCATCGGATTGTGGGGATCTCGGGCTACACCGTGCGACCGCGGCAGGCGCGGCTTGAAAAGCCACGGGTCAGCGCTTTCTTAAGCGCCAAGATTGACAAGATCCTGGCGCTGGAGCCCGACTGCGTGATCGGCTTTTCCGATCTGCAGGCCGACATCGCCGCCCAGTTGATCCGAGCTGGCGTGCCGGTGCATATCTTCAACCAGCGCAGCATCGAAGAGATTTTTGCCATGCTCTACCAGGTCGCCGCGCTGGTCGGCCAGGCCGAGCAGGGGCTGGCGCGCATCGCAGCCTGGCGAGCCGACTTGCAGGCCCTGCGTGAGCAGGCGGCGGGCTTCAAGCGGCGGCCGCGGGTCTATTTTGAGGAATGGG
>JBAXEN010000337.1:0-4525 GCA_037140415.1 Betaproteobacteria bacterium | reverse complement strand
GTAGGTCAGGTAGACATGCACCCGACTGACCTGCAGCAGGATCAGGTAGTGTTCGTAGGCAATCTTGCCGACGAAGTGCAGGCGTTGCCACTGGTCATCACGCAGCTGCGGTCGCACCTCGGCGATCATTTTGTCCTTCCAGTTTCCGCCTTCGGCCGGGCGTGCGCCGCAGCTGACCTCATGTCCGCCGACGATCACCACCTGGGCCCGCGGTCGGCGCCCCAACAATTTCGGCAGGCTGCGCATGAAGACGTGGTAGCCCCGATAAGGTTCCAGATTCCGGGTGACGAAAGTGATGACCTCATCGTCGCGGGAAAGGCTATTGCCGCCTGACAGCGTGAACCTGGCCTGCGCGTTTGGGGCGATCTGCTCGGTGTCTATGCCGTCATGGATCACCGTGATGCGCCGGCGAAGGTCGGCCGGAAAACAGCGCGCTTGCCAGTGGGTGGGCGACAGCCCCGCCGCTGCCTGCTCGAAGTGCATCAGGGTGTTCAGATTCTTGATGCGCACCCAATAGGCATCGCCCGCATCGGTCACCGCAAACTCGGGGTCAAAGCCCACGTCCTGGCCTTGCTGGCCATAGAAGAATTCGCAGTAGATGGCCAGACTAGCCTCCGGCCAGACATCCTTAAGAAACAGACTCTCGCCCCAACCCGGATGGGCGAGGATCAGATCGGGATGCAGGCCACGCTCTTTGAGCTTCTGGGCATGGCGCAATGCCGCCTCGGCGCGGATGATCTTCGTCTCAAAGTCCACCATCCAGGGGTGTACTCCGGGCGTGCTGCCCCGCTGGGCTTGGTCGGCTAGTACCTGCACGCCCTGCCACATCAAAGCAAAGGCTCGTGCGGCCGCATGCTCATTGCAATGACTGAGTGCCCCTGTGCGGCCAGCGCCGGTCCCAGGTGTTTGAACTGCCCCGGGAAATTCTGGTGGACCAGCAGTATGTTCACCCGGCAATTATCGGCGCCTGCGTCAGCGCCTCAGCGCGAGGGCCGCCACAGTGCCAGCTTGAACGCGTAGATCATCAGCAGGGCGCCCAGCAGGTCGCCGATGGCCATGACGGCCACTCCTTCGGCAAAGTTGGGGCTCAGGCCGACCCCGACATACAGTGCTTGATGCAGCACCGCGCTGAACACCGAGAAGACCAGGGCCATTTGTAGCAGCCGCAGGCCGCTCAGGCCATTGAGGTCAGTTCGAACCTGCATGGTCCGCAAGCAGACCCAGCGTGCCAGCCAAGGCGCAAAGCCCGAGATGAGCGCTGCTGCTAAAGCCACATCCCCCCCGGGCGAGCGTCCGATGCCGATGGCCAGACTGCCTAATATCACCCCGAGGGCACCCAGGCCTCCGAGCATCAGGACCAGCAGCAAGCGCAGGCCGCTGGGCAGGAAGATCCAGCTCACACCATGAGAGTGGGCCAATGGGCTGAACAAGACTTCATTGATCTGGCAGAGCAGATAGAAAGCCAGAGCGCTCGAGATCACCAAAAAGGAGTCACTCAATTTGCTAATATTCATCAATTTAGACATGCTATTTCTTGATTCAATCTATTCTTTTATTTTATCGATTTCGTTGCAATCTGTCTTTTGAAGGCCATGGCTTTGGGCGCCGGGTGTGGGCTGGCCCCGCTGTGACATAATCTCGACCGCGATGGAGGCGCTTGCCTTCGCGCTTTTTGTACATCTGCCTCACACTCCAGGCCGCCTCAGGTGGCCGTGTTGACCCTCCCGAGGTCACCAAATCGTTTGATGGTTGATGTTTTTTTAACCACAAACGAGGCCTGCGCACCGCGCAGGTTTTGGGTCTTGCGTCGCGCACTTTGTGCGGCCTGGACACACTGTGAGATTTGACATGAACGACGCTTTTGAGGCGCGCGATGCATTCGCGCCTGCCCTTCACCTTGACACCGCCCCTGAAGCCGAGGCCGCCAGCGACCCCCATGAGGCTGCTGCGGAAACGACTGCGGTGCCCAATGGGTTTGTGACCATCGGCCTGGCTCCCGAACTGCTTCAAGCGGTGGCCGACCTGGGCTTTACCCAGCCCACCTCGGTGCAAATGGCCACCATTCCCAAGGCCATGCAGGGCCTGGGGCAGGGCGGAGGTTTTACCGACCTGATGGTTTCGAGCCAGACGGGCAGCGGCAAGACGGCGGCCTTTTTGCTGCCGGTGCTGCATACTTTGCTGCTGCAGCAGCGTGAAGAAGCGGAGCGCGAGGCGGCCGATTGGGCGCGCCTGAGCGCCGAGGCGCAGGCGCGCGGAGAGGCTGCGCCCAAGCGGCCCAAGCGCAAGGACCCGACCAACCCCCGCCACTTCAAGCCGGCTGCACCCGGTGCGCTGATTTTGTGCCCCACGCGCGAGCTGGCCCAGCAGGTCTGTGCCGATGCGATCGACCTGGTTCGGCATTGCAAGGGCTTGCGCATCGCCAATGTGGTCGGCGGCATGCCTTACCAGCTGCAGATTGCCAAGCTGCAAAACGCCAACCTGGTGGTGGCCACGCCCGGACGCTTGCTTGACTTGCAGCGCAGCATGCAAATCAAGCTGGACCAGGTGAGTTTTCTGGTGGTCGACGAAGCTGACCGCATGCTCGATTTGGGTTTTGCCGATGATCTGGCCGAGATCCATCAGCTCACTGGCCAGCGCCAGCAGACCATGATGTTCAGCGCCACCTTTGCGCCGCGCATCATGCAACTGGCCACGCGCGTCATGCGCGAGCCTCAGCGCATTCAGATTGATTCACCGCACGACAAGCACCTGTCCATCACCCAGACCTTGCACTGGGCCGACAATCTGCAGCACAAACGCAAGCTGCTCGATCATTGGCTGCGCGATGCGAGCATCGACCAGGTGGTGGTTTTTGCTTCGACCCAGATTGAATGCGATGGCCTGGCCAACGAATTGGTGCAAGACGGATTCCATGCCGTGGCTCTGCACGGCGCGCTCAGCCAGGGCTTGCGCAATCGGCGCTTGGGCGCTTTTCGCGAAGGCCGGGTGCAGATTCTGGTCGCCACCGATGTGGCCGCGCGCGGCCTGGATGTGCCGACCATCACCCATGTGATCAATTTTGGTTTGCCGATGAAGGCCGAGGACTATGTGCACCGCATTGGCCGCACCGGCCGGGCCGGGCGCAACGGCGCGGCCATCACCCTGGCCGAGTTCCGCGACCGTCGGCGCATTTCTGATATCGAGCATTACACCAAGCAGCCCTTCAAGCCGGCCGTGATCCCAGGTCTGGAGCCGCAGCAGCGCTTTCCTTCTACTTTCGAGCAGCGTCCGCGTGGCGCCGGGCCGCGTCCACCAGCGCGGGGCAATGGCTTTCGCGGCGGCCCCGGCGTGGGCAGCGGGTGGGGCGGCGAGCGCCCCCCCTTTGAACGTGCACCGTTTGAACGGGCGCCCCGACAGGGCGACCCGCGCCAGGCCGAACGTCAATTTGCTCCGCGCGACCGGGCCAGCATGCCTGCGCCAGGTGCGGTGCGGCGCGACCGCAGTTTCGATCCGCGCCATGAAGGCCGCCATGAAGGCTTTGCCCCACGGCCTGACTTTGCGCGTCCTGCCGGTGGTGCCATGCGCTCCCCGGCTCGCAAGCCCGCGCGTCCGGCGCGCTGAGCCAGGTCTTGGTCGAGTTCTCGAGTGCCCTGAGCGCACTCGGGTCCGCGTCCAGTCACTGCAAGGGTCTGGGGCAGGGCGGGGTAAGCCCGGCAGGGTAAACCACGGCTGCCGTGCCCCTCGGTCGCTCCCTAGAATGGCTTGCGCTGAGCGATGTTCGCAGCGCCTCAGCCCCGTTCGGAAGGAGTCCCTTGTCTATCAAGCAGTCCAAGCCCTCCACAGCTCGCGGCCCAGCAGCCGCGGGCCGGCCCCCAACCGCCCGCCCAAAAGCGGCGGCGCGCAGTGGCGCGGCGCCTCGCGCTAAACCCCAAGCGGCTCAGGCTGAGCCGGATCAGGGCCAGGGTCGGAGAACCCTTAAAAAATATCCGAACCGGCGTCTGTATGACACCGACAGCTCGGCCTACATTACCTTGGCCGACGTCAAGCAGTTGGTGATGGCGCGCACGCCGTTTGTGGTCAAGGATGCCAAGACGCAGGAAGACCTCACGCGCAGCATCCTTTTGCAGATCATTCTTGAAGAAGAGGCTGGCGGTG
The DNA here is from genome assembly GCA_037140415.1 of Betaproteobacteria bacterium. Classification (GTDB taxonomy): domain Bacteria; phylum Pseudomonadota; class Gammaproteobacteria; order Burkholderiales; family Burkholderiaceae_C; genus Polaromonas. Next base: position 391 of record JBAXEN010000337.1, on the reverse strand, counting down.
CGCCCATGTTCACCGAGGATCTGCTGTCGAACATCATCCGTTTTTACGGCCATGCGATGCAGGGTGTGATGGGTAGCTACCTGGAAAAAAACATCCAGACTTTCATGGAGCTGCAGGCCAAGATCAGTGAGCAGTCCAAGGGGCTCAATCCGGAGTTGTGGGCGCAGTTCATTCAGAGCCAGTCGCCCTTGATGCAAGGGGTGATGGGCTCCTATGTCGAGCAGTCCAAGACCTTGTTCGCCCAGATGCAGGAGCAGCTGCAAAAGCAGAGCGAACAGATGCTCTCGAGCTTCGTGCTCAAACGCTGAGCTTGTTGCTCAGCGTTTGAGCCAGCTCAGACGAAGCGGTTTTCGATGGCGCCGATGCCGTCGATCTCCACCCGCACCACATC
>JBAXEN010000336.1:0-4525 GCA_037140415.1 Betaproteobacteria bacterium | reverse complement strand
CCGCGGCTGACCAGCTTCATCATCGGGCTGGTCTGGTGGCTGGCGCTGACCTGGGTGAAGCCAAGCTCGCGCGCCAGCCGGGCAGCCGCCTGCTCATGCGCGCTGTAGCGGTAGGCATGCATGAAGACAATGGCCACGCTGCGCAGGCCAGCGTCATAGGCGGCCCACAGGCGCTCGCGCAGATGCGCCTCATCGAGCGGTGCAATCACATCGCCATGAGCGCCGATGCGCTCTTGCGCCTCGATCACTCTGGTGTAGAGCAATTCGGGCAGCACGATCTGCCGGTCAAACAGGCGGGGGCGGTTCTGGTAGGCGATGCGCAGTGCATCGCGAAAGCCGCGGGTCGTCACCAGCAGCGTAGGCTCGCCTTTGCGCTCGAGCAGGGCGTTGGTGGCCACGGTGGTGCCCATCTTGACGCACTCGACCTGCTGTGGGCTCACCGGCTCGCCCGCCTTCAGGCCCAGCAGGTGGCGGATGCCGGCCACCGCCGCGTCGCGGTATTGCTCGGGGTTGTCCGACAGCAGCTTGTGGGTCACCAGCTTGCCGTCGGGGCGCCTGCCCACGATGTCGGTGAAGGTGCCGCCGCGGTCTATCCAGAACTGCCAGCGAAGGGGGAGCGAGGAAGTGGTCATGACCGAACTCACAAAGAAGCGGCAGCGCGAGCTGCTTGGTCGTACATGCCGGAGAGCACGCGCAACAAGCGGGCGAGCTCGCCGATATCGCGGTTGAGGCTGTCGTCGGCCTTGAGCGCGGCGATCAGGCAGGACTCCCGAATGTCGCGGTAGCGCTCAACATACTGTCGGCCATCCTCGGTGGCCGCATAGGTCACCTCTTTACCGTGCTTGTGGGAGCCGACCACACCCAGGCCCTGTAACTTCTTGAGGGCGTAATTGACCAGGTGGGTGTCTTCGATGTTCATGATGAAGCAGATATCGGCCAAACGCTTGTCGCGCGCGCGGTGAGTCACATGGTGCAGCACCAGCACATCCAGCGGCGTGAGGTCCTTCAGGCCAGCCGCCGACATGCAATGGGTGACCCAGCGGTGAAAGGCATTGCCCGCGACGATGAGGCCGAATTCGAATTCGCTCATCTGGGCGCTGTCGGGCGAGACCAAATGGGCCGACGACACGATGGGCTTGGAGGTGGGCCGGACGGCCGAAGTCTTGCGGGGCATGTCGACCTTGTGCTGGAGGCGCTGGAGGCAGGGAGAAAAGTGAACGAGGTGTGATTTCAGTCTACCCATAACACCAACAAATTACCAACAAATTGTTGTCGATTAGGGAAATTACCAATCCAACTCGCCACAGCCCGCCCTACAGTGAGGTCTCCACTCAAGGCCCTCTTCCCCCGCAGTCGCCTGAGCGCATACACCCCGTTCGCCCAACCCCGTAGCTAAGGAGCCGCCCCCATGAAACGTCGTTTTTTCCATCTCACTGTGGCCGCTAGCGCGCTGGCCCTGAGCAGCGCTGCAATGGCCCAAACCAAGTGGGACCTGCCGGCCGCATACCCGGCCAGCAACTTTCACAGCGTCAACCTGGCCCAGTTTGCCGCCGACATCGACAAAGCCAGCAGCGGCAAGCTCAAGATCACCGTGCATGCCAATGCCTCGCTGTTCAAGGCGCCTGAAATCAAACGCGCAGTGCAGGGCGGGCAGGCGCAGGCCGGCGAAATTTTGCTGGCCAATTTCAGCAATGAGTGGGCGATTTACGCCGCTGACGGCCTGCCCTTTCTGGCCGACAGCTACGACGAGGGTATGAAGCTCTACAAGGCCCAAAAGCCGCTGATGGAGAAAAAACTGGCCGAGCAAGGCATGGTGCTGCTGTACTCGGTGGCTTGGCCGCCGCAAGGCATCTACAGCAAAAAGCCGATCAACAGCGCCGCTGACCTCAAGGGCATCAAGTGGCGCTCCTACAGCCCCTCCACCGCTCGCATTGCCGAGCTGGTGGGCGCGCAGCCAGTGACGGTGCAGGCGGCCGAATTCAGCCAGGCCTTGGCCACAGGCGTGGTGGAGTCGACCATGACCTCGGGCGCCACCGGTGTCGACAGCAAGCTCTATGAGCATCTGAAGTTCTACTATGACGTCCAGGCCTGGCTGCCCAAGAACGCGGTGATCGCCAATAAAAAGGCCTTTGATGCGCTGGACAAGGCCACGCAAGAGGCGGTGATGAAGGCCGCTGCCGACGCTGAAGCGCGTGGCTGGGCCGAGTCACGCAAAGTCAATGACAGCACGCTGGCCACGCTCAAAGCCAATGGCATGACCGTCACCGCTCCGTCGGCCCAGCTCAAGGCCGACATGACGAAAGTGGGCGAGACCATGCTCAAGGAATGGCTGGACAAGTCCGGCGCTGAAGGCAAGGCTCTGAGCGACGCCTACAACCGCAAGTAAGCACCCCTGCCATGTCTTCCCAGACGGCAGCGCCGCCCGCCCCCACCACCACTTTGACCCGACGGGCCCTGGACGGCCTGTACGCATTGGGCGGCCAGCTGGCCGCCTTGTGCGTGCTCATCATCTTCGTGCTGATGATCGGCGCCTCCATCGGCCGCTGGCTCGAATGGCGGGTGTCCTGGGTCAACGATGTGGTGGCCTGGCTGTGCGCCGCGGCCGCCTTTCTGGGCATGGCCTACAGCTTTCGCAACGGCGACTTTGTGAGGGTGACGCTGGTGCTGGAGGCCGTCTCGCCCAAGGCACGCCGCGCGCTCGAAGTGGTCTCGCTGGCCATTGCCGCCGTGGCCATCGGCTACCTGGGCTACTGGGCGGCGCGCTTTACCTGGGAAAGCTGGGAGTTCAATGACATTGCCGGCAATATGGTGGCCATTCCCATCTGGATTCCACAGCTGAGCTTCGTGCTCGGCGCATGGATCTTCGCCATTGCCGTGCTCGACGAATGCGTCTGCGTACTGCGGGGCCACAAGCCCAGCTATGTAGCAAGGGTGCAAGAGCGCCACGCGCGCGGCGACTTTTCCGAGGAGCTGTGATGGGACTGCTTGAAATCGGCGGTTTGTTGCTGTTCCTGATGCTGCTGATGCTCGGCGGTGGTGTCTGGATCGCGATGACGCTGGCCATCGTCGGCTGGGTGGGCCAGGCGTTTTTCACCACCACCTTGCCGGGCAAGAACCTGTTTTCTTCCTTCTGGGAAACGGCAGCCAGTTGGGAGCTGGCAGCGCTGCCCATGTTCATCTGGATGGGCGAAATTCTCTACCGCACCCGGCTGTCGGAGCAGATGTTCGACGGGCTGGCCCCGTGGTTGTCAAAGGTGCCCGGGCGCTTGATGCACACCACGATTTTGGGCTGCGGTATTTTTGGTTCGGTGTCGGGCTCGTCAGCGGCCACCTGCGCCACCATCGCCAAAGTGGCATTGCCCGAACTCGAGCGGCGCGGCTACGACCGCAACATCGCGCTGGGGTCGCTGGCGGCTGCTGGTGGCCTGGGTATTTTGATCCCCCCTTCCATCACCATGGTGGTCTACGCGGTGGCGGCCGATGCCAGCGTGATCCGCCTGTTCCTGGCCGGCTTTCTGCCCGGCTTTTTGCTCATGGGCCTGTTTTCGGCTTACATCGCCTGGTGGAGCCTGAAGAACCCCGACAAGGTGCCGCCGCCTGAAGCACCGATGCCCTTCATGGAAAAAATCCGCCGCTCGGGCAGCCTGATTCCCTGCGCCCTGCTGATCGTGTTCATCGTCTGGGTGTTGGTGGCCGGCATTGCGACGGCCACCGAATGCGCGGCCTACGGCGTACTGGGCTCGCTGGCCATTGCAGCGGCCGGACGCACCCTGAGCTGGAGCAACTTCTGGCAGGGCCTGGTGGGCGCCACCCGGGTGAGCTGCATGATCATGTTCATTCTGGCAGGGGCGGCCTTTTTGACCAAAACCATGGCCTTCACCGGCATCCCGCGCGAGCTGGCTGAATTTGTGCACAGCATGAACCTGTCGCCCTACGGCCTGATCGCGGTGCTGGTGGTGGTCTATTTGATTTTGGGCACCGCTCTGGACGGCATCTCCATGATCGTGCTGACCAGCGCGGTGGTGCTGCCCATGGTGCAAAAAGCCGGGTTTGACCTGGTCTGGTTCGGCATCTTCATCATCATGCTGGTCGAGATTGCTGAAATCACACCGCCGGTGGGCTTTAATCTGTTCGTGCTGCAGAACATGACGGGCATCGACAGCAACCGCATCGCCCGAGTGACGCTGCCGTTTTTCGGCTGCATGATTCTGGGCATCGTGCTGATCACGGTGTTTCCGTCCATCGTGACCAGCGTGCCCAACTGGCTGATGGGCGTCTCCCGCTAAATGGGCGCGTACCTGCAGCGGCAGGAGCGCGCCAAGGCTTACACAATGCGCACGCTCAGATTGGGCAGGCCGTCGATGTGCATCTCGATCACATCGCCGCGCACCACCGGGCCCACGTTCTCGGGCGTGCCCGAGTAAATGATGTCTCCGGGGAACAGCTCAAAGGCCTGCGACAACTTGGCAATTTGCTCGGCCACCGACCAGATCATCTGATTGAGGTTGGCGCTTTGCTTGGTCAC
>JBAXEN010000335.1:0-4527 GCA_037140415.1 Betaproteobacteria bacterium | reverse complement strand
GACTTTCATGAAACGACGCACCCTGCTGTCTGGCGCCGCCGCTGCCGGCCTGGCCACCACCTTGCCCGCCCAAGCGCAAACCGCCAAAGTGGTGTTTGGCTACACCGCCGTGACCGATTTCACCTCGGTCTTTGTGGCTGCCGAAGAGGGCTATTTCAAGAAGCGCAATCTGGACGTCGAGCTCAAGTTCATCCCGCTCAACTCGACGATTCCCGCCGCCATCCAATCCGATTCACTGCAAATCGGCGGCCCGACCCCTTCGGTCTACCTGCAGGGGGTCGACGGGGGCCTCGACCATGTGGTGGTGGCCGGCGGCGGTGTGACCTCCAAAACCATCACCGGCATTGGGCTGGTTGCCCGTGCCGGCGCGGGCATCAAGACCCCGCAGGACTGCGTGGGCAGAAAAATCGGGGTGCCTGGCCTGGGCGCTTTCTTGCATGTGACTTTTCGGGCCTGGCTCAAGCAAAACGGCGTCGATTACCGTAAGGTCAATTTTGTCGAGGCCTCGTTTCCCCAGCATGGTGACCTGCTGCGCGGCGGCTCGATCGACGCGGTGGTCACCGCCGACCCCTTCATGAGCCGCATCACCGACAGCGGTGCAGGCTATGTGGCCTCCTACTACTCCACCTTCCTGCCCGACGGCAACCCCACCATCATCTACACCGCCAAGCGCGACTGGGCCCAGAAAAATGCCGCCACCGTCAAGGCCTTCCGCGAGGCGGTGGTCGAAGGGGCGGCCTTCATCCAAAACCCCAAGAACAATGACAAGGTGCGTGCAGCCATCGGCAAGTTCATCAAGCTACCGCCCGAGGTGCTGGCCAAGATCCAGATCTCGCCGCCCGGCCCGGTGGTCAACGAAAAACAACTCAATTACTGGATCGGCCTGATGAAAGACCAGGAGATGCTCAAAGGCACGGTCAATGTGTCGCAGCTGATCGCCAAGTAAGCCCGGCCCCATGACCCAAGCCCTGCTGGATTTCCAGGGAGTGCGCATAGAGCTCGGCGGCCGGGAGATCCTCTCGCCCATCGATTTTTCGGTGGTGGCCGGCGAGTTCGTTTGCGTCATTGGCCCGTCCGGCTGCGGCAAGACCACCTTGCTGCGGGCCGCCGCCGGCTTTTTGCCGCCCAGCGGTGGGCAGGTGCTGCGCGCAGGGCAGCCCGTCAGCGGCCCCTCACGCGAGGTGGCTTTTGTGTTTCAGGACTACGGGCGCGCCCTGCTGCCCTGGCGCAGTGTCGCCGGCAATATCGCGCTGGCGCTCGAGGCGGCAGGCGTGGCCAAGGCCGATCGACCGGCGCGCATCGCCCATGTGCTGGAGACGGTCGGCCTGAGCGAGCACGCGAGCAAGTTCCCCGCCCAGCTATCGGGCGGCATGCAGCAACGGGTACAAATTGCCCGCTGCCTGGCCCAGCAGCCGCAGATCATGCTGATGGATGAGCCCTTTGGCGCCCTGGATGCAATGACGCGCGAAAGCCTGCAAGACGAGGTCTCGCGCCTGGTGCGGCAAACCGGTCTGACGGTGCTGTTTGTCACCCACGATCTGGAAGAAGCCATTTACCTCAGTGACCGGGTGATTGCGCTGCGCGCCAACCCGAGCCCCGACAAGCCCAGCCTGGCGGCCATGGTGAGCGTGCCGATTGAGCGGCCGCGCAACCAATTGCTGACCAAGGAGCATCCAGAGTTTCTGCGGCTGCGGCGCGAGCTGTATGGCTATCTGGGGCATCAGGCATGAGCACGCACAAGAGCAAACCGGCGATGGCCCCCCTGCTGCGCCGCCTGCGGCCCTGGGTGTTTCCGGTGCTCCTGCTGGCGCTGCTCGAATGGGCCGCCCGCACCCTGACGCCCGGCAGCGATGCGGTCGCGCCGCCCTCACAAGCGCTGTCGGCCTTCGTACGCGCCCTGGGCTCGGGCAGCGAAGACGGCTTACTGCGCGCCTCCTTGTTCACGCTGAGCAGCGCTGCCGCCGGCCTGCTGCTCGGCGGTGGGCTGGGCCTGGGTTTGGGGGTGGTGCTCGGCCTGTCGCGCCGGGCCGCCGCCATGGGCTTTTTGAGCATCGAGGTACTGCGCCCAATTCCCTCGGTCGCCCTGATTCCCCTGGCCATGCTGGTGTTTGGTTTCGGCTTTCGGATGGAGATCAGTGTGGTTGCTTTTGCCACCTTCTGGCCCCTGCTGATCTTGGCGCAGGCCGCCGCCAGGCAGGTGGAGCCCGGCCTGCTGGAGGTGGCGCGCGCGCTCGAGCTCAGCGCCTGGGCACGCATACGCCAGATCGTGCTGCCGGCCATGGTGCCGCGTCTGTTTGTGGCGCTGCGGCTGGGTGTATCGATCGCGCTGGTGGTGGCCGTCACGGTGGAGATCGCCGCCAATCCACACGGCATGGGCTATGCGCTGATGATCGCGCAGCAAAGCCTGGCGCCCGATCTGATGCTGGCCTGGTTGGGCTGGATAGGCTTGGTGGGCTATGCCATCAACCTGCTGGCTCTGCGTCTGCAGCAGGCGGTGGCCTGGCGCATGGGCGAGCGGCATGCGGGGGCCAGGCCATGAAGCCGCGCGCGGCCACCTCGGTGCTGGAGAGTCTGGGGGTGCTGGCCCTGCTGGCGCTGCTGTGGTGGCTCGCGAGCCACCAGGGCTGGATCAGCCGGGTGTTTTTGCCCACCCCGGAGGCGACGCTGGCCAGCCTGCTCGAAGGCCTGCGCGGCGAGCTGCTGGGCTTTATGGGCGATACCGTGCTGCGCATGTTGCTGGGCTGGCTGCTGGCCTCGCTGATCGGCGTGGCACTGGGCGCACTGATCGGCGCCTCAGAGACCGCGCGCAGCTGGATCGCACCCACGCTGGAATTCATCCGCCCCCTGCCCGCCTCAGCCGTCATGCCACTGGCGATTTCGCTGCTGGGCCTGAGCAGCGGCATGGTGCTGGCGGTGGTGGCTTTCGGCGCAATGTGGCCGGTGCTGCTGGCCACGGTCCATGGTGTGGCCTCGGTCCACCTGCGGCTGCGCGAGGTGGCCCATGCCCTGCAGCTATCGCGCACCGCCTTCGTGCTCAAGATCGGCCTGCCCAATGCGCTGCCCGACATTCTGGCCGGCATGCGGCTGTCGATCACCGTCTCGCTGATCGTGGCGGTGGTGGGCGAGATGATCGCCTCGCAATCCGGGCTGGGCCAGGCCATCTTGCTCGCCGCCCGCTCATTTCGCGCCTCTGAATTATTCGCCGGCATTGCCCTGCTCGGCCTGATCGGATTTCTCAGCAACGCCCTGCTCGTACTGGCCGAGCGGCGCCTGCTGAAATGGCAAACCCCCTGAAACCCCACCAAGGAGACCCTGATGCCCCGTAAATTTGTTGACCTGTCGATCTTTCTGGAAAACGACGTGATCAGCGACCCGCCCGCCTTTGCGCCCAAGATCGAGTACTTCACCCACGAAAACACCTTCGAGCAAATCCAGCCCTTCTTTCCGGGCCTGAAAAAACAAGACCTGCCCGACGGCGAAGGCTGGGCGGTCGAGATGGTGCAACTATCGACCCACAACGGCACCCACCTGGACGCGCCCTACCACTTTCACTCGACCATGGACGCCAAGAGCGGTGGCAAGAAGCCGGCCATTGCGATTCACGACGTGCCGCTGGAATGGTGCTTTCAGCCCGGCGTCAAGCTCGACTTTCGCCACTTCGGCGACGGCTATGTGGTCACCGCCGCCGACGTCGAGGCCGAGCTCAAGCGCATTGGCCACACGCTGTCGCCGCTGGAGATTGTGGTCATCAACACCCGCGCCGGCTCGCGCTACGGCCACCCCGACTATGTGTCGGCCGGCTGCGGCATGGGCTATGAGGCCACCATGTACCTGCTCGAGCGCGGCGTGCGCTTGACAGGCACCGACGGCTGGAGCTGGGATGCGCCCTTTGTGCACACCGCCCAAAAATACGGCCAGACGCAAGACGCCTCGCTCATTTGGGAAGGCCACAAGGCTGGCCGCGACATCGGCTATTGCCACATCGAGAAGATGCACAACCTGGAAAGCCTGCCACCGACCGGCTTTTTCATCTCCTGCTTTCCGCACAAGATTCGCGGCGCATCGGCCGGCTGGACACGGGCCGTCGCGATTTTTGACGACGCCCTGCTCGCCGCCTGACTCACAGCACCCCCCACCATGCGCGAACAACAACTCAACGCCAGCCATGATGTGAGCCGCCTCAGCTGGCTGAGCAGCGCCAACCCTGGCGCCAGCGACTTTCCACTGCAGAACCTGCCCTTTGGGGTGTTCCGCGAGGTCCGCAGCACCAACAGCTTTCGCTGCGGTGTGGCCATTGGCGACCAGGTGCTGGACCTGCGCGCCCTGGCTGGGCAAGGCCTGCTTGAGGGCGAGGCGGCGGCCGCCTTGAATGCCTGTTCCGGCGAGACGCTCAACGGCCTGCTGGCCCTGGGCGCGCCCGCCTGGAGCGCCTTGCGCCGCGCCCTGTTTGAGCTGCTGCTCGACACCGCTACAGAGGCACAGCAGCAGGCGGTGCGCCGCTGCCTGGTGCCCCTGGACCGCGTCGAG
>JBAXEN010000334.1:0-4549 GCA_037140415.1 Betaproteobacteria bacterium | reverse complement strand
CCAAGGTGATGTACTTCGACAACATCTACTTTGGCAAGGCCGATGCGCCAGCTGCCGCCCCAGCAGTACCCAATACAAATACGGCCGACGTTAAGTCGCTATTCAGTGACAGCTACACGCCAGCAGTGGAGTCATCATGGTCAACCAGTTGGGACTCGGTCACGGGACCGGAGGCCGTCACCCTGGGCGGCAATGCAGTCAAAAAATACACCAATCTGGATTTCCTGGGCATTGAGCCGGCAAGCACGCTCAATGTATCGAACATGTATGCCTTCCACATCGATGTTTGGCGCAGCAATGCGGCGGCAGACTTCAAGATCAAGTTGGTGGACTTTGGTGCTAATGGCACACCGGGTGGTGGCGACGACAAGGAGCACGAAATTGTCCTCAATGCGAGCAACGGCAATGCAGTCGCCGCGAAGCAGTGGGTGGGCTTAGACATCCCCCTGAGTCAGTTCACCGGCTTGACGAACAAGGAGCACTTCGGGCAACTCATACTGGCCAGCACCATCAACGGCCAGGCCTCGGGCGAGTCATTGTGGATAGACAACGTCTACTTCCATAACGTCATGCCTTGATCCTGGCGCAGGGGTTTACTGAGATTTAGGTTGTTGGTTCAAAATGGCCCTGAGGTCCTATGGACTTCAGGGCTCTGCCAAAACGATGTTCGAATCACACCTTAACACCGCGAACGCCGCTGCCTTCCCCCGCCTCCTCGGCGACATCGGTGGCACCAACGCACGCCTGGGCTGGCAGGCCGGGGAGGGCGCTGAGATTGAGCAGGTTCATGTGCTGGCCTGTTCTGAGCATGCGAGCCTGACCGGTGCGATTGAGGCTTACCTGAAGTTAACCGGTCTGCCCCGGCCGGCTTGTGCCGCCTTGGGCATGGCGCTGCCAGTCAGCGGGGATGTGGTCAGCATGACCAACCATCACTGGCGCTTTTCCATTTCGGCGGTGCGCGAGCAATTGGGTTTACTCAGGCTCTTGGTCTTGAATGACTTCACCGCGCTGGCGTTGGCCCTGCCGCATTTGCCCACATCGAGCTTGGTGCAGATCGGGCCCCTGTGCGAACCTGCGCAGCATGCGACTATCGGCCTGATCGGGCCTGGGACGGGTTTGGGGGTGTCTGGCCTGGTGCCGGTTCCTGGCAGTGGGCGCTGGCTGCCGCTGGCTGGCGAGGGCGGGCATGTGAGCCTGAGTGCGAGCACGGCCGAGGAGTTTGCGGTGGTCGAGCAATTGCAGCGCCGTTATGGCCATGCTTCTGCGGAGCGGGCGGTCTCGGGCGCGGGTCTGCTGGATCTTTATCAGCTGCTGTCGCAGATCAGGGGCGGCCAGAGCATGGTGCTGAGAACGCCCGCCCAGGTGTTGGAGCAGGCCATGCTTGAGCCGGCTGGCCTGGCTTCGGACGCCCTGGAAATGTTCTGCGGCTTCCTGGGCTCGGTGGCGGGTAACCTGGCACTCACCTTGGGAGCGCGCGGCGGCATCTACATTGGCGGCGGCATCGTGCCCCGGTTCAAGGAGCGCTTTGCGCAGTCGTCCTTTCGCGCTCGCTTTGAGGCCAAGGGAAGGTACTCCTCGTATTTGCAGGACATCCCGACCTGGCTCATCGATGCGCCGGCGTCGCCGGCTTTGCTGGGAGCGTCTTTGGCTTTGGAGCTTTGAGGGGCCGATTCAGTGCCACAGGGCACCGACATGGGCACTTGTGCCTTAGCCTTGAAGCCGCTCGCGCACCCACTGCACGCTTTGTTCGAGGGCCTGATCGGCCACCGGCGTGGGAAAGGCCATGAAGCCGTGCACCATGCCTGCAAAGCAGGTCTGCTGAACATCAACGCCTTGAGCGCTCATGGCCTGCGCATAGGCCAGAGCGCCGTCGCGCAGAGGATCGTATTCAGCGGCGATCACCAGCGCAGGCGGCAGTCCGCTCAGGCTTGAAGCTTTAAGCGGCACTGCATAGGGGTTCTCAGCCTCGCTGGCATCACTGAGGTACTGCTGCCAAAACCACACGGTGTCGGCCCGTGTCAGGTAGTAGCCCTCAGCATGAGCCAGGCTAGAGCTTGATGCCGAGCTGTGGTAGTCGACCATCGGGTACCACAGCAGCTGACCGCGCAGCGCGGGGCCTTGTTCATCGCGGTTGCGCAAGGCGGTGGCTGCCGCCAAATTGGCGCCGGCGCTGCCGCCAGCGATGACGATGCGTCCAGGATCAATGCGCAGGGCCTGCGCCTGGTTGCGCGCCCAGCGCAGGGCGGCCAGGGCGTCGTCGCTGGCGGCTGGGAATTTGTTTTCAGGGGCCAGCCGGTAGTCCAGCGAGAGCACGCGGCAGGGCGCGTCCTGGCACAGGACGCGGGCGACGTGGTCGTAGTAGCCGTCGACGCTGCCAAAGACAAAGCCGCCACCGTGCAAAAGAATGACCAGCCCCAGGCGGTCGCCGTCTTGGCTTGGGCTGTAGAGACGGTAGCCCAGCGGCCCGCCCGGACCGGGCAGGCTGCCTTCGAGCACTTGACCGACCGGATGTGTCCCTTGTGCACCCAGTCGGGGGCGGGTCTGGCGCAGCTGCGCCAGCGGTGTCTGGTGCATCTGCGGCTGGCCCTGCATGCGCTCGAGCAGGGCGGCGATTTCGGGGGCCAGGGGCATCGTGGTTGAGCTGAGGGTTGGGTGGCGCGGGCCCTTATTCCAGGGTGATCTTGTTGTCGCGCACCACTTTTTCCCATTTCTGCAGCTCGCTGCGGATCAGGGCCTGGAACTCGCTGCGGCTGATGGCGGTGGGAACCATGCCCTGGGCCAGCCAGCGTTCACTGGTTTTCGGATCACGGATGGCCTCGACCGCCGCAGCATGGAGCTTGTTGAGCACTGCCGGGTCGGTCTTTGCGGGCGCCAGGAGGCCCCACCAGATGTTGATCTCGAAGTCGGACATGCCCGGCAGGCCCGATTCACTGACGGTGGGCACGGTCGGGAAAGCTGCAAATCGGGCCTTGGACGTGACTGCCAGCGCCTTGAAGGCGCCGGACTTGATATGGGGCTCGACCGCAGCCGGAGTGCCAAAGAACACATCGATCTCTTTTTGCAGCAGGGCCAAGGTGGTGGGGCCCGAGCCCTTGTAGGCGATGTGAACCAGGTCAATGCCAGCTTGCTTCATGAACAGGAGCGAGGCCAGGTGGCCTGGCGTGCCGACGCCAGGGCTGCCGAAATTGAGCTTGCCCGGACTCTTTTTGGCCAGGGCGACGAATTCACCGATGGTGTTGGCAGGCACGCTGCTGTGGACCACCACGATCACTGGCGAGGTGCCCGCCAGGGTGATGGGTGCAAAGTCGGCCAGCATGTCGTAGCCTGGGTTCTGGTAGACAAAGGGGTTGACGGTGTGCGAGTTGTTGACCATCACCAGGTTGTAGCCGTCCGGTGCAGCTTTGGCCACGATCTGCGCGCCGATGTTGCCGCCGGCCCCGCCCTTATGGTCAATCACCACCGGCTGCTTGAGGCGCTGTGACATGACGGCCGCCATCGGTCGAGCCAGGATGTCACTGCCGCCGCCCGGTGCATAGGGGATCACGATGCGTATGGGCTGGCTCGGGAATTCGTCGGCGAAGGCCCAGCCACACAGGAGCAGGGCGAGGGTGGCAAACAGGCGTGAGACCATGGGCGAGACTCCAGTGCGAAGGGCAGGCGGTCGGGCCTGCGGACATGAAGCCAGGCCGCTCAGTGAAGGCAGCCTGACTCCTGTGTTGATCGCTTCACTGTAGCGGAGCCGATGCCCACAGGGTTACACAGACGGCACTGCGCCTGCCACATCGGTGACAGGCGCAGGCCCCGCTTTAGCTGCGGGTCAGCTCAGTTCAGCAGCCCAGCTTGGCCCAGTAGTAGGTGCTGATGGTGGGGTTGTAGCCCGGGTTGGCGAATTTGGCCTGGTATGTCCCGCCGCTGTAGGTCACCAAATTGCCCGTTGCGTAGGCCTTGCCTTGTACCCATGCTCCGACCGGCGCCCAGTAATAGGTGCTGACGGTGGGGTTGTAGCCTGGGTTGGCGTATTTGGCGACGTACTGCAGGCCGTTGTAGCTGACCACCTTGCCTGCGGTGTAGTTGGTGCCCTGGACCCATGTCGCAATCGGTGTGCTGCAGGTGGCGGCGGCTCCCCCACCATTGCAGGTGTAAGTGGCCCAGTAGTAGGCACTGACAGCCGGGTTGTAGCCCGGGTTGGCGTACTTGGCCACATACTGGACGGCGCCGTAGGAGACCACTGCGCCGGCCGGGTAGGACTGGCCCTGGGTCCAACTGGTCACCGCACTGGTGCATACCGGCGCTGCGCTGAGACTGGCACAGTTGTAGGCGCTCCAGTAGTAGGTGCTGACGCTAGGGACGTAGCCCGGGTTGGCGTACTTGGCCATGTAGAGCAAGCCGCCATACGAGACGATGCTGCCGGCCGGGTAGTTTTGGCCTTGTGACCAGGCCGCTGCCGAGCTGATGCACACCGGCGCAGGCGCAGGCGCAGGCGCAGGCGCAGGCGCAGGTGCAGGTGCAGGTGCAGGTGCAGGTGCAGGTGCAGGTGCAGGTGCAGGTG
>JBAXEN010000333.1:0-4577 GCA_037140415.1 Betaproteobacteria bacterium | reverse complement strand
CCGGTGCCAGCAATCTGCTGCTCAAGCCCATCGAGAGCACCTTCAAGGTCTTGCCCTGGGCACCGGGCACCGGCTGGATTCAGTGCGAAGCCTTTCTCATGGACGGCTCACCAACCGGCCTGGACACCCGCCAGCAATTGCGTCGCGCCTTGCAAAGGCTGGCCTCGCACAGCCTGGATCTGACTTGCGGGTTGGAGATCGAGTTTCATATTTACCGTTTGACCCACACCCATGGGCAGGACGCGCTCGATCCCGACAGGGCGGACTGGCCAGGCCCGGCCCCAGCGGTGCAGATGCTGCATCCGGGCTATCACCTGCTGTCCGAGGCGAGCCTGGACCAGTGCCATGAAGCACTTGAAATCGTACGCAGTACCGCGCAGGGTTTGGATCTGCCCCTGAGCTCGCTGGAGATTGAAATCGGGCCGAGCCAGTTTGAGGCGGTCTTTGATGTGCGTGATGCCCTCACCGCCGCAGACCAGATGGTGCTGTTTCGCAGCGCGGTTCGGCAAGCTTTGCGTCGGGCGGGCTATTACGCCACCTTCATGTGTCGCCCGCCTTTTCCCAAGATCATGTCCAGCGGTTGGCATCTGCATCAGTCGCTGGTGGATCTGCGCTCGGGGCGCAATGCCTTTGTGCGTCAAGCCGCGACCGGCGCCGTGGATCTGGGCGATGCCCGAGCGGTCTTGTCGGACCTGGGTGCCCACTACCTGGCCGGACTGCTAAGCCATGCGCGGGCCATGACGGTCTTGTGCACCTCGACGGTCAACGGCTTCGGGCGCTTCAGCGCGCACGCCATGGCGCCCCAGCGCATCGTCTGGGGGCGTGACAACCGTGGTGCAGCCTTTCGGGTGGTCGGTGGGCCCGGCGACCCAGCCACCCGAATTGAAAACCGGCTGGGTGAACCGGCGACCAATCCTTATGTGTACCTGGCAGCGCAGGTTCATGCCGGACTCGATGGAATCGTCAGGCAGCTGCAGCCACCGCCGGCCACCACCTCGCCCTATGCCGCGCAACAGGGGCCGCACGATGAACCTCAGCAGCGCATCCCAGCCCACCTGCTCGAGGGCCTGCAAGCCTTGTCGGATGATGCTGTGCTTTCCGAGGGTTTCGGTGCCGACTTCGTCGAGAACTACCGGATCATCAAGCGCCTGGAACAGGACCGCTTTGACAGTGCAGCCGATCAGCAAGAGTTTGCGCGGCGCGAATACTTTGGGCGGATTTGAGGAGGGGCTGCACAGACGGCTTCATAGGGCTGGACTGCGCCGCCACCATCGCGAATAAAGGAGCAGTCGAGTCGCTGCAGGCCTCAGACAGGAACCTCAGTCTGCCGCCCCTTGTCGCGCTGGCGGCGCAGCCAGGTGGCGCTGCGTCCACCCAGGGGGCGGCCCAGCAGTTCTTCGGCCAGATCGACCGCATCGAGCAAAGCCATCAGGTCGATGCCGGTGGCCAAGCCGCTGCGTTCGGCCATCAGCACCAGGTCTTCGGTGGCCACATTGCCGGCCGCGCCGGGCGCAAACGGGCAACCCCCAATGCCGCCGGCGCTGGCGTCAAAGCGCCTCACGCCTTGCTCGACCGCGGCCCAGGCATTGGCCACGCCCATGCCCCGGGTGTCATGAAAATGCATGGCCAATTGGTCAGCGGGCACATGGCTGAGCAAAGCGCGGGTGCGATCGCGCACCATGCCGGGCGATGCCGCGCCGATGGTGTCGGCAATCACCAGTTCGTCGGCGCCGGCTTTGAGCATGCGCTGCGACAGCTCCATCACCCGCTCCAGCGGGGTGGCGCCTTCAAAGGGGCAGTCAAAAGCGACTGCAATATAGGCCCGGGTTTTCATGCCGTGGCCGCGTGCCTCCAGCACCGTCTGCTCACTCACTTCAGCGGCCTGCTGCAAGCTCATGTTGATGTTTTTCTGGTTCATGGTCTCGGTGGCCGAGAGCACCACCGCGATCTCGCGAGCGCCTGCCGCATGGGCCCGCTCCAGCCCCTTGAGGTTGGGCACCAGCACCGAACTGCGCAGTTGCGGCTGGCGCAGCAGCAGGGCGCTGAGCACCTCGCCGGCATCGGCCATCTGCGGCACCGCCTTGGGCGAAACAAAACTGGTGGCCTCCACACTCTGCAGCCCCGCGCGCACCAGGCAGTCGATCAGTCTGAGCTTGTCTTGGGTTGAGATGGCCATAGGCTGGTTCTGCAGCCCGTCGCGGGGAGAAACGTCGGTAATGATCAATCGGTCCATGGTGGGCTCTTGGATGTGCAGACACATGAAAAAGAGGGCCGGCTGGCATATGGGCGGCCGCAGGAGCATTGTCCCAGGGCAGCGGAGCCCGGTTTCAGGCCGGGACAGCGAGCTCCTGCGCCGGGCATGCGATCGACTCCATGCCGATGAGCTCGATGTCCGGGCTCAGGTAGCCTGGGCGCACTGGCTCCTCACGGCACAGATCGGTGGAGAGGTATTTTTTGTTGTCGTCGCACAGCACGGTACAGACCACCGCCTGCGGGCCCAGCTGCTCCTGCACCTTGAGCGCGCCCAGCAGGTTGGCGCCCGATGACACGCCCACACCCAGGCCCAGCTCACGCGCCAGGCGCTGGGCCAGCAAGATGGCATCGCCATCATGCACCGCCACCACCGGCCCCAGTTGGTCGAGCCGGCACAGGGCAGGAATGAACTCGTCCGAGATGCCCTGGATGCGGTGCTTGCCCACTTTATGGCCGGTCGATAGCGTGGGCGACTCGGCCGGCTCCAGGGGGTAGACCTGAGCGCCGGGGCAGCTCTTGCGCAGCGCCCGCGACACGCCCAGCACCGTGCCGCCTGTGCCGACCCCGGCGATGAAGGCGTCAGGCTTGAGGCCCAGCACGGCCAGTTGCGCCAGCAACTCGACCGCCGTGCCGTCTTCGTGCGCCTGGGCATTGGCCTCGTTGTCAAACTGCGAGGGCAAGAAACAATCACCGTCGTGCAGTGCGAGTTCGCGGGTGCGGGCGATGCTGCCCAGAAAGCCGCCCTGGGCATGCGAGATCAGCTCGACCGATGCGCCGTAAAGGCGCATCAGCGCGATGCGTTCGGCGCTCATCCAGTCGGGCATGAAGATCTTGACCGGATGGCCGATGGCGGTGGCCATGGCGGTAATGGCGATGCCGGCATTGCCGCTGGTCGCCTCGCTCACCAAGGCGCCAGGCCGCAGCTGGCCCGAGCGCAAGCCGGCCGCCAGAATATGCAGGGCCATGCGGTCCTTGATGCTGCCGGTCAGGTTGAAGGACTCGGCCTTGGCATACACGCAAGCATCGCGGCCACGGTAGCGCAGGCGCAGCGCCAGCAGCGGCGTGCGACCAACCAGACCGGCCAGTTCACGCAGGCGCTGCCAGCGGGGATCGTTCGCGTGGGAATTCAGAGGCTGCCTCGTACTCAAACCAGCGTCCAGGAGCCGCTGGCGGGCCGTGGCGGGAGCTCGATGCCGAAATGTTTTTTCACCAGCGCGGCCTGCTGCTCGAACAAGCCGCCCCAGCGCAGCACCCGCCAGCTGGGCAACTCGATGATGGTGCTGCCCATCTGCCACTCATTGATGTAGCGCGAGGTGCCGTAGTCCAGCGCCAGGTCGCAGCCTTCGCGCAGGCTTTCTTGCACGTCCTCAAAGCGGAATTTGCTGCCCGAGCCCGAGATGTTGGCCGACGAGCCCATCAGCGGCTGCGCTGCGTCCAGGCTGAGCCGGGCCAATTCATTGTGCAGAGGGCCGGCATTCATCAGCAGGTCCATGGTGCCGGCCTTGGTCGAGCGGCGCAGGGCGCCAAACTGCACCGTGCGCAGCCAGTCGTGGTCTGCCCGGTAGGGGCCGATGATGGACAGCGGCAGGTCATGGTCCAGGGTCAGACAGCGCACCAGATCGCGGTCACGATCGCTCACCTCAAACACATCGGTGAAGATGTCCCAATTACCGATGACGCCATTGGGTTTGGTCTGCGGCCGTTTTTTCAGGCTGTAGATGCGTTCGACCGCCAATGCGGTGTGGGCAAAGATGGCATAGGAGACGCTCAGGGGCAGCAGGGTCACGCCGCCGCTGCTCATGATGCGAAAGGCCTGCTGTGCGTCGCGCTTTTGCTGCTCGGCGGCGGGCTCGGGCACGCGGGTGATCAGTTCCATGGGTGTCTTTCTTCGTACAAGGCCGATTCAAGGGTTCGGGCCACCGTGACCAGGCGGTGGTCTTCATAGCGGCGATGAATCAGTTGCAGCCCGATGGGCAGGCCCTGCGGGCTCCACATCAGCGGCAGGCTGATGCAGGGCACCTGCAGCGCGGTCCACAGGCGGTTGAAGGTGGCCATGCCCTGGCTGTGCAAGCCCAAGGGGGCTGGGCCCGGCGCGCTCAGGCTGATGACCGCATCGGCCTCGCCCATGGCGCTTTCAAAGGCGATGCGGGCCTGCGCGATGCGGTCGAGGGCCAGGCGCATGCCGGCGGGCGTGAGATGGAGGTGGTTGGCCAGCTTGTTTTTGAAGTCCTGATGCAGCAACTCAGGGGCCTTGAGCAATTCCGGCACAAAGGCGCTGCGCCCGCCGTCTTGCATCACCTCGTCCTGCCAGGTGTTGATGGCGG
>JBAXEN010000332.1:0-4585 GCA_037140415.1 Betaproteobacteria bacterium | reverse complement strand
GGGGCTCGACCTGCCCGATCAGCCAGGGTGCCAGCAGCAGCAGTGCGCACAGCAGTGGCCAGCGCGCCTGCCAAAGTTCAGGGCTGGCAGCCAGCCCCGCGGCCAGCAACAGCCCGCCCAGCAGGCCCAGCCAGCCCTGAGCCCTGAGCCCTGAGTGGCTGGTGCCCAGCAAGGGGGCCGTTCGGCTGCACAGCCAGGCCCAGGCCAGGATATGCAGGCCCCAGCCGAGCAGTCCTGCCGTCGAGCGGCCCATGTGCATGGCCAGCACCAGGCCCGCGCAGGCGGCCAACGCCGCCCCCACCAAAGCGGCGGCGCTGGGGCGTGAACGGGCTTTGGGCCACAGGGCGAGCAAGGCCCACCACAAAGCCACACCGCCCAGGCCGCCAAACCAGGACCACGACAGCATCATGCCCAGCTGCGCCTGCACCAGCCAGCCGGCATGCAGCAGGGCCGAGCGGCCGCTGCCGGTGGCCAGGCGCATACCCAGCTGCCACAGGGCTGGCGGGCTGCGCAGGACTTCAGCCGCGTGCATAAGCATGGCGTTGGTTGCTGCCCTGCGCGGCATGCACGCTGGCATTGAAGGAGACGATGACCCGCGCGCGGCTGCCCTCATACGGCATGGCCTGATGCGCCAGCCAGGACGGAAACACCAGCAGCTGACCGGGCCTGGGCGCCAGATCGATATGCGGCTGCTGCAGATAGGCCGAGCCCATGTCCATGTGCGCGCCGCCGAGTTGGTTGAAGTGCGGGCCGTAGAAACGGGTGATGCCGTTGAGTGCGCCGAACACCGGATGCGCTGCACGTTCGGTTTCGCCGTCAACCTGAAGGCAGTAGACGCCCGACCAGGAGCAGTTGCCGTGGGTGTGAATGTCGTGGTGCGCGCCCCGGTTGCTCATTTGAAACCAGATGCCTTCGATCGCAATGCGCAGGCCCGGCGCATTCTGGCCGGGCTCGCACCAGCCGCCATTGGCGTCGGCGGCGCAATCGCGTATGCCTTCGCCGATAAAGCGCAGCAGCGCCTGCCATTCGGGCAGTTCAATGCGCTGCAGCAGGTCGTCGCGGCTGGCATAAAAAGGGGACGCGGCTTGGCCCGGCGCCCGGCCGGGGTCGGTGGCGCGCATCGCGCTCAAGACCCGCACCAGAACCTCATTGGCCGAGCTCGCCTGCGACCACTGGTAGATGCCCAGCGGGGTCGGCCAAAGCCGAAGCTGCTGTCGCTCGGGGGGTGTGTCCATGGGCCAGTCGCGTCCTGCTTCAGGCCGCTTGGGGCGCGTTGTCCTGCCAGGCCGCTGGCCAGCGCAGGCGGTGGCCGCTTTGCTGCGCCAGCAGCTCGATGTCCTCGGGGCTGTCCACGTCTTGCCGATAGCGCTTGTTCTGGGTGGCCCAGTGGTACACCGCCTGCGGGTTTTGCATCTGCCACTGTTTGCAGCCGACTTCGGCCTGGCCGGTGAGCACCGCTTGCACCACATGGGCGCTGAACATCACCGGATTGCCCGGAAGCCCGTCGACGGTGGGCACCACCACCTCGGTGCCTTCGGGACGCTTCTTGTAGGCGCCGATCAGGTCGTTGAAGTCCTGCGCGCCCACCAAGGGTTGATCGGCCAGCGCCACGATCACCGCGTCGAGCTTGCCCGACAACGCCTGCAGACCCAGGCGCTGCGATAACACCTGGCCCTGCTCAGGCTGCGGGTTGCGCACCAGCGTGACCGGGAAGTCGCGCACCAGGGGCTCAAGGTGTTCGGCATGGTGACCGAGCACCACCACCAGTTCATCGAGGCCGGCGCCGGACAGGGCGATCAACTGGCGCCGGATCAAGGGCACACCGCCCAACTCCAGCAAGGCCTTGGGCTTGTGGCCCATGCGGGAGGCACTGCCGGCAGCCAGCAGCACGCCGCCGACCACCAGTCGGCTGTAAAGACCACCACCGCCTTTGAGGATGCATCCCATGGTGTTCAGCCTCCACAGCAGGAAGAAGGCGCTGCCTTGGCAACGGGCGCGGCAACTTCTGCCACGGCGCTCATCTCCTTGGGTGCGCTGGCCTCGGCCTTGACTTCGGCCTTGACCGGTGCCGCGCCGGCGGCGCGGCCGCCGCAGCATGAGGAGGCGGCGGCGATGCGGACCGGCGCAGTTTCTGGCGTTGATACGGGTGCTGATACGGGTGCGGGTGAGGCCAGCGCGTCGTTGACTTCCGAGCGCCGCGCTGCCACCACCGCAGCGAGCACCGCCAGCGCGATTTCCTCGGGCGTCTGCGGGCCGATGGCCGCGCCCGCCGGTGCGACGATGGCTTCGACCCGGGCGGCGTCTTCGCCGCTGGCGATCAGCGATTGCTTGAGCACCGCGCCTTTGCGGCCACTGGCCACAAACCAGGTGCGGCGGGCCTTGAGCGCCAGTGCGGCCTTGAGGGCCTGCAGATCGCGCCGGCCCTGGGTGGCTACCACCACCCAGCCGCCCGTGCCCAGTGCGGCGGCCACCTGCGCGGCCTCATCGCTGGCCAGCACCCGGCTGGCGGTGGGGTGGTCCTGGGCCTGCGCGCCCTGGGCCACCAGATGGACCGCAAAGCCCACCCGGGGCGCCAGATCGCACAGCGCGCGGGCCACCGGCGAGTCGCCCAGCACGGTCAGGCTGGCTTGCGGCAGCACCGGGTCGATGAACAGCTCGAGCGTGCCGCCCGAATGGCAGGCCATACCGAACTCCAGCACGTCGGCCAGCTGCTGCTCATGCGATTCCTGGGCCGGCGAGATGCGGATGCTGCGCGCCTGCCCGTCGGCGAGCGCGGCGCGCACGGTTTTGATGACGGCCGGCTGGGCGCAGCCGCCGCCGATCCAGCCCTGAATCTGGCCGTCGGCGGTGACCACCGCCTTGTCGCCGGCCTTGGCGGAGGTCGGTGCCGTCACCCGCAGCACGCTGACCAGCGCGAACGGGGTCTGGCGGCTGTGCAATTCGTGGGCAATTTGGAGCCAGGTGTGAGTGCTCATGGTGGGACTTTCAATGTCGAGAGTCAGTGCAGCAAAGGCCGGGCGCGGGCCAGGTCGGCCAGGTTGGCCAGGGGAATGAAGCGGTCGATCAAGGTGCGTGCCTGGGCCAGGGCCAGCGAGCTCGGTGGCTGGCGCGTCGGGTGGAACCAGGTGATGCGCGCGCCGTGCCCACGTAAGCTTTGTAGCACCTTGGCAAGCTCATCGGGCGCATCGGTGTCAAAGCCATCGCTGAGCAGCCACACCCGGGCATGCCGGCCGAGTTGGCCGCGGGCGTGGCGGCGGGCGAATTCCTGCAAATTGGTGGCGATGCGGGTGCCCGCGCCAAAGCCGGCGGTGACCGCATTGATTTTTTCCTGCACCGCCGCGCTGTCGCTGTGCATCAGCGCTGTGACCTCGGCCAGGCGCACATGGAACACAAAGACCCGCGCATCTGCGGCTTGCGCCATGGCCCGTGCCACGCGCAGAAAAAACGCGGCGTGTGACTCCATGGAGCGGCTCACGTCGACCAGAACAAACAGTTGGGGCGGCCGGCTGCGCTTGCGCTGCCAGACCGGGTGGATCGGCAGCCCGCCGTGGGCCACACTGCGGCGCAGGCTCTGTCGCAGGTCGAGCCGGCGGCCCTGCGCATGGGTTTGCCAGCGGCGGGTGGGCTGGCTTTGCAGCTGTTGGTGGATCTGTCGGGCCAGTTGCGCCAGCGCATGCAGCTCCTGCGGCATCCACATCTGCGCGCTGCGCTCATGCAGGGCCTGCGGCTCGCCACGGCTGGCCCCGCCCTGGGCCCGCTGCAGCGGCGCTGCTTCAGGCGAGAGATCGTTGCTGCTGTGATCGCTGGAAGCCAGGCCCGCTTGCTGCGCTGGGGCTGGCGCGGCGGCCGCGTCCATGGCTTGGTGCATCTGGCTGACCTGGCTGCGCAGGTCGCGCCGCAGCCGCGTCTGGCCGCTGACCTTGACCGTGCCTTTGATCTTGTGCGCCAGCCAGTACTGCTCGAACACCGCCGGCCACTGGCGCCAGTCGCGCGCATTGCTGCAGGCAATCGCCCGCCAGGCCGCCTGCAGCGGCGCGGGCTTGAGGCTGCCCAGCGCCAGGGCGGCTTGCAGCATGTCGCGCTGTTCGCAGGGCCCGACCTTCATGCCGTGCTCGCGCAGCAGCGCGGCAAAGCCGGCCAGGCGCTCGCTCAGGGGCAGGGCTTGCAGCTGGGTGTTCATGTTTGCGCAGTGCAAGGCGTCTTGCCCCCTCGCCCCTTTGGACAGAGGGTGAGGGGCAGGCGTGAAGCAGTGGTGGTGTGGCGCGTGCCCTCACCCCGGCCCTCTCCCAGAGGGAGAGGGAGGAAGCCAAAGCGCGGGGTTTTACTCCCTCGCCCCTTTGGGGAGAGGGCGCACAGCCTGCCGGGTCGAATCCTCACGTCTTCTCCGCCACGCCTACGCTACGCCGGCCCTCGATGAGCTGGCGGGCGCGTTCGGCGCTGAGCATGAAGCGGTCCTCGCGGGTCTTGAGCAGGCAGCCCAAGGTCAGCAGCAGCGCGCTCATGTCTTCGGGCAGGGCCTGGGGGTGGAGCCGGTGCAGGGCGCGCACCCAGTCCAGGGTTTCGGCAATGCCCGGCGTCTTGGCCA
>JBAXEN010000331.1:0-4587 GCA_037140415.1 Betaproteobacteria bacterium | reverse complement strand
TGCTCATGCAGCATGCGCGGCACCTTGTAAATGGTGTCGACATCCCACATCGAGATCACGCCCCACTCCGGCACGTTGGAAAACAGCGAGATCTTGGCCCGCTCTTCGTCAGGGATGGGCCGGTCGGCGCGGCACAGCAGTACATCGGCCTGTATGCCGATTTCGCGCAGTTTTTGGGCGGTGTGCTGGGTCGGTTTGGTCTTGAGTTCACCAGCCGCTGCGATCCAGGGCACATAGCTCAGGTGGACAAAGGCGGTGTTGTTGGGCCCCATCTTCAGGCTCATCTGGCGCACCGCCTCAAGGAAAGGCAGCGATTCGATGTCGCCCACCGTGCCGCCAATTTCGACGATGGCCACGTCGACTGCGTCGCCAGTGCCTATGCCGGCGCCGCGTTTAACGTATTCCTGTATCTCATTGGTGATATGCGGGATCACCTGCACCGTCTTGCCCAGGTAGTCCCCACGGCGCTCCTTTTCGAGCACACTTTTGTAGATCTGACCCGTGGTGAAGTTGTTGGTACGACGCATACGCGTCGTGATGAAACGTTCGTAATGGCCCAGGTCCAGGTCGGTCTCGGCGCCGTCCTCGGTCACAAACACTTCGCCGTGCTGGAAGGGCGACATGGTGCCCGGATCGACGTTGATGTAGGGATCGAGCTTGATCAGAGTGACTTTGAGGCCTCGCGATTCCAAAATCGCAGCAAGGGAGGCTGAGGCGATTCCCTTGCCCAGGGAGGACACCACACCGCCGGTGACGAAGACAAATTTGGTCATGTCAGGAAGGAACCGCGAGTTCCTTGAGGTGGTAAACGGGGATTATAGGGGTGCCTCTAAGGCCGAGAGCCATCACAAGCGCTTCGGCAGGGCCCGCCCAGCCGCATCCGTTACAGTCTCGCCATGCAAGCGCTCGATCCCTCCCAGCCCCTGGCCGGAAAGCACCTGGTGCTTGGCCTGTCCGGCGGCATTGCCTGCTACAAGGCCGCAGAGCTGTGCCGGGCCCTGGTTAAAGCCGGGGCGACGGTGCAGGTGGTCATGACCGATGCCGCCGCGCAATTCATCACCCCGGTGACCCTGCAGGCGCTCAGCGGCCGGCCGGTCTACACCAGCCAGTGGGATGCGCGTGAAGGCAACAACATGGCGCACATCAATTTGTCGCGCGAGGCCGATGCGATCTTGGTGGCGCCGGCCAGCGCAGACTTTATGGCCCAGTTGCTGCATGGCAGCGCCGGCGAGCTGCTGAGCTTGATGTGTCTGGCCCGTCCCTTGGACAAGGTTCCTCTGCTCTTGGCTCCGGCCATGAACCGCGAGATGTATGCCCATCCGGCGACCCAGCGAAATCTGGCCCAGCTGGCCGCCGACGGCGCGCATGTGCTGGGCGTGGGTGCGGGCGAGCAGGCCTGCGGTGAGGTTGGCGACGGCCGCATGCTCGAGCCCGAAGAGCTGCTCGAAGAGCTGCAGGCCTTTTTCACCCCCAAGCACCTGGCCGGGCAAAGTGTGCTGGTCACCGCCGGGCCCACCTACGAGGCGATCGACCCGGTGCGCGGCATCACCAATTTGTCCAGCGGCAAGATGGGCTTTGCGATAGCCCAGGCGGCCTGGCGCGCCGGCGCCGATGTGACACTGGTGGCCGGGCCGGTGAGCCTGGCCACGCCCCGGGGCGTGCGGCGCATCAATGTGCGCTCGGCCGAGCAGATGTGGCAGGCGGTGCAGCCCAGTGCAGCTCAGGCCACTGTGTTTGTGGCCACGGCAGCGGTGGCTGACTGGCGGCCGGTCAGCGCTGCTGAGCACAAGATCAAGAAGACCGAAGGCGGCGCAGCGCCGGCCCTGAATTTCACTGAGAACACCGACATCCTGGCCAGCCTGGCTGGCAGCGAGCGGGCGCGCAGCGGACAGCTGTACTGCGTTGGCTTTGCCGCCGAGAGTCAGGACCTGCTGGCCCATGCCCGGGCCAAGCGAGAGCGTAAGGGTGTGCCGCTCTTGGTGGGCAATATCGGGCCCCAAACCTTCGGCCTGGACGACAACGCCTTGTTGCTGGTCGATGCCCACGGTGCCCAAGAACTGCCGCGCGCGCCCAAGCTGCAACTGGCTTGTCGGCTGATTGAACGCATTGCCCAGGAACTGAGGAAAACGCCCCCATGAAAGTCGATGTCAAGATACTCGATGAGCGCCTGCATCAGGCCATGCCGGCTTATGCCACACCGGGCAGTGCTGGCCTGGATCTGCGGGCCTGTCTGGACGCGCCCTTGACCCTGCAGCCCGGCGCCTGGCAGCTGGTCCCCACCGGCATGGCCATCCATCTGCAAGACCCGGCCTATGCGGCCCTGATCCTGCCGCGCTCGGGTCTGGGCCACAAGCACGGCATTGTGCTGGGCAATCTGGTCGGCTTGATCGACAGCGATTACCAAGGTCAGCTGATGGTCAGCGCCTGGAACCGAAGCACCCAGGCCTTCACCATAGAACCGATGGAGCGCATTGCGCAGTTGGTGATCGTCCCAGTGGTCCAGGCCGAGTTCAATCTGGTGAGTGAATTTGCCGCCAGCCAGCGTGGCGAAGGCGGCTACGGCTCGACTGGCAAGCGCTGAGGCCCTTCAGCGGCTTGCGCCCTGATTGGGTTCAGTGCAGGCGCGGCTCGCCCGTCAAGGGCGAGGACTCCAGCTGGAAAAATCCGGTGCCCAAGGTGCCAGCGCCGACCTCTTCTAGGCTGGCTGCCCGTACCGATGCAATGCGAACCTGTAGCCGCAAAGCCATGCCGGCCAGCGGATGGTTGCCGTCGATCACCACATGCTCGGGGTAGATGTCGGTGACGGTATACATCAGGTCCTGGGGCGCTTCGCGGCCGACGCCCGGCGGCAGGGCGCTGCCTTCGTAGATCATGCCCTCCTCGAGTTCGGCCGGAAACAGATTTCTGGCTTCAAGGAAGACCCGCTGCTCGTCGTAGTCGCCAAAGGCGTGCTCGGGCTCCAGGTGCAGATCGACCTTGTCGCCCGCCTCCTTGTCCATCAGGCCCTGTTCGACCGCTGCAAGCAGGTCATGCCCGCCCACAAGGAATTCGACCGGCTCGTCCAATTCATCGAGGACCTCACCCAGGCTGTCTTTCATCACCCAGGTCAGGCCGACCACACACGACTGACAAATTTTCATCCGACAATTGTCCCATGGAACCCTCGCACGTTTTAAGCCTTCTGGGCGGCCTGAGCCCCACTCAATTCATGCGCCGCCATTGGCAAAAAAAGCCTTTGTTGGTGCGCCAGGCCATCCCGGGCCTCAAGCCTGTGCTGAGTGCCGCGCAGCTGTTTGCGCTGGCTGCTCGGGACGAGGTGGAGTCGCGCTTGATCACCCGCAGCCCGGCGCGCCGCGGCCACGCGCATGTTGGCCAGGCGCAATGGCAGCTCAAGCGAGGTCCGTTTGCGCGCCGCGCGCTGCCGCCGCTGGGCCAGCCCGGCTGGACCCTGCTGGTGCAGGGGGTGGATCTGCATGATGAGGGGGCGCATGAGTTGATGCAGCGCTTTCGCTTCATCCCCGATGCCCGGCTCGATGACGTGATGATTTCCTACGCCAGCGAGGGCGGGGGCGTCGGGCCGCACTTCGACAGTTACGACGTGTTTTTGCTGCAAGCCAGCGGCAGCCGGCGCTGGCAAATCAGCGCCCAGACTGACCTGAGTCTGCAGGCCGATGTGCCGCTCAAGATCCTGCGCCACTTTGCGCCGCAGCAGGAATTCGTGCTTCACGCTGGCGACATGCTCTATCTGCCCCCGGGCTATGCGCATGACGGCGTGGCTGTGCCTTGCACCGGCGCTGATGGCCGGCCGCAGGCCTGCATGACCTATTCCATTGGCTTTCGGGCGCCAGCGCGCCATGAACTGGCCGCAGCCTTGCTCAGCCGCCTGGCGGAAGTGGTGCAGGATGAGCACGGTGATGCGCCGCCCCAGCTCTACCGCGACCCAAGTCAGCCCGCCAGCCGCAGCCCGGCGGCGGTGCCGCCGGCCCTGCTGCGTTTTGCCGAGCAGGCGCTCGCGCGGGCCTTGCGCGACCCGCAGGCCCTGGCGGCCGCCTTGGGCGAATACCTGTCCGAGCCCAAGCCCAATGTCTGGTTTGACGGCAGCGGCGCAACCGAACTGCAAGGGCAGGGCGTGCGTCTTCATCCGCGTTCGCGCATGCTCTACGACGAGCGGAGGGTATTTATCAACGGTGAGGCCTTGAACGCAAGGGGGCTCGATGCTCGTCTGATGCGCCAACTCGCCGATGAACGCCGCCTGTCGGCCGCAGCGGTGGCGCGTCTGAGCGCCTCGGCACGCGAGTTGGTCGGCCTCTGGTTGGAGGACGGTTGGTTGCTGGCCGATCCCGCAGCCTGAGCCGCAGCGGTCGCCCCACGACCTGGGCGGTTTTTGCCCATTTTTTGGCTCTGTGCACCAGCTTGGACAAAGCTCGGCGCCAGGCCTTATACTCTCGGGCTGGGTTGGGTGAGCTCGAGTTGCTCAGCCTGGCGAAGGCTCCGGGCGAAACGCTTCGGAGTGTTCGGCGAAGTGGAAAATATTTTTCTCATTCATCAAGGAATCAAAAAATGAACAAGTCTCTCGTTCTGGCAGCC
>JBAXEN010000330.1:0-4615 GCA_037140415.1 Betaproteobacteria bacterium | reverse complement strand
CGCCCGCACCCCCTGCGCGCGCAGGCGATCCCGATAGCCAGCCAGCGCCACCCGCAGCTGCGACCACAAGGGATGGCCTACAAAGTGGTCGCCCCAGACCAGGAGGTGGGGAATGCCGCGCAGCCCGGCCAGGGTCTGATCGGGCACCTGCGGAAAGCCTGAGGGCTCGATCGCCACAATGGCGCGCACCTTCTCGGGCTGAGCCAGGGCCATGGCAAAGGCGAAGTTGCAGCCCTGGCTATGGGCGATCAGCACGAAGGGCCCATGCAGCCGGGCCAACTCGTCGTAGGCCGCCTGGGTCGCAGCCTCGGTACTGCTCCAGCGGGGTGTGGACTGCTTCATGAACTGGTCAAAAGCGGCCAGCGGAAAACGGGTGTCGGCATGGGCCTGGCGCTCCCGACCGCGCCAGGAGTCCGGCGGGCCAATGCGAAACAGCTCCCAGGCCTCCTGCTTGCTGCGAAACACCGGCTCCCCTGCGAAAAACTCCGGGCTGCGCGCCCAGGTGGCCCGGCCGCGCTCGACGGCGTCGGCGGTCCAGACATCATGGCCGGCGCGCAAAAAGAAGCTTTGCCAACCGTCTTGGCCGTCGGGCTTGGTCTCGTAGCAGACCCCGCTCATGCCGCCGCCGTGCATCAACAGCAGCGGATAGTGCGCCCGCGGCTGCTGCAACTGCACATACTGCACATACATCTGCTCGATCTCAAAGTCGCCGTTGGGGTCCAGGTTCACCACCGGGCCGCCGGGCGAATACCGGATCTGTCGCGGCGGCAAGCCTTGCAGAGATGCCGGACGCCCACCGATGTGGGCGCTGCCTATGCGGCGCACCGCCATCGCGGGCTGCGCGGGGGGGCCAGGTTCTGCCGAAGTGCTCATGTCCATCCAGGAAAGGGGCGGCGCAGACCTGCGGCCCGGCTCGGTCAAAATGGTAGCAGCGCC
The DNA here is from genome assembly GCA_037140415.1 of Betaproteobacteria bacterium. Taxonomy (GTDB): domain Bacteria; phylum Pseudomonadota; class Gammaproteobacteria; order Burkholderiales; family Burkholderiaceae_C; genus Polaromonas. Next base: position 3,679 of record JBAXEN010000330.1, on the reverse strand, counting down.
GTCGGGTTTCCTGCGGCTTGATACCCCTTACAACCCAGGCTTGTACCCATGAGTTTTCTCGATGTTGCGCCTCGCGTGGTCGAAGTCATAGACACCCGTGCCGATTTACCCTGGAGCGAGCGCGTGCGAATCAGAGCGCTAGAGCGACTGCCTTTGGGGCCCAGCCAGGTGCGCATCGGCATGCTGGCCATGCCTATCCTGCCCGCTGACTTGCTGCAAATGAAGGGACAGTACGGGGTGCTGCCCGCCCTGCCCTATGTGCCCGGTCATGAAGGTGTGGCGGTGGTCCTGGAATGCGGCGCAGAGGTGCAGGATTTGCAGCCTGGGCAGCGGGTTTTGCCCTTGGGCGGCAAGCTCTGGGCCGACGAATGCGTGATGCCCCGACGCGCACTGTTGCCCCTGCCTGAAGATGGCGACCCACTCCAGCAGGCCATGCTCACGGCCAACCCCGCCACCGCCTGGGTGCTGCTCCAGCACGAAGGGGCGCTGAAGCCAGGCCAATGGGTGTTGCAAAACGCGGCCAACTCGGCAGTGGGCCAGTGCGTGCGGCAGATCGCCGCCCACTTGGGGCTCCAGGTGATCAACATCGTGCGCCGGGAACAGGCAGCGGCCCGCAACGAGGGCGGGCATTGGCTGGTCGACGACGGCAGCGATCCGCAGGCCTTGCGCGCGCAGGTTCGGGGTATTACCGGCGATGCCCCGGTGATTCTGGGACTGGACGCCCTCGGCGGCACCGCCACCGCAGCGCTGGCCGCCTGCCTGAGCGAAGGTGGCCGCCTGCGGGTGTATGGCCTGCTCAGCGGCCAGCCCAGCCAGATCGCGGCGCATGACCTGATCTTCAGAGACATAGAGCTGCGCGGCTTCTGGCTGGCCCGCTGGTTTGGCGACCCGGCGCACAAACAGGCCAGCCGCGAGGTCTATCCGGCTTTGATGGAACTGGCCCGCCAGGGCGTGCTGCACATGAGCGTCGAGCAGGTCTATGGCCTGGACGACATCGCCCAGGCGCTGGCCCATGCAGCCCGGGAAGGCCGCAGCGGCAAGATCTTGCTGCGCGGGGCCCACGGGACGCCTTGACAGGGCCCATGCCGAAGCGACAGGCCCGTGGGTATGCCCTCTTGCCGCCCAAGCGGCCGGCTGATACGGTCTGGAAAAGCTCATGCAACATGAAGGCTGGCTGTGCCCACCGAACCGTTTCGCACACTGAATGAACGCTGATTCTGCCTCTCTGGTCTACAACCCCAACGACGACGATACCCGCCGCGATCCCTTTGCCCTCTATGAGCGCTTGCAGGAGCACGACCCGGTGCACTGGAGCCCGGCGCTCAAGAGCTGGATCCTGACCCGCTACGACGATGTGCGGCAGGTCTGCATGGGCCAGGGCGTGTCCTCGGACCGACTGCGGCCCTTCTACGATTCACTGAAGGATGAGCGCCGCGACATCCTCAGCGGGGTGATGCGCTACCTCAACCACTGGCTGGTGTTCAAGGCGCCGCCCGAGCACACCCGCCTGCGCCGCCTGCTCAATACCGTCATTTCACCGGCCACCGTGGCCGAAATGGGGCCGGCCATCCGCAGTGCCTTTGATCACATCATGCAGGGTCTGGATCCCTCGCAGGAGATGGACTTCATGAAAGAGGTGGCCGAACTCTTTCCGGCTTTTGTCATTCTGGACATGCTGGGCGTGCCGCGCCAAGACTTTCGGGCCATCAAGGGCTGGTCGGACGATCTGCGCCTGTTCATAGGCACAGCCCAGGGCGAGGGCGACAAATACCGCCGGGCGCGCGATGGCGCCGACCATATGTCGGCCTACTTCCGCGAGATCATCGCGCTGCGCAGGCGCGAGCCGGGCAGCGACGCGATCAGCCGCATGGTCGCTGCGCGCGACGACGGGGGTATGCTCAGCGAAGACGAGTTGGTGGGCTGCTGCATGCTCTTCCTGTTTGGCGGGCATGAGACCACCACCAATTTGCTGGGCAGCGCGGTGGTGGCCCTGCTCAAGCACCCAGACCAGCTCGAGCGGCTGCATGCCGAGCCGGCGCTGATCGACGCCGCAGTGGAGGAGTTTTTGCGCTACGACGGTCCGAGCAACAGCATCGCCCGGGTGGTGGCGCAAGACCATGAGCTTGGCGGCAAGACCTTGCGCGCCGGCGAGCGCCTGTTTGCCATGATCAACGCGGCCAACCGAGACCCCCGCCAGTTCAGCGACCCGCACCGGCTGGAGCTGGCGCGCACGCCCAACCGCCATTTGACCTTCGGCTTCGGCATTCATTTTTGCCTGGGCGCGCCGCTGGCCCGGATGGAGGCCAAGGTCTGTCTGGGCGAGCTGGCGGCCCGCTTTCCGAAGATGCGCGCCGGCAGCGCGCCGCCCGACTGGATAGACGCGCTCATCATGCGCGGGCCTAAACGTCTGCCGCTGATTCTGGCCTGAGCCTTGCGCAATGAGCTACCCGCACGACGCATCGCGCAGCCTCCACCAGGCCTTTGCCGCTGCGCGCGGACGCGCCGCCGATAGGCCCTTCCTGGCCGAATCGGCTTGCTCGGGCGGACAGCAATGGAGCTTCGAGGAGGCTGGCCAGGAGGTCGATGCGCTGGTCCAGGCCTACAGGGGCCAAGGCTGGGGCCAAGGCCACCGGGTAGCCTTGGCGGTGGGCAACCACCCGCGGCATTTTTTTCATTTCCTGGCGCTCAACCAGCTGGGCGCGTCCATCGTGCCGCTCAACCCGGACCACCGCGCCGGCGAGATCGCGCATGTGCTGCAGGTCTCTCAGGCACAGTTGGTGGTCAGCACTGCGCCGCGCTACAGCCTGCTGCAATCGGTATTGGCCGACCGCAGCCGGTGGAGCCAGGTGGCGCTGGTCTCCAGCGAGGCGCTCGCGCAGCAATTGGGGTCGGCCCCGGGGCCGGTGGCAGCACTGAGCGCTGACCCTTGGCAGCGCGAGGCCGCCATCTTGTTCACCTCGGGCACCTCAGGGCCGCCCAAAGGCTGCGTGCTCACCAATGAGTATGTGATGACCGCCGGCGCCTGGTACCGCGACCTCGGCGGCGCGCTGCGCTTTAGCCATGGCGGGGACAGGCTGCTCAACCCACTGCCGGTGTTTCACATGAACTGCGGCATGACCAGCATTGCCACCATGTGCCTGACCGACAACTGTCTGGTGCTGCCCGACCGCTTTCATGCCAGCACCTGGTGGGACGACTGCGTGCGCTCGCAAGCCACCGCCGTCCATTACCTGGGCATCATGCCGCCGGCCCTGTTCAAGCAGGCCAGCAGTCCGCTCGAGCGCGCCCACCGCATCCGCTTCGGGCTGGGTGCCGGCTGCGACCCCAGCTTGCACCCGCAGGTGGAGGCGCGTTTTGGTTTTCCCTTTGTCGAGGTCTGGGGCATGACCGAGACCGGACGCTTTCTGGCCAATCAATTTGAACCACGAATGACCGATACCCGCGCCTTCGGCCGGCCAGCGCAGCCGGTCGAAGTGCGGGTGGTCGACGAGCAAGACCGCGACCTGCCTGCGGGCCAGGCCGGGCAGTTGCTGGTGCGCGCCAGCGGGGACGATCCTCGGCGCGGCTTTTTCTCGGGCTATCTCGGTGAGCCCGAGGCTACCGAGCAGGCCTGGCGCGGCGGCTGGTTTCATACCGGTGATGTGGTGGTGCAAGACGCCAGCGCCATGCTGTACTTTGT
>JBAXEN010000329.1:0-4631 GCA_037140415.1 Betaproteobacteria bacterium | reverse complement strand
GTGCTGGGGCTTACAGCCTTTACAAAGAGCGTGCCTTGCTCAGCCTGGCCGATGCGCCAATCTTTGCCGTGGGCCTGGTCTTTTCGTTTATCAGCGCCTGGGCTTGCGTGCGCGTGGGCGCATTCTGGCCTGCGCCGACGCCTCGGTCGATCGCACCCTGGCCTTGACCGGCGCGGTCGATGCCAGCCGCAAGGCGCTGGCGCGCGCCGGACTGAGCGTCCAGGACATCGACCTGTTCGAGGTCAATGAATCTTTTGCCGCGCTGATGCTGCATTACATGTTGCATCTGGCGGTACCGCACGAAAAGCTCAATGTGAACGGCGGCGCCATTGCCCTGGGCCATGCCATGGGCGCGACCGGCGCGATGCTGGTGGGCACCGCGCTCGACGAGCTCGAGCGCCGCGGCCAACGCCGTGCGGTGGTGGCTCTGTGCGGCGCGGCCGGTCTGGCGGTGGCCATGGTGATTGAAAGCCTGGCATGAGCCGACCGGTCGACGTCGAATTGACGCGACTGGCACTGGCCAGCAGCACCCTCAGCCACGGCCTGGGCATCCTGGGCGACCGCTGGACGGTACAGGTCATGCTCGGCACCTTTACCGGCCTCAAACGTTTCGATCAATGGCAGCAGGTCCTGGGCATCCCCAGGCATACCCTGTCCGAGCGCCTGCGCAACTTGACCGCCCTGGGCTTGCTCGAGCCTCGGCCCTACCAGCAGCGGCCTCTGCGCCACAGCTACCACCCCAGTGCCAAGGCGCTGGCCCTGTACCCACAGGTGCTGATGATGTGGGCTTGGGAAAGGCGCTGGGGTCAGGGCGGCGCCAACCTGCCGGCAGTCTTGCTGCACCGGCGCTGCGGCCACCGGCTCATGCCGGTGCTGGCCTGCCGGGCCTGCACCGAAGATGCCGACATCACCCGCATGCAGCTGCGGCTGGAGCCGGTGCCAGCCCTGCTGCAGACCAAGGCCAGGCCGACGCGCGCGCCGCGCATACCCGCTGCCGGTCAACCCAGCCTGGGCCTGCGGGTCGACCGCTGGAGCTTGCTGATCGTCACCGCGGTGGTGCTGGGCTGCCACCATTTTGACGAGCTGTCCCAAGTGCTGGGCATAGGGCCCAGCGTGCTGGCGCGACGGCTGGAAGGCATGGTCGAGTTTGGCCTGCTGCGCTGCGAAAGCGACCGCAGCGATGGCCGCAGGCGTATCTATCGCCTGACCGCCGCCAGCCGCGACCTGCTGGGCTACATCGTCTGCCTGTCGCACTGGGCTTCACGCCACCATCTGCATCAGCCCAGCTCCATCATTCCCACCCACAGCTGCGGCCATGAATTTGCGCCGCAGGTGGTGTGCAGCCACTGCCGCGAGGAGGTGCAGGCGCGCGATGTGCTGCCCGAGGGCAAGCCGACCCACAGCCCCCGCGCTGCGGCCGCAGAAGTGGCGACAGCATGAACCAGACGCCACAGGCCGCCCCACTTGGCCACAGCGAGAGCCTGCCCGATTTGAGCGGTCAGGTGGCCATCGTCACCGGCGCCGGTCAGGGCATAGGGCGCGCCAGCGCCTTGGCGCTGGCACGCTGTGGCGCCAAGGTGCTGGTCAACAGCCGGCTTTCTCCCGGCCAGCATCCGGCCGACGGACGCGCCGCCCAGGTGGTGGCCGAGATCATTGCCGCCGGCGGCCAGGCCCAGGCCAATACGAGTGACGCCGCCGGTCCACACACCGCACAGCAGCTCGTCGATCAGGCCCTGCAAAATTGGGGACGGATTGACATGGTCCATGCCAACGCGGCACTGGGCCAACACAGCAGCTTTGGCGCAACCACCCTGGCCGATCTGCGCGCCATCATGGAGGTGGGCTTTGGCGCCACCCTGGCCCTGTTTCATGCGGTCTGGCCCGTCATGAAGGCGCAGGGGGGCGGTCGGCTGCTGGCCACCTCGTCAAGCGCCGGACGCTTTGGTGGCGCGGGCCTGTCGGCCTATGCGGCCTCCAAGGGCGCGGTGGAAGCGCTGATGCGTACGCTGGCCCTGGAGGGCCGGCGTAGCCACATCATCTGCAACACCCTTTCGCCCTATGCCCACACCCAAATGACCGCGGCTCACCTCAGCGCGGAGCTGGCACAAGCCCTGCCGGCCCAGGAGCTGGCTCCGGTGCTGCTGTGGTTGCTCTCGCCCGATTGCTCCTTGCAGGGCGAGGTGGTGGTCGCTGGTGGCCGCCGACTGGCGCGCGGCGCGGTCAGCGAGACCGCCGCGATCGAGCGCGCCCCCGGCGAGGATCTGCCCGCGGCCTGGGCCCGCTTGTGCGCCCTGCCCGGCCGCACCCAGCCCGATGCCAACCAGGCTTTTGTCGCCTTCATGCAAGGGGCTGCGCCATGACCCTTCGCTGGAGCGCCTTGTTCGCCCTGGGCTTGCTGCTGCTGCAATGGGTGGCGCCGCCTGATTTGGCCCGGGGCTTGCACACCTGGCAGGGCATGGGCCTGAGCATGCTGGCGGTGCTCAGCGCGGTCTGGTTCTTGGGGACGGTGCTGCGCAACCACAGCCTGATGGACATCGCCTATCCGCTGGCGCCTTGGCTGGCTGCCGTGGTGGCCTGGTGGCAGGCCGGCGGCGAGCGTTCGAGCACCCTGCTCTTGCTGCTCCTTGCCCTGAGCCTGTGGGCCTGGCGCCTGGCCATCTACCTGGCCCTGCGCTATCTGCCCCATGGCGAGGAGGCCCGCTATGCCAAATGGCGCGCACGGGGCGGCGCGAGCTGGTGGTGGCGCTCCTATTTCCAGATTTACCTGACCCAAGGCGTGATCGTCTGGGTCTGGTGCCTGCCCTTGGCTTTTGCGCTGCAGGTAAGCGGCGATGCCGGGCTCTGGAGCGTCCTGGCTGCAGCGGCCTGGCTGATTGGTCAGCTCTTCGAGGTCGGCGGCGACTGGCAGATGCACCGGTTTCGCAAGGACCCAAGCCGCAAGGGACAGGTGATGGACAGCGGCTTGTGGGCCTGGTGCCGGCATCCGAATTATTTTGGCGAGGCCATGACCTGGCTGGCCTGGGGCCTGCTCGCCCTGGCCGCGCCCATGGGCTGGCTGGGACTTCCATCGGTGATGTTTGTGTTCTGGTTCATGAACCGGGGCTCTGCCTTGAGCATGACCGAGCGCTACATGCTCAAGACCAAACCAGACTATGCCGACTACATGGCCCGCACACCGGCCTTCTTCCCCCGGCCGCCCAGGAGCAGGCCATGAAGCAGCAGCGCGCCTGTTTACATCGGGCTTTCCTCGATACCGCAGATGCGCCGCAGGCGCTAGAGTGAACCATGGCCCTGGAACTCGTCGCCAATCTACAGCTGCTGCTCAATGGCATGGCCACCGGAGCCATCTACGCCCTGGTCGCGCTGGGCCTGGTGATCACCTACAAGGCCACCGAGGTGCTCAACTTCGCCCATGGCGATGTGCTGATGGCCTCGTCGTTTGTGGCCTGGGCGCTGATCGTCGAGCTGGCCCTGCCCTTCTGGCTGGCGGCGCTGCTCACCACCGCTTTTGCCGCGGTGCTGGCCTGGCAGATCGACGCCCGGGTGATGCGGCGCATCGTCGGTCAACCGCAATTTGCGGGCGTGATGCTCACCATCGCAGTGGCCTTCATGCTGCGCGGCCTGGTCAGCATGGTGTTCGGGCCCGAGTCGCGCACCTATCCCACGCCCTGGTCGCAGCAATCGACACAGATCGGTGGCTTGGTGATCAGCGACCTGAGCCTGGTCATCTTGGCCGTGGCCCTGCTGCTGACCGCGCTGGTCTATGCCTTTCTCACCCGCACCGCGCTGGGGGTGTCCATACAGGCCGCCTCGCAGAACCAACTGGCGGCCTACTTGAGCGGCATCCGGGTCAAGCGGGTGACCTCACTGGTCTGGGCCCTGGCCGGCGCCATCGCGGGCATCTGCGGCTTGCTGCTGGCGCCGATTGCACTGGTTGACATCTCGCTGTGGATCGTGGTGCTCAAGGCGCTGGCAGCGCTGGTGCTCGGCGGCTTTGGCAGCATTCCCGGCGCCATTCTGGGCGGGCTGCTGCTGGGCGTGATCGAGCAGTTTGCCGGGGTCTACCTGCCCGACGGCTCCAAGGACGTGACCGCCTATGTGGTGCTGATCGCCACCCTGGTGCTGTGGCCACGCGGGCTGCTGGGCGAAGCCCACGGACGCCGGGTCTGAGCGGATCTAAACATGCGATTCGACTACGACACCTCCTACCGCGACGGCAAGCGCCTGCTGCGCTACCCCTCGCAGAAGCTGGCCTACGCGCTACTCGCGCTGGTGCTGCTGGCCGCGCCCTGGTTGCTGCCCAAATACTATGTGGGCGAGTTGACCTACCTCTTCATCCTGGCCATTGCCAGCCTGGGGCTGATGGTGCTCAGTGGCTATACCGGTCAAGTCTCGCTGGGGCACTCGGCCTTTCTGGCGGTCGGCGCCTATGCCCACGCCTGGTTTTTAACGCAGGGCCTGCCCTTTGGCGCGAGCATCGTGCTGGCCATGGCGATCAGTGCGCTGGTGGGCCTGGCCCTGGGCCTGCCGGCCATTCGGGTTTCGGGCCTGTACCTGGCCATGGTGACGCTGGCCTTTGCCATCCTGATCGAGCATGTGCTGGGCCGCTGGAAAAGCGTGACCGGCGGCTT
>JBAXEN010000328.1:0-4664 GCA_037140415.1 Betaproteobacteria bacterium | reverse complement strand
CGGCGCCCTTGTGGAATGAAAAGGACGGCGGTCGCTTCATCGGCACCGGCTGCTCCATCGTGACCCGCGACCTGGAGTCGGGCTGGATCAACGTCGGCACCTACCGGGTGCAAATGGTGGGCCCGGACCGGGTGACGCTGATGATGATCCCGGGCAAGCACGGCCACATCCAGCATGCCAAATACATCGAGGCGGGCAAGCCCTTTCCGGTGGCCATCGTGCTCGGGGCCGACCCGCTGAACTACCTGATCTCCGGCATCGAGGTGCCCTTCGAGGTCTCGGAGTTCAACTACATCGGCGCCATCCTCGGCCAGCCGGTCTCGGTGGTGCACGGTGAGGTGACCGGTCTGCCCTTTCCCAGCGGCGCGGAGATCGTCCTCGAAGGCTTTTGCCATCCGGGCGAAGTGGCCGCCGAAGGGCCTTTTGGCGAATTCCTGGGCTACTACGCTGGCGGCGTGGGCCAGGCGCCGGTGGTGCGCATCGAGCGCATTTACCACCGCAACAAGCCCATCTTGATGGGCAGCCCGCCCGGCAAACCGCCCAACGACTACTCCTACTCCAAGGCGGTGATGCGCTCGGCCATTTTGTTCAACGCACTGGCGCAAGCGGGCGTGCCCGAGGTGCAAGGCGTCTGGGCCCATGAGGTGGGCGGGGCGCGCCTGATGAATGTGGTGTCCATCCGCCAGCGCTACGCCGGCCATGCCCGCCAAGCCGGGCATCTGCTGAGCCAATGCGGGGCCGGCGCCTACATGTCCAAGTATTCGATCGTGGTCGACGAAGACATCGACCCGGCCAATCTGTCGGAGGTGATGTGGGCGCTGGCCACCCGCACCGAGCCCTCGGAGGACTTTGACATCATCCGCCGCGGCATGGGCTCCAAGACCGACCCGATGTCCATCGCCTACCCTCATGCAGCGCCGCTGGCTTCCAAGGTGGTGATCGATGCCTGCAAGCCCTTCGAGCACCTGGCGCGCTTTCCGCAGGTGGTCGAGCCCAGCCGGGAGTTGCGCGATCGGGTGCGCGAGAAGTGGCCGGGGCTGCAACTGCCCTGAGTGGGTGCGTCCTCAAGCGTCGATTAAGCGCAGATTAAGCGCCGATCAGGTGCCCAGCTTGAGGTTGGCGGCCTTGACCACCGGCGCCCAGCGGGCGATCTCTTCCTTGAAGTAGTCGGTGAAAGCGGCAGGGTCCAGGCTGTTGGGCTCGACAAATTCCTGCTGCATCACCTTGCGCACCTCGGGCGTGCGCATGGCTTTTTGCACCTCGGCATTGAGCCTTGCGGCTAGCGCCGGCGCCAGACCGGCCGGGGCCGACAGGCCGCACCAGTTGTGGGTGCTCAGGTAGCCGTAGCCTTGCTCGGCAAAGGTGGGTACCTCCGCAAAACCAGGCAGACGCTGGCCGGATGTGACCGCAATCAGGCGCAGCTTGCCGGCCTTGACCTGCTCGACCACGGTGCTGAAGGTCAGAAAGGCGGCCGGAATATGGCCCGCCAGCAAATCAGCCGCCGCCGGGCCGCCGCCGCGGTAGGCCACATGGACCATGTTGGCACCGGTGCGGGTGCGAAACAGCTCGCCCATCAAGTGGTTGTGGGTGCCCGCGCCAGGCGAGCCATAGCTGAGCCCACCCGGCTTGGCATTGGCCTGCGCAATGAAGTCTTTGACGTCCTTGGCCGTCACGCTGGCGTGCACCACCAGCGCCAGCGGCGGACCGCCCAGCAAGGCGATGTGGCTGAAGCTGCGCATCGGGTCGAAGGGCGTGGTGCCCGCACTGGGCGTGATCACCAGCGAGGCCATGCCCGAAGCCAGCAGGGTGTGGCCATCGGGGCTGGCCTTGGCCACCCGGTCGGAGCCAATGATGCCGCTGGCACCGGGCAGGTTTTCCACCAGGAAGGGCTGCTTCATGGCCACGCCCAGCTGGGTGGCCACCAGCCGGGTGAGCATATCGGTCACACCGCCGGCCGCATAGGGCACGATGATCTTGACCGGCTTGGCCGGCCATTCCTGCGCGCGCAGGCCGCTGGCCCACAGCACAGAGCCCGCGCCAACGGCGCCCATGAAATAACGTCTGCTTTGCTTGCCCGCCATAAACCTTCCCTCTCCCATCGCCCTTCAAAGGAACGGGGGAGATATTAAGCCGCGTCGGCGTCCTTGGCACATCACAAAAGCTGATGTCGGCCATCAACGCCGCAGCGCAAGGGGTGCGGCGGCCGCTCAGAGCGCAGCGATGACCTGGATCTCCACCATCAGGCCCGGGTCGGCCAGGTGCGCCACCTCGACCATGGTGCTGGTGGGCAGGTGGTCCTTGAAGAACTCCTCGCGGGCCGCCACGATCTGGCGAAACTCGCGAATGTCGGTGGTGTAGACCGTGGTCCAGACAATGTCGGACAGGCTGCCGCCGGCGGCCGTGAGCGACTTTTCAATATTGCGTATGCACTGGCGGGTCTGCTCGAGCATGCTGCCAAGGCCGACCTGCTGACCGTCGCTGTCGCGCGAGACCTGGCCCGAGACAAAAATCATGCTCTTGGGCTGGTCGACGCGGACATAGTGGTTATAGACCGTCGCGCGCACATTCTTCATGCCGGGTGGGTTGCCGCGGGTGATGGGCATGGGAGCTCCTGGAGGAAAAATCAATCCGAAGTGATGTTGGCAGCCGAGATGACGGCGCTCCAGCGCTTTTGGTCTTCGGCTGCGGACGCCGCAAACTGCTCAGGCCGGTTACCTATGGGCTCATAGCCCATCTGCAGCAAGCGCTCGCGCACCTCGGGCTGGGCCAAAATCTTGATCACCTCACCGGCCACCCGGTCGACCACCGGCTTGGGCGTGCCCGGCGGGAACAGCAGCGACTGCCAATTGAGCGCCTCATAGTCGCGCAGGCCCAGGGCCTCGCTGACGGTGGGCACATCGGGCAGGGCCGGCGAGCGGCGCTTGCCGGTCACCGCCAGAGCGCGGACCTTCTCGGCCTTGATCTGGGGAATGGCGCCCTGCATGCCCGAAATCATGGCCGGGATGCGGCCGCCGACCAGGTCGGTGAAAGCCGGCGGGCCGCCCTTGTAGGGCACATGGTTGAGCTGTATGCCACTCATGCGGGCCAGCATTTCGCCGGCCAGATGCTGCATGCTGCCCACGCCGGAGGACGCATAGTCGATGCGCCCTGGGTTGGCCTTGGCCTGCGCCACCAGATCGGCCAGCGTCTTGCCGGTAAAGGAGGGGCCGACCACCAGCACATTGTGGGAAGCGGTGAGTTGGGTAATGGCGGCAAAGTCGGCCACGCCGTCGAAAGGCTTGCGCCGACTGACCAAGGGCGCGGTGATGGTGTCGATCGCGCCCAGCAGCATCGTATAGCCGTCGGCCGGCGCGGTCTTGACGATCTCGGCGCCCAGCATGCCGGCAGCGCCAGGCTTGTTGTCAACCACGATCTGCTGACCTAAGGCCGTGGCCAAACGCTCGGCGACATAACGGGCAATGGTGTCCGAGCCGCCGCCAGCGGCCTGCGGCACCACCAAGCGCAGCGGCTTGGCCGGATAGGCCTGGGCCCAGGCTGAGCCCTGCACCGCGGCCAGCGCCGAAGCCGCCCCTAAAACCAAACGCCGTCTTTGAATGCTTGCCATGGCCCGGTGTCCTATGTCTTTGTGTCTGAACGCTGACTCAACCCGACCCGGCCGCACGGCCCGGCCTGGCACCTCGCCCATCAGTTGAGCATCATGCTGAGCTTGCGGCGATAACTGGAGACCAGCGCAGCCTGCGGGTCTTCCTCCACCGCCTTGGCGCCGACGATTTCAATGCCGGCAGCGGTCTTGCCCGGCACCGCACCGCTGGCCTTGGGCTTGGGCGGCGAGAGCAGCTCCAGGATGGCAACCATGGTCTTGCGGGGCAGCTCGTCGGCCCACTTCTTGTCGCGCATGATGATCTCGAGCAGCTCGTCCATGGCCTCGGTCCAGTGGCCGGCGGCCATCAGCACCCGGGCTTTGGCCAGGCGGGTATCGAAGTCGCGCTTGTTGAGTGCAATCGCCGCATCGAACTGCTCCAGCGACCAGCCGCCCTGGGCGTGCGTCGTGACAAATTCCAGCGCGGCCAGCCACTGCTTGAGCGCCTCAAAGCGCAGCGGCACCGAAATACCGCCGAGCGCCGGGGCCAGCGCCTGCGCCGCCTCGGGCAGCTGACCGGTGCCAATGAGCAGCTTGACGTAATCGAAGCGGGCGTCTTCATTGCCCGGATCGGCCGCCAGGGCCTGGGCCAGCTTGTCGATGGCGCTTTGCAGATCGCCGTCGTCCATCAGCTCCTGCGCCTCTTGTGCGCCGGCCTGGGCCTGCATTTCCTCGTCGCTGGGCAGGTGCTTGTCGAGGAACTCGCGCAGCCGGCCCTCGGGCAAGGCGCCGGCAAAGCCGTCAACCGGCCGCCCGCCCACCAGCAGCACACAGGTCGGGATGCTGCGGATGCCAAAAGCGCCGGCCAGCTGCTGCTCGTCGTCGGAGTTGACCTTGACCAGCTTGAAGCGCCCGCCGTAGTCGACCTCGAGCTTTTCCAGCACCGGCCCGAGCGACTTGCAGGGCCCGCACCACGGGGCCCAAAAATCCACCAGAACCGGGGTGCTCATGGAAGCGGCGATGACTTCCTGTTCAAAATTCGCCATGGTCACGTCAATCATGTGCGAATGGTACCTGCTGGCCA
>JBAXEN010000327.1:0-4678 GCA_037140415.1 Betaproteobacteria bacterium | reverse complement strand
ATCGCGGTGTTCATGAACATGGCCAGGATGGACGGCGCCGGGCCGTTGATGGTCATGGACACCGAGGTGGTCGGGTTGCACAGGTCAAAGCCTGAATACAGCACCTTCATGTCATCGAGGGTGGCGATGCTCACCCCCGAATTACCCACCTTGCCGTAGATATCGGGCCGCAGGTCCGGGTCATTGCCGTAAAGGGTGACCGAGTCGAAGGCGGTCGACAGGCGCTTGGCCGGCATGCCTTCGGACAGCAGCTTGAAGCGACGGTTGGTGCGAAAAGGATCGCCCTCGCCGGCAAACATGCGGGTAGGGTCCTCGTTTTCACGCTTGAAGGCGAAGGTGCCAGCGGTATAGGGGTAGCTGCCCGGCACGTTGTCGAGCATCAGCCACTTGAGGATCTCGCCATGGTCCTCATACTGCGGCAAGCTGACTTTGCGTATGGTGGTGCCCGACAGGCTTTGGGTGGTCAAGGCGGTGCGGATTTCCTTGTCGCGCACCTTGACCACAAATTCGTCGCCGGCATAGGCCTGCTGCATCTCGGGCCAGTGCTGCAGCAACTTGCGCGCTGCCGGCTCCATCCCATGCTCGCGCTCCTCAGCCAGGCCCAGAGCAGCCTCACTGGCGCGCGCCTTTCCGGGCTTGGTTTCGGCCAGCATGCGAGAGGCCTCACGCAACTGCTGGACCTCCCGGGCCAAGCGGGCCTGGGCTCGGGCGCGTTTTTTGTACCCGCGCACCGTGTCGGAGATCTCGGCCAGATACCGGGTGCGCGCTGGTGGAACGATGGGGGTCTGGTTGGTGCTGTGCCGCACCTGAACGACAGGCAGCCGGCCGGGCGTGAACTGCAGGCCCAGGTCGGTCAGGCGGCTTTTGAGCGCCTGGTAGAGCGCGGTCACGCCGTCGTCATTGAAGCGCGCGGCCATGGTGCCAAACACCGGCATTTGCTCGGTGGGGGTGTTCCAGGCTTCCTTGTTGCGCTGCACCTGCTTGGAGACATCGCGCAGCGCGTCGCTGGCGCCCTTGCGGTCGAACTTGTTGATCGCCACAAATTCGGCGAAGTCCAGCATGTCGATTTTTTCCAGCTGGCTGGCCGCGCCAAACTCGGGCGTCATCACATACATCGGCAGGTCCACATGCGGCACGATGGCCGCATCGCCCTGGCCTATGCCTGAAGTCTCGACCACGATCAGGTCAAAGCCGGCCACCTTGCAGGCGGCCAACACATCGGGCAAGGCCGCTGAAATCTCGCTGCCAAAATCGCGGGTGGCCAGCGAGCGCATGAACACCCGGGGGCCCTGAGACCAGGGGCTGATGGCGTTCATGCGGATGCGGTCGCCCAGCAAGGCGCCACCGCTCTTTCGGCGCGAAGGGTCAATCGAGATCACCGCCACCCGCAGGCGGTCGTCCTGGTCCAGGCGCAGGCGGCGGATCAGCTCATCGGTCAGGCTGGACTTGCCAGCGCCGCCGGTGCCGGTGATGCCCAGCACCGGCACCTTGGCCGATGCGGCGCTGCGGCGCAGCTCGGCCAGCAGGGCCGGATCGGCCGCGCCGTTTTCCAAGGCGGTGATCAGCTGCGCCAGGGCGCGCCAGTTCATCTCGCCGTGACCTGCGATGGCGACGGCCTGCTTGGGCGCAAAACCGCTCAGGTCGCGGTCGCAGCGCATCAGCATCTCGCCGATCATGCCCTGCAAGCCCATGCGCTGACCGTCTTCCGGGCTGTAGATGCGGGTCACGCCGTAGTCCTGCAACTCGCGGATTTCGGGCGCGACGATCACGCCGCCGCCGCCGCCAAACACCTGGATGTGCTCGCCACCGCGGGCTTTGAGCAGATCGACCATGTACTTGAAATACTCGACATGGCCGCCCTGGTAGGAGCTGATGGCGATGCCCTGAGCGTCTTCCTGCAAGGCGGCGGTCACCACCTCATCGACCGAGCGGTTGTGGCCCAGATGGATGACCTCGGCGCCCATGCCCTGCAGGATGCGGCGCATGATGTTGATGGCCGCATCATGGCCGTCAAACAAGCTGGCGGCGGTGACAAAACGCACCTTGTGGGTCGGGCGATAGTTGGCCAAGGCCTTGAACTCGGCAGACAGGTCGGTCATGGAAGATCTCCGCAGCGCTGGATTCGTATTCGGGCCGGGGCGCTGCAGCACCGGCTCGGGGAGGAGTCTGGGCATTGGAACCCAGGATCCTTAATTGACGTTTACGTCAACGTCAATATAACCGAAGCCGCACCTGGGCGGTGCCACAAGCGTCGCCTCAAGGACAAAGCGCCCCTTGCGGGGCGCTTTGTCATCGGCCATGGCTGGGCGTTATGCCCCGTACAGGTAGTTGGGCAGCCAGAGCGTCAAGCCGGGCCAGATGTACATCAAGACCATGCACAAGATCACGATCAGCATGTAGGGCATCATGCCCGCAAAAATCTGATTGATCGTCACATGAGATGGCGACACCCCCTTGAGGTAGAAAGCCGACATGGCCACCGGCGGCGACAGGAAGGCGGCCTGCAGGTTCACAAAGACCAGCACGCCCCAGAGCATCGGGTCAATCTGAAAATGCTGCAGCAAGGGCAGGAAGATCGGCACGAAAATCACGATGATCTCGGTCCACTCCAGCGGCCATCCCAGCACGAAGATGATCGCCTGCGACAGCAGCAGGAACTGGATCGGCGACAGGTCCATCGCCATCACCCACTCCTCCACCAGACGCTGCCCACCCAGCAGGGCAAACACCGCCGAGAACAAGGCCGAGCCCACAAACAGCCAGCACACCATGGAGGTGGTCTTGGCGGTCAGAAAGACGGCCTGCTTGATCTTCTCAAAGGTCAGCGATCTGGCCTGCCAGGCCATCAAGAAAGCGCCCATACAACCGACCGCTGCAGATTCGGTGGCGGTGGTGATCCCGAAAAGAATCACCGCCAGCACCACGAAGGTCAAAATCGCCAGCGGCATCACCGAGGAGACCAGCATGCTCATGATCTCGAACTGCTCTGCATCGAACTTCCAGTAGTACCAGGCCAGCAGCGCAAGGATGAACAGGCAGGTCACGGCAAAGCCGGTGTAGAAGCCGTCGGGAACCTGACCCACTGTCGACGCCGCCGCGGCAGGCTCGGCCACCCCGGACGCAGCTCCGGCCCGCGCCGGCTCGGCCGCTGATGCCGCCGCAGCCGGCTCCTGCACACCGGACGCTGCCGCCGGAGGCTCGCTCAGCCCTGACGATCCGCCAGGTGGCTCTTTCAGACCCGCTGAAGCGCCTGGGGGCTCTTGCACACCTGACGATGCGCCAGGAGGCTCACGAACCCCTGAAGAGGCACCCGGGGGCTCCTGCAGACCGGAAGACGCTGCGGGGGGCTCTTGCAAACCGGTCGAGCTGGCCGGGGGTTCCCGCAAACCCGAAGCCGCACCGGGCGGCTCCTGAACGCCGGAGGATGCCCCTGGGGGCTCGGAAACACCGCCTGAGCCAGCCGGCTCAGCCACCTGACCACCAGCCTGAACACCGGCGGTGGGAGCATCTGCCTTGGCCAGATCAACTTGATAGATGGTGACGTACCACCAGGCAGCGCCCAGGCAGGCCGCCGCCACCAGAGCGGGCGTGAGGGCCCGCACCAGACTGGAGACCAGCGCCAGCCAAGTCGTCTTCACACCCTCGGCGGCAAACGCCAGCGCACGCCTGGGGCTCAATACGGCCATCAGCAAAGCCGGCAGCATGCGCTGGGAATACTGGGCAGCGATATGGGCCGTCCACGGCGCAATCGGCGCGCGCATCTTATCGATAGGCAGCTTGGGCGCCACCTTGGGATCGAGCATGGCCCAGCCAATGATGTAAATCAGGTAAAGCAGCGCCAGAAAGAAACCGGGAAACATGGCCGCCGCATAGAGCTTGACCACCGACTGGCCGGCCACAGCGGCATACACAATGATCATCACCGAAGGTGGAATCAAGATGCCCAGCGTGCCACCGGCAGTGATCACCCCGGCGGCCAGACGGGTGTCATAGCCCGCATTGAGCATGGGGCGCATGGCGATCACGCCCATGAGCACCACCACCGCACCGACCAGGCCGCTGGCAATGCCCCAGAAGGTGCAAATCACCAGGGTCGTCACGGCGAGCGAGCCGGGCAGGCGCCGGAACGCCAATTGAACGCTGTGGAACATCTTGTCCACCAGCGCCCCCCGTTCCATGATGTAACCCATCAAGACGAACAAGGGGATGGACAAGAGCGTGTCGTTGTTCATCGCGCCAAAGGCGCGCTGCACCATCAGATCGAAGATCTTGTTGTCCAACAAGGACTGGGTCGGGTCGTAGAAGGCAATAAAGCCAAACATCATGCCCAGACCCATCAGGGTGAAGGCGGTGGGAAAGCCCATCATGATCACAACCACGATGAGGCCGAGCATGGTCAGGCCCAGGGCAGCGTTGCTCATCCTTTCACCCCTTTGGACTTCTCGATGGCCAGCTTGCGCGCATCGTCATCGACAAATTCGCTGTTGGCCAGCTGCTGGGCCACCACATCAGACTCCTCGGCATCCTGCAGACGCTCCGGCCATTGGCCGGTACGGATGCAAACCACGCAGCGCACGATCTCGGCCAGCCCCTGCAGCAGCACCAGGCCACCGGCCAGTGGAATCATCAGCTTGAAGGGATACAAAGGCAGGGGATCGGCATTGAAGGTCTGCTCCCG
>JBAXEN010000326.1:0-4695 GCA_037140415.1 Betaproteobacteria bacterium | reverse complement strand
GGCGCTCGGCCGAAGGGGCCTGCCAGACATGCACCTGTGCGTCGGTGATGATCATCGGGCCGGCCGCATACCGCTGAAATACAGGTCGACGGCGTTGAGGTCCAGGATGCGCCGGTCTCTCGGGTCGGGCACCGCCTGTGCCAGCCAATCGACCGTGCTCTGGTAGGTGGTCGATTCCACCCCCACAAAGGGGCAGTCGCTGGCCCACAGCATGCGCTCGTAGCCGACCTGGCGGCACAGCTCCTGGGCCAGAGCTGCCGCATGCGAGCCCAGCCGGTAGCCGCCCGACAGCTTGACCCAGGTACGACCTTTTTCAACCGACCGGACCACCGCCTCAAAACCGGCGCAGCGCTCCTTGAGCACCGGGTCTGGCCTGCCGATGTGGTCGATGACGATCTTGACCCCTGAGCGTTCCAACTGGGGCAAGACCTGGGGAATGCGCGGTCCGTCCAGGTGCAGGTGCACATGCCAGTCCAGATCGGCCAGCCGCCACAGGAAGCGGCGGTATTCCCAGCTGTCCAGATCGGGCAAGTCGCGCAGGCTGATGAAGGGCAGGCGCACGCCCACCACGCCATCGCGGGCAAGCTGTTCGAGCTCATGGCGGCTGGTGGTCGGCTCCAAAATCGCGGTACCGCGCCACAGGGGGCGCTCGCGCAGCGACTGCACGATGTAGTCGTTGCAGTCGCCCCAGGGGCTGGCGGCGGCAATCACGCATAACTTCACGCCGTGCTCATCGAGCGTGGCCTGCAGCTGCTCGGCGGTGAACTCATACGAGGGGCTGTGCCTGGGGTCGGGGATCAAAGGCATGCCCCGGCGAAACACATGCACATGGGTGTCCACCAGCGGGGCGTCGGGCCGCTGGCTGCGCGGTGTCAGATCGGTGTTGGCCATCGTCATGCCTTGATGTTGGCTTGCTGGATCACTTGGGCCCATTTGCGCCGATCGCGCTCGAACACCGCCGCCATCTCTGCCGGCGTGCTGCTGCGCGGCTCCACCCCCAGGTCGAGCAGGCGCTTGCGCATCTCGGGCACTGCGAGCACCTCGCGCACCGCCTGGCTCAGCGCATCGATGGCAGCCGCGGGTGTGCCTTTGGGGGCGTACAAGGCATTCCAGCCGGTCACTTCATAGTCCGGCAGGCCCGCCTCCTTCACCGTGGGCACCTGCGGCAGCCAGGAGGTGCGGTTCGGCCCGGTGGTGGCCAGCGCCCGCAGCGCCCCGGCATCAATGCCGGCGCGCAAGGCAGCATAGGACTCGAAACCCAGATCAATGTCGCCGCGCTGCAGTGCCAGTTGCACCTCGCCCGAGGTCTTGAAGGGAATGAGCGTGGCATTGCCGAGCTTGGCGACGGATTTGAACAACTCCGCCGACAGGTGTTGGGTGCTGCCCGGATTGATGGTGCCCAGGGTCAGCGGCCTTCGGTTGCCCTCGGCCAGCAGGGCCTTGAGGTCAGTGAACTTGCTGTCCTTGCCGACCAGCAGGTTCAAATCGAAATAAGCCATCGTCGAGACCGGCAGGAAGTCGGTCTGCGGGTCGTAGGACAGCTTGATCAGGCTCTTGGCGATGGCGGTGCCATTGCTGAACAGAATCAGCGTGTGGCCATCGGCCGCAGCCGACAAGACGGCGCTGGCCGCTGCCACGCCACCGGCGCCGGGCCGGTTGTCGGCGACCAGTTGTTGGCCCCATTTTTCGGCCAGCTTCTGGCCAATCAAGCGGGTTGAAATATCGGCCAGCCCACCGGGGCCGAAGGGCACCACCACCTTGATCGCCTGGGTGGGGAAGCTGGCCTGTGCTCGCGCCGGGCCGATGCCCAAAAGGTAGGCCGCGGCGGCGGCGCCCGAGCGCAGCAGCCGGCGGCGGGCGCTGCCGGCTGCTGGCTCAAAGAAGGACGGTTGCATCGAGATCTCCAAAACTGGCCAGCAGATGCCCTGGCCTGAGCAGGCGCCAGTCTAGGCATTTCATAGCGCAGCCAGCAAGTGAAAGATTCGCGGGCGCCGATTCGCGTCGCTTATGGGACGCAGGCTGGGGCCGGGTCCGGTTGGGTCTCAGACCGGGCCCAGGCGCTGGCGAATCAGCCCGCTGAGGGTCTCAGCCATCAAGCGCTCGGGCGCTTGCAGCGATACCCCAGGGGCGGTGAGCAGGACCAGGCTGCGGCTGACTTCGGGCGCGCGCAGCGGCACGCAAGCCACGCCGTCATCGGCCTTGACCGCCAGCGCGGGCACCACCGTCAGCCCCAGCCCGCCCCGCACCATTTGCAGGGCCATCGCGGTGCGCTGCACCTCCAGGCCCCATCGCGGCGCTTCGCGCGCTGGCCCCAGCGAGTCATCGATGGTGGCGCTGTTGCCCGAGGGCAGGCTGATGCGGATCAGGCGCTGCTCCTGCAGTTGGGCCCAGTCCACGCTTTGCAGTGCGGCCAGGGGGTGGTCCTTGGGGCAGGCCAGGACAAAGGGTTCGCGGGCGATGGTCTGGCTGGCAAAGTCGGGGGCGACCACCGAGCCGACCGAGATGCCGAAGGCCACGGTGCGGGCCTGTACGAGTTCCAAAATCTCTGAGGGCGAACTGTCGAACACCCGTACCTGCACATCCGGGTGCGCGAGCTGGACCTGCTGCAGCAGGTCAACCAGCACGCCGCTGGCCACCGTCGGCAGGCAGGCAAAGCTGACCCAGGCCGGCGCCTGTTGTCCGTGTCTGCGGGCGAGCGCCCACGACTCCTCCAGCTGCACCATGGACTGGCGCGCCCTGGGCAGCATGGCCTCGCCCGCCTGGGTCAGCGATATTCCGCGCGAGGTGCGCACGATCAACTGCACGCCCAGGCTCTCCTCGAGCTTGCGCATGCGGTGGCTGATGGCCGCCTGGGTCAGGTGCAGGCGTGCCGCAGCCAGCCCGAAGGTTCCACATTCGGCCACCGCCACAAAAGCCTGGATGCCAAGGAAGTCGATGTGCAAGCGGTCTCTCCAATGCACGCGATTGTGCCCGCCCATTCAAAACTTTCATTGGCGCCGCTGCACCGCCTGTGCTTTACTCTCGCCCGCACAAGCAGCCACAGCTGCCCAGGAGATGTCGCCATGACTGTGAAACGATTTGCCCGCCTTGCCGTATCGGCGCTGCTGGCGCTGATGGCCGCTAGCGCTCAGTCCGCTTTTCCCGACAAGCCGGTGCGCCTGATCGTGCCTTTTCCGGCCGGCGGCACGGTCGACGCTGTGGCGCGCACGCTGGGCGCGCAGCTGGCCCTGGTGCTGAGTACGCCGGTGTTGATTGAAAACGTGCCCGGCGCGGGCGGCTCGCTGGCCGCACAGCGGGTGGTCAAGTCCACGGCTGATGGTTACACCTTGCTCTTTACCACCCCGAACCACACCATCAACCCCGCGCTCAACGACAAGCTCGGTTTTGACACCGCGCGCGATCTGGCGCCGGTCTCGCTGGTGGCCCAGATCCCGGAGCTGCTGATTGCCCACGCGGGGCAGCCCTATTCGGACTTTGCCGGCTTCGTCAAATACGCCAGCGCCAACCCGGGCAAGCTCAGCTACGCCTCGGCCGGCAATGGGACCTTGCCGCACATCACCATGGAGTTGCTGCTGCAAAAACTTAATCTGCAGGCGCTGCACATCCCCTACAAAGGCGCGGCCCCGGCCCTCAACGATGTTCTGTCGGGCGTGGTGGCGCTCAAGTACGACACCATCGCCACCGCCGCTGCCCATGTGCGCGCCGGACGCATCAGGCCCTTGGCGCTGGCCAGCCTCAAACGCTCGCCGCTGATGCCCGATGTGCCCACCATCGCCGAAGCGGGCCTGCCGGGCTACCAGGGCATCCTCTGGATGGGTGTGCTGGCGCCGGCCGGCACCCCGCGCGATGTCGTCGAGACCGTTCACAAGGGCCTGGTTCAGGCCCTGCGGGATCCGGCTCTGGTCAAGCGTTTTGAGACCGATGGCGTGGAGGCTGTTGGCAGCGCGCCGGCCGACTTCGCCCGCCTCATCGATACCGAGCTGCGCCAGTGGGCCGAGGTGGTCAAGCGCGCCAACATCAAGGCCGACTGAGTCATGAACGCTGCGCCCATGCCCGCGGGGCCCGTGCTCACCCAGCCCCCGGATCCTCACCCCAAGACGCCGCAGCTTAAAGCGCCAGCCGGTGCGATCGACTGCCATATTCACCTGTTTGGGCCGGCGAGTCGTTTTCCCTTCAACCCGGGCAGCCGCTACATCTGCGAAGACGCACTGCCCCAGACCGCTATCGCGCTGCAAGACACCCTCGGGCTGGCCGGTGCGGTGGTGGTCAGTGGCGGCGGTTACGGTCAGGACACCCGCCATTTGGAGGAGGTGCTGGAGCAGTTTCCCGAGCGCTTTAGAGGCGTGGCCCTGCTGCCTGACGATGTGACGGCCGAACAGGTCGCCCGCCTGGATCGCCTGGGCGTGCGTGGGGCGCGCTTCGTCAGCCCCGGCCATCGCGGTGCCTTGCCACGACTGTCGCAGCGTGTGGCTCGCTTGGTCGCTGACTCCGGCTGGCACATCCAGTTCTATCCGGCCGGCGACGACCTGGTGGCCCATGCGCAGGAATTGCTCGATCTGAACATGCCGGTGGTGCTCGATCATTTCGCCGCCATCCCCGCCGCCGGCGGCACTCGCCAGCCCGCTTTCGAATGCCTGCTGCGCCTGCTCGACACCGGCCGGGTCTGGGTCAAACTCTCGGGCCCGATGCGCTGCG
>JBAXEN010000325.1:0-4697 GCA_037140415.1 Betaproteobacteria bacterium | reverse complement strand
GCATCACCATTTGTGGGCGGCCCTGCCTGCGGGCCTGCCGCAAGGCGACGCAAAGGAAGACCACACCTATTTGCTCGATCAATTCGCGCAGGATGTCGACAGCGGCCATCACACCTTGGCCACCGTCTACGTGGAATGTCACAACAGCTACCGCGACAGCGGACCAGACGCCTTCAAGCCGGTGGGCGAGACCGAGTTTGCCGCCGCCATTGGAGCGGCCAGTGACGCGAGCCGGCCGGGCAAGGCGCGCATCTGTGCGGGCATTGTGGGCTCAGCCGATCTGAGCTTGGGGAGCCAGGCGCGGGCGGTGCTCGAAGCGCATATCGAGGCCGGGCAGGGACGTTTTCGTGGCGTGCGAGCCACTGCAGGCTATGACCCGGACCCGATCATCGGCAACACCAGTCCGGTGCCTGGCGTCTATTTGCGGCCTGAATTTCGCAAAGGGGTGGCCGAACTCACAGCCCTGGGTCTGAGTCTGGATGCCTGGGTGTTCTTCCACCAGTTGGGCGACCTGATCGATCTGGCTCGCGCCTGCCCCAACACCCCCATCATCATGGGCCACTGCGGCGGCCCGCTGGGCTATGGCCCGTATACCGGCAAGCGCGATGAAGTGTTTGCCCAATGGAAAAAACAGCTCACGCAATTGGCCGCTTACCCCAATGTGGTGGCCAAGCTGGGCGGCATGATGATCCGGCTGGCGGCCATTGACTACGGCAAGCTGCCTGCGCCGCCGTCGTCGGCCGAGATTGCGGCCCTGTGGCGGCCCTATATTGAGACCTGTATCGAGCTCTTCGGTGCCGAACGCTGTATGTTTGAGAGTAACTTCCCGGTGGAAAAGCAGGGCGCCAACTGGGTCACGCTGTGGAATGCCTTCAAGCGCATCACCGCAGGCGCTTGCGCCTCGGAAAAGCTGGCCATGTTCAGCGGTACCGCCCAGCGGGTGTACCGCCTGTAATGCCGTGACCATCAGTCGGCCACTGCAGGGCGTGCGCGTCCTCGAAATCGCCTCCATCGTTTTCGGGCCGTTGGCCGGTCAATACCTGGGCGATATGGGCGCGGACGTCATCAAGCTCGAGCCGCCCGAGGGTGACCGCACCCGGGTGATGGGGCCCAAGCGCAGCCCCAAGATGGGCTCATTCTTTCTGACCAACAACCGCAACAAGCGCAGCATCGTGGCCGACCTCAAGACGCCAGAGGGTCGCGAAATTTTGCAGGCGCTGCTGGCCCAAACCGATGTTCTGCTGCATTCAGTGCGCAGCTCAGCCGCCGAGCGCCTGGGCCTGGGCTACGAGGCCCTGGCTGCCCGGCACCCACGGCTGATCTATTGCCATGTGGCGGGCTACGGTGACGATGGGCTCTACGCAGGCCGCGCCGCCTATGACGACATCATCCAGGCCGCCTCCGGTCTGGCGCATCTACAGACGGTGATCGCTGGCCAGCCGCGCTTCATCCCGACCATCGTGGCCGACAAAATCAGCGCCCTGCATGCTGCTTACGCGGTGGCGATGGCGCTGATCCAGCGCGCCCAGACCGGTCTGGGGCAGCAGCTTGATGTGGCCATGTTCGAAACCATGGCCGCCTTCAACATGAGCGAGCACCAGTGGGGCACGACTTTTGAGCCACCGATTGCACCAATGGGCTACGAGCCCGTCAGCAGCGCGTCGCGTCGGCCGTACAAGACGTTGGACGGCTATCTGGTGCTGCTGCCTTACAACGACAGCGACTGGCACCGGTTTTTTGCCCTCGCGGGGCAGCCCGAGATCATGCAGGACGAGCGCTTTGCCACCTTCACCGCCCGGCAGAAGAACTTTCGGCTGGTCTGGGATGAGGTCGAGCGGCAGGTGGCGCTCAAAACCAATTCGCAGTGGTTGGCCCTGCTCACGCCCGAAGACATTCCTTTTTCGGTGGTCAACAGCCTGGACGACTTGCTGCATGACCCGCACCTCAATAGCGTTGACTTTTGGCAGATCCGCCAGCATCCCTCCGAAGGCGCCTTGCGCTATGCCAAGGTGCCGATACAGATGAGTGGCGCCCGCACCGACATTGCCCGCCTGCAGCCTCAACTGGGCGAACACACCCGCGAGATATTGCTTGAATGCGGTTTTGACGCACAGCGCATCGATCCTTGGCTGGAGCCCGGCGGCCCCTGCCATCCCCAACTCACTTGATTGAAGGTCAACATGATCCCAAGAACTCTCTTTAATGCCGAACACGACATGTTTCGTGATGCGGTGCGCCGCTTTGTGCAAGAGCAAGTCACGCCTTTTCACGGCCAATGGGAAAAGGACGGCCAGATTCCGCGCGAGCTCTGGCTCAAGGCCGGCGAGTTGGGCATGCTGTGCTGCAATGTGCCCGAAGCTTATGGCGGTGTGGGCGGCAGCTTTTTGCACAGCACCATCATGATTGAAGAGTTCGCCCGGGCCGGCGCCACCGGGCCGACTTTTGCCACCCACTCGGACATGGTCGCGCCCTACATCGTGGACTTTGGCACGGAGGAGCAAAAAAAGAAGTGGTTGCCGAAGATGGCCAGCGGCGAGGTGGTCACCGCTTTGGGCCTGTCCGAGCCTTCCGGCGGTAGCGACTTGCAGTCCATGCGCACCCAAGCCCTGCGCGATGGTGATGACTATGTGGTCAACGGCCAGAAGGTCTTCATCACCACCGGCCACACCGCCGATTTGCTGATGCTGGCCTGCAAGACCGACCCGCACGCGCGTGGCAAGGGCGTCAGTTTGCTGCTGGTGGAGACCCGCTCGGTCGGCTTTACCAAGGGCAAGAAGCTCGAGAAGATGGGCTGCAAAGCGCAAGACACCGCTGAGCTGTTTTTCAGCGACATGCGGGTTCCGGTGGCCAACCGCCTGGGCGATGAGGGCGGCGGCTTTGCCATGCTGATGACGCAACTGGCCCAGGAGCGCCTGATCCAGGCCATCCGCGCCGTGGCCAGTTGCGAGGCTGCGCTGGAGTGGACCATCGATTACGTCAAGGACCGCAAGATGTTTGGCCAGACCCTGGCCGACTTTCAAAACACCCGTTTCAAGCTGGCCGGCCTGAGCGCTGAAGTCCAGGCCCAGCGGATCTATGTGGACCGCTGCATTGAAATGCATCTGCAGGGCCAGTTCGATGCGGTCGACGCCGCTTGTGCCAAACTGCTGACGACCGAATTACAGGGCAAAGTGATGGATGAATGCCTGCAGTTTTTTGGCGGCTGGGGCTATATGCTGGAGTACCCGATTGCCCGCGCCTTTGTCGACGCCCGCATGACCCGTCTGGGTGGCGGTGCGGCCGAGGTGATGCGCCAGATCATCGCCAATTCCATTTTGCCCCGCGTCAAGCGGCCGCTTTGAAACGCCTGAACCCTTGAATGAAGCTAAGGAGACACACCATGAGTACACGTCGCGAATTTGTTCTGGCCGGCTTGAGCACCGGTCTGGTCGGCGCCGCACCGGCGGCCTTTGCTCAGGCTGCCAATTGGCCCGAGATGCCGGTCAAGATCATCGTGCCCTTTACCGCCGGCAATGCGGCTGACATCCTCACCCGCATGGTGGCCGATCGGCTGCAAGCGCGGCTGGGCCAGAACTTTGTGGTCGAGAACCGGGTTGGCGCGGGCGGCATGATCGGCATGGAAGCGGTACGCAGCGCCAAGCCCGATGGCTACACCATCGCATCGGCCACCATCGGTACGCTGTCCATCAACCAGTACCTGTACAAAAAGATGCCGCATAACCCGGAGACGGACTTCATGCCGGCGAGCCTGCATTGGGAAAACTGCAACACCATCATGGTGGCGCCCGACCATCCGGCCAAAACCCTGCAAGAGCTCATCGCCTGGTGTCGCGCCAAGCCGGCCGGTGCCAACATCGGGACCGCTGGCATCGGCACCTCGCCTTATCTGGCTGCAGCGCTGTTTAAGGCGCGGGTGGGCATCTCGGCCACCTCGGTGCCATTTCCGGGCGGTGCGCAGTCGCTGGCGGCGCTGATCGGCGGCAACATTGATTTTTCGATTGACAACATCGCCAGCTCCCTGTCGCTGATTCGCGCTGGCAAGGTGCGCGCGCTGGCTGTGACCTCCAACTACCGTTGGCCCACCTTGCCCGATGTGCCCACCACCGCCGAGGCCGGCGTCAAAGACATGGTGCTCACCTCCTGGGGCGCCTTGGTCTTTCCCAAGGGAACGCCTGAAGCCATCGTTAACAAGTTTTCAGAAGCCATGCAGGCCATCGCCGCAGACCCGGCCCTACAAAAACGCTTCATGGACACCGGCGCCAAGCTGGTGGGCACCAGCCCGGCTCAGACCCAGGCCTTTGCGGCGGCCGAGCGGGTTAAGTGGAAAGAGGCGGTCGAGATCTCTGGCGCCAAGCTCGATTAATTCACCGCCTCATAGGGCCCCCTCATGCAATACGCGCGTCTAGGGTCGACCGGCATCGAAGTCTCTCGCCTGTGCATGGGCACCGCCACCTTCGGTGCGCAGGCCGGCGAGCAAGCCAGCTTCGCCATGCTCGATGCCTGCGCCGAGCAGGGCGTGAACTTCATCGATACCGCCAATGCCTATCCGCTGGGCTCGACCCCAGCCGACAAGGGCCAGTCCGAGCGCATCGTGGGCCGCTGGCTGCAAGGGCGGCGGCATCAATTCATCGTAGCGACCAAGGGTGGCGCGGTCATGGGGCCCCTGTCCTGGGAGTCGGGCAATTCGCGCAAGCACC
>JBAXEN010000324.1:0-4714 GCA_037140415.1 Betaproteobacteria bacterium | reverse complement strand
GCTTGCAGCACCGCCGGATGGGTGACCAGCAGGTCTTCCACCTCGGTGGGCATCACCAGCTCACCGCCGCAGCGGTAGGACTCCTTGCGCCGACCCACCAACAGCAGGTAGTCGTCGGCGTCGATCCGTCCCAGGTCGCCGGTGCGCAGCCAGCCGTCGGCGGTGAAAGCCTCGGCGGTGGCCTCAGGCTTGTTGTAGTAGCCGCGCGTCACGCCCGGACCTTTGGCCAGCAATTCGCCCACCTCGCCGCGCGGCAGCTCCTGCCCGGTCTCTGGGTCGACCACCCGGTAGACCACCAGCCGCCCGCCCAAGGCTGGGTCGCCGGCCGGGCCGACCTCGCGCAAGCGGCCGTTGGTGTTGAGCAGGCGCTCGAAGGGGTCATCGGGGCGGGTGACCGTGCTGGAGGCGGTGACCTCGGTCATGCCGTAGCCGGTGGTCAGTTCTTGGGGCGCAAAGTGCTCGTAGATCTCTTTCCAGATGTAGGCTGGCGAGCGCCCGCCCGAGGAAATCATGGAATGCATGCTGGGCAGGGCGCGGCGCCGCATTTTTTGCTCGTCGATCAACGCCAGCGTCATGGTGGGAATGAGCAGCACGTCGCTGGCCTGGTGGCGCGCAATGCCATCGAGCGTGTCGGCCGCATCGAATTTGAGTTGCGGCACGATGGCGCCGCCGACAAACAGCACCGCGAGCATGCCTTCTACATAGCCGTAGACGTGATACATCGGCAGCGAAAACAGGACGCGCCGGCCGTCTTCAAAGGCGCGGGCCCAGGTGCTGCCAAAAGCGGTGCGCAGCATCATGTCGTGGCTGATGACCACGCCCTTGGGCGAGCCGGTCGTGCCCGAGGTGTAAATGATGTCGCAGGGGCTGTGCGGCCCCGGGTGCACGATACCCGGTAATGCGGGCGCGCCTAAGCCGAAGTCGGCCAGCGAGCTGGCCTGCGCGGGCAGGGCTTGCGCATCGGTGGGCAGCACCACCACCTTCTTCAGGCGCGGGAAAGTCTGGCCGCCGCCGTGCTCGGCCCAAGCCGGTGCCAGCTCGTCCAGGGCCTGCAGATAGTCCAGACCGCGAAAACGGTTCATGGTGATCAGCAGCACCGCATCGGACTGTTTGAGCACATAGCCCATCTCGTCGCGGCGATTGAGAAAGTTGATCGGTACCGTGACCGCGCCGACACGGGCAATGGCGATCTTGCAGGCCACGAACTCGCATTGGTTGCCCATCAGCAGGGCCACATGGTCGCCCGCCCTGACGCCTGCGGCCCACAAGCCCGCTGCCAGGCGCTGCGACCAGGTCTGGATGTCCTTGTAGGTCCAGCTGCGCTCATCGGTGATCACAAACGGGCGTTCAGGGAACTGGGCGCAAATGTGATCGAACAGCTGATCGAGGCTGCGCTCCTGCCAGGGTCCAAAGCGCTGCTGCAAGGCCTGCTGCCGCTCGGCCACGCTGCCGATGTGGGCAAGGCGCTGGGGTGGGGTCAGTGGCGATGGCGGGGTCATGGCAAAGGGTTCTGGCCTTGAGCGGATGGTGTCGTACCTATTGTACTACCGGCCAGTAGAAACATATACTGGCATGTAACTGACCGAATCCGCGGGGCTCAGGGGATGCCCGAGGCAGACGGGCCCAGCCGGGCGGCCGCCTTAAAATACCGGCGGGTAAGTCAGGTGTGCCCAGCGCTCACGCCCTGTACGGGGGCATTGCGGGGGGTCACCGGCGCAGGTGCGTTCGTTGGAATGCGCTCGTTTTTGTGTTGGCAGTCAAAGGAGGCCAGGGATGGCAATCAATCGTGTGGGAGTGATCGGTTCGGGCACCATGGGCAATGGCATCGCGCAGATTTGCGCCGCTGCAGGTCTGGGTGTGGTCATGGTCGATGTGTCCCAGGCGGCGCTCGAGCGCGGCGTCAAAACCATCAGCGGCAGTCTGGACCGTCAGGTGCGCAAGGGCACCCTCGATGAGTTGGGGAAAAAGGCGGTGCTCGATCGCATCGTCAGCACCACCGCTTACGAAGACCTGCGTGGGGTGGACCTGGTCATCGAGGCAGCCACTGAGCGGCGCGAGCTCAAGCTGAGCATCCTCAAGCAGATCGAGGCTCTGGTCGGACCAGAAGTCGTGATTGCGACCAACACCTCCTCGATCTCCATCACCGAGTTGGCGGCGGCGCTGGGCAAGTCGGATCGCTTTATCGGCACCCATTTCTTCAATCCGGTGCCTGTGATGGGCTTGCTCGAGCTGATCCGCGGCCTGCAGACCTCCGACCAGACCCACCAGGCCATGCTGGCCTTTGCCACGCAAGTGGGCAAGACGGCGGTCACAGCCCGCAACGCGCCCGGCTTCGTGGTCAACCGAATTTTGGTGCCGATGATCAATGAGGCTATCTTTGTCTTGCAGGAAGGCCTGGCCTCGGCCGAAGACATTGATGCCGGCATGAAGCTCGGCTGCAATCACCCGATCGGCCCGCTGGCCTTGGCCGACATGATCGGACTGGACACCTTGCTGGCGGTGATGGATGTGTTTTACGAAGGTTTCAACGACTCCAAGTACCGACCTGCGCCTCTGCTCAAGGAGATGGTGGCCGCGGGCTGGCTGGGCCGCAAGAGCGGCCGCGGCTTCTACCACTACTGAGGCCGACCGACCTGCCCCTGCCTTGCGGGGAGCAGGTCTTTTTTGACTGGCAAGCTACTCGCGCGTATGCTAATCTACTGACTGGGAAAAATGAAAACGTCCTGGCATTCCTGCGCGGCTGAAGGTTGATGGAGATGGTCTTGAACAGTGTGGATGTGGTGGTCATTGGTGCCGGCTTTGCGGGCTTGCGCGCGCTTCATACCTTGCGCGGCATGGGCAAGCGGGTCACGGTGCTGGAGGCCAGTGCAGACGTCGGCGGCGTCTGGTATCACAACGCTTATCCCGGTGCCCGCTGCGATGTTGAGAGTTACGACTACTCCTACAGCTTCTCTGCTGAGCTTGAGCAGGAGTGGCGCTGGAGCGAGCGCTATGCCACCCAGCCGGAAATCCTGCGCTATGTCCACCACGTGGTCGAACGCTTTGATCTGCGCCGCGACATCTGTTTTAACACCCGCATGCGCAGCGCCCACTACGACGAAGATCAGGCGCTGTGGCTCATCAGCGCCGAGGACGGCGCGCAGTGGCAGGCCCGTTACTTGGTGATGTGCGTAGGGCAGTTGTCGACGACCAAGGCGCCCAGCATTACCGGCCAAAGCATGTTCACTGGCCGCATCATCCACAGCGGCCTGTGGCCCAAAGAGAAGGTGCTCTTTACCGGCCAGCGGGTGGGCATTATCGGCACCGGCTCTTCGGGCATGCAGATGACGCCGATCATTGCCCAGCAGGCCGAGCATCTGACGGTGTTTCAGCGCACCCCCAACTACAGCATACCGGCGGCCAATGCGCCGGTCTCCGACGAAGAAGACGCGCGGGTCAAGGCCAGCTACCGCACCCGCCGTGAGCAGGCCTGGAATTCGCCCAGCGGTCTGGGCTTTGTGCCGAACAAGCAGTCGGCGGTGCAAGCCACGCCGCAGGAGCGCGAGCAGGTGTACGAGAGCGCCTGGAATCGGCTGGGCTTTGGCTTCGCCCTGGCCTATTACGATATTTTGCTCAATCAGGCAGCCAATGACACCGCCGCCGATTTCATCCGGCGCAAGATCGCTGCGCTGATCGAGGACCCGGTGCTGCGCGACAAGCTCACACCCAAGGGCCACCCCTTTGGCGCCCGCAGGCCTTCGGTGGACAGTGGCTATTTCCAGGCTTTTAACCGGGCCAACGTGGAATTGGCCGATGTGCGGGAGGCGCCGATCCTTGAATTTACCGCCACCGGACTGCGAACGCAGGCCAAGCACCATGAGTTGGACATGGTCATCTTTGCCACCGGCTTTGATGCCTTTACCGGCTCCTTGCTCAAGCCCGAAATCGCAGGCCGGGGCGGCTTGACGCTCAAGGAAAAGTGGGCTGAGGGGCCGATCACGCAGCTGGGCGTGGCAGTGGCCGATTTTCCGAACCTCTTCATTGTGGTCGGGCCGGGCAGCCCGTCGCTGCTGAGCAATGTGCTGGTCTCGACCGAAGAGCAGATTGACTGGCTGGCGCAACTGCTGCGCCACATGGACGACAGCGGCGCCTTGGAATTTGAGGCCACGCCGGCGGCCGAGCGCGATTGGGTGGCGCACGTCAATCAGCGGGCCCGCGAGACGCTTTATCTGAGCACCGATTCCTACTACAACGGCGCCGAAGTCGCGGGCAAGCCTCGCGTCTTTATGCCGTATTCGGGCGGCGTGCGCGGTTATCGGCGGCTGCTGCAAAACTGCGTGGCCCGTGGTTACGAGGGATTCGAGCTGAGAAACCAGCCCCAGGGCATAAGGAGTGCATCATGACGATCGATTTTTCGGGACAGGTGGCGGTGGTCACCGGTGCCGGCGGTGGCATCGGCCTGGCGGTATCGCTGCTGCTCGCTGAGCTGGGCGCCAAGGTTCTGGTGGTCGATCGCAGCCGCGAGATGGCCGATTCGGCCTTGGAGCCATTGCGCGCGGCCGGCGCCCAAGCTGAGGCAGCGGTGGCCGATGTTCGGCGGGCGCAGGACGTCCAGGCTTATGTGGCGCAGGCGCTCAAGACCTGGGGACGCATCGATGTCTTGATGAACAACGCCGGCTGGCAAGGCCAGGTGATGCCGCTGATCGACTACCCCGATGAGGTCTTCGACGAGGTG
>JBAXEN010000323.1:0-4717 GCA_037140415.1 Betaproteobacteria bacterium | reverse complement strand
GTTGCAGGACGGCTGGATGCGCTTGCAGCAGGCTCAGACGTTGAACTGCAGCGCCGCCAGCCGAGCGTACATACCGCCTTGGGCCACCAAATCGGCATCGCTGCCTTGCTCGATCATTCGCCCATGGTCGAGCACCACAATGCGGTTGGCCCGCTGCACTGTGGCCAGGCGGTGAGCGATGACCAAGGTGGTGCGACCCTGCATGGCCGACTCGAGCGCCGCCTGCACCATGCGCTCGCTTTGCGCGTCCAGTGCCGAGGTGGCCTCGTCGAGCAGCATCAAGGGTGGGTTTTTGAGCAGCGCCCGCGCAATCGCAATGCGCTGGCGCTGGCCGCCCGACAGGCGCACGCCGCGCTCGCCCAAAAACGTGTCATAGCCTTCGGGCAGGCGCTCGATGAACTCGTCGGCAAAAGCCGCTTGCGCAGCAGCGCGCACCTCGGCATCGCTGGCCTGCGGCTTGCCGTAGCGTATGTTTTCCAGGGCGCTGCTGGAGAAGATCACCGGCTCCTGCGGCACGATGGCGATGCGATCGCGCAGGCCCTGCAGACTCAGCTGCCCGATCGGCACGCCGTCGAGCGTGATGCAGCCCGACTGCGGCTCGTAAAAGCGCAAGAGCAGCGAAAACACCGTGGTTTTGCCGGCGCCGCTGGGCCCGACCAGGGCCACCGTCTCGCCCGGCTCCACCTGCAGCTCAAAGCCGCTGAGTGCCGGCTGGCTGGGCCGCGAGGGGTAATGAAAATCGATGGCCTCAAAACGCACCGCACTGCCTGCAGCCGGCAGCGGTGGCGCGAGCGGCTGGGCGGGCGAGGCAATGCTCGAACGGCTGCCCAGCAGCTCCATCAGGCGCTCGGTGGCGCCAGCGGCGCGCAGCAGGTCGCCGTAGACCTCGCCGAGCACCGCAAAGGCGCCGGCCAGAATAATCACGTACATCACCGTTTGGCCCAGATGCCCGGGGGTGATCTCGCCGCGTATCACCGACTGCGTGCCCTGGTACAGGCCCCAGAGCAGCGCAGCTGAGCTGGCGATGATGATGAAGGCCACCAGCACCGAGCGCGCCCGGGTGCGCTTGACGGCGGTGTCAAACGCCTGGTCGGTGGCTTGCGCAAAGCGCTTGGCCTCGCGGCTTTCGGCGCTGTAGCTCTGCACCACTGGCACGGCATTGAGCACCTCGGCGGCAATCGCGCTGGAGTCGGCCACCCGGTCCTGGCTGGCGCGCGAGAGCTTGCGCACCCGGCGGCCAAAACGCACCGTCGGGATCACGATCAGCAGCAAGACCCCGATCACCTGCACCATCACCCAGGGGTTGGTCCAGATCAGCATCAAGAGCGCGCCCAGGCCCATCACGCCATTGCGCAAGCCCATGCTCAAGGACGAGCCGACCACGGTTTGCACGAGCGTGGTGTCGGTGGTCAGTCGCGAGAGCACCTCGCCGCTGGGCGTGCGCTCAAAAAACTCGGGGCTTTGCTCGAGCACATGCGCATAGACCGCACTGCGCAGGTCGGCGGTGACCCGCTCGCCCAGCCAGCTGACCAGGTAAAACCGCCCGGCCGAAAACAGGCCCAGCGCCACCGACACCAGGAAGAGCTGGCCAAAATGCCCGGCCAGCGCACCGCCGGCCGTCAGGCCGCCATCGATGAGCTCGCGCAGTGCCAGCGGAAACACCAAGGTCGCACCGGCAGCCAGCAGCAAAAACAGCAGGGCCAGCGCAATGCGGCGGCGGTAGGGTTTGATAAAGGGCAGCAGCCCCGACAGGGACTTGGGCGAGCCCTTGGGCGCATCGATCAGTGGTTTGCTCACGGAGGGAGTGTAGGCGGCGCTCATTGGTACTGGAACCTGGGCCGTTGAAGGTCCTGACCCCGGCGAAACCCGTGTTGCCTTAGACCTACTAGGATGTGTCCATCTTCTGCGGGCTATCGGGCGTCGATTCAGTCCAGTCAGCCGGATCTGAAGATCAGACTATTGAGGGTCGAATGGGTTGAACACCTCGAGCCCCAGGGCCTGAAAGTCCGCCCCATTCCGGGTGGCCACGGTGAGTCCGTGCACCTTCGCGGTGGCGGCGATTATGGCGTCCTCATACAGCGTGTTTGACTGTCGGTGCAACAAGCGCGCCCAGCTTGTGAATGCTGCCGCGTCCATGGGCAAGACGTTGTAGGCACCGGCCACCAAGGCCAGCCAGGCCTCGATCTCCTGGGCTTTTTGGGGGGCTTGTTATCGCGTCAGCTCGATGCCCGCTTGTATGTCGCCCAAGGTCACCGCCGACAGGTAGAGCTGGTCGTTATTCAGCGATTGCAGCCAAGCCACAACACCCCGGTGCGGGCGTGGCTTGCGCAGCTCGGACCCCACATGGGTGTCCAGCAAGTACCGCTGCGTCACCGCATCGGCTCCACGGGTCGACGCTTGGCTCGCCCTCGCGGCGGAACCGCCATGTTCGTGAGCGCTTGGTCTGACAGCAGCAGTTGTTTGAGCGAGGGGCGTGCAGCCGACTGCAGCCGCCGCCACTCCTGCACCGGCACCAACACCGCGGCTTCGGCGCCGCGCCGGGTGACCATTTGAGGCCCTTCGAGTAGGCAAGCATCCAAAAATTCACTGAAGCGCGCTTTGGCGTCTTGTACTGGCCATGAATGCATCTGAACCTCCCTTTAGTAGTCATCTGTCTAGTCTTCAAGGAGTTCGCAAGCCTGTCAAACCGCATGCTGACGCCGGAAACCGATACCGGCATGGAGGCTGTCGTTGGCGCCATTGAGCGCCATCAAGGCGAACCCAGGAACCCCCTCAGCGCCGCCAGCGTGCCCTCGGGCGCTTCGGTCATTTCATGGTGGCCCACTGGCACCAGGCTGACCTGCACCGTGTTGCCGGCCGCGCGGGCTTGGTCGATCAGGCTCTGGGCGGCTTTGGGCGGGGTCATCTGGTCGAGCTGGCCCAGCACAAACAGCAGTGGGCAGCTCAGCTGCTTGACGGCGTCGAGCCCGCCCGCGTAGCGATCGCAGGCCAGAAAGCCGGTATGCAGCAAATTCACCTGGCGGTTACCGGCCTGTATGCGTTTGTTGAGCGCGATGCTCGCGCCGTCGACCCAGGTGCCTGGCCCCAGAGCCGAGGGTGGCGGGGCTAGGGTGCTGCGCGAGAACTGGTTGATCATCGCAATCGCCTGGAGTGGCTGCTCCTGTGCCGCTTGCAAAAGCGCGGCCGAGACCCGCATTGGGAAGGCCGTGCCCACCAGCGCGGCATGGCTGATGCGCTCTTTCAGGCGCGCCGCCGCTTCCAGGGCGATCAGCGAGCCCCAGCTGTGGCCGATCAGCGCGGCGCGCTGCACGCCGGCGGCGTCGAGCAGAGCGGCCACGAAGTCGGCGCCCTGTTCGACGCTGGCCGGCGGCTCGCCGCCGCTGCGGCCATGGCCAGGCAGGTCGATGGCCAGCACATTCCAGCCGTGGTGGGCCAGGTAGCGGCTTTGCAGAATCCAGGCGCTGTGGTCGTTGAGCACGCCGTGAATGAAGACGGCGGTGGGCTGCCCGGCCTGCCAGGCTCGCCCGCCGCTGTAGCCGTAGATGCTGGCGCCGGCGACATTGAACTGCATGATCAGGCCCCCGCTTTCTCGGCCGCCTTCAGGGCTCGTTTGAGGTCTTCGATCAGGTCGGCCGGGTCTTCCAGGCCAATCGACAGCCGTATCGTGCCCTGGGTGATACCCGCCCCAGCCAGGGCCGCGTCGTCCATGCGAAAGTGGGTGGTGCTGGCCGGGTGGATCACCAGGCTGCGGCAGTCGCCCACATTGGCCAGATGGCTGAAGACCTTGAGCGCATCGACGAAGGCCGCACCCTGGGCCCGGCTGCCCTGGAGGTCGAAGCTGAACACCGAGCCGGCCCCGCGCGGCAGCAGGCGCTGAGCCAGCGCATGGCTGGGATGGTCGGCCAGCATCGGGTGGCCCACCCGGCTGACCAGGGGGTGTGCATAGAGAAACTCGACCACTTTTTCGGTGTTGCTCATGTGCCGGGCCATGCGCAGCGGCAGGGTTTCCATGCCCTGCAGAATCAGCCAGGCGGTGTGCGGGCTCATGCAGGCGCCGAAGTCGCGCAGGCCTTCGCGCCGTGCGCGCAGCAGAAAAGCGCCTACGGTGCTCTCTTCGGTAAATACCATGTCGTGAAAGCCGGCATAGGGTTGGCTGAGTTGCGGAAATCGGCCGCTGGCCTGCCAGTCAAAGCTGCCCCCGTCGACCACCAGCCCACCGATCACCGTGCCGTGGCCCGAGAGGAATTTGGTGGCCGAGTGGTAGACCAGGTCGGCGCCGTGCTCGAAGGGCTTGAGCAACCAGGGCGAGGTGAGGGTGGAGTCGGCCAGCAGCGGCACGCCCGCGCCGTGGGCGATGTCGGCCACTGCGGCAATATCGAGCACGTCGAGGCCTGGATTGCCCACGGTCTCACCAAACAGCAAGCGGGTGTTGGGGCGCAGGGCGGCTCGCCAGGCATCCAAGTCGCCCGGGGCCACAAAGGTGGTCTCGATGCCGAAGCGGCGCAGGGTGTAGTGCAGCAGGTTGTGCGAACCCCCATAGATGGCCGAGGAGGCGACGATGTGCGAGCCGGCGTCGAGCAGGGTGGCTACCGCCAGGTGCAAGGCGGCCTGACCGCTGGCGGTGGCAATCGCGCCGATGCCGCCTTCCAAGGCCGATATCCGTTGCTCCAGCACCGCATTGGTGGGGTTGCTGATGCGCGAATACACATGGCCGGCC
>JBAXEN010000322.1:0-4740 GCA_037140415.1 Betaproteobacteria bacterium | reverse complement strand
GCCAGTAAAAGGTGTTGACGTTGATTTCAATGTCCTGGGCCTTGACGGTCAGGATGTCCTCGTCCACGCCGACCAAGGCGGCCGTGCCCACGTAAGCCTTCGCCGAAATGAATTTCGGGGTATAGGCGCTCAGGCTGGGGATCATGTTGAACGAGGCCGGCTGCATGATCGCCAGGCCAAAGTCCACGTTGTCCACGGCCAGGCCCACCGCTCCATCGTTGATGTAGTCGGGCAAGCCGTCCGGAATGTCGGCCCCGGTGTCTTTGTTTTTGCCGCCTGTCAGGTCCGGGCCATAGCGGTAAGGCCCGCCCACGCCGGCAAAGCCGGTCAGGTTGGAGCCACCCAGGGTCAGCGCCTCCACGCGCAGGGGCAAGGGGTTCAAAGAGGTACCCAGCGTCTGGCCGAGTTGGTTGGCGAGGGGCGCCAGGCCGCCCAAGTCGACGGCCACGTCGTACTGCTCGCCCTTGCGGAAGGCCAGGGAGCCGCGCAGGTGCAGGAAATCAGCCACGGCAATTTCAGCCAAGCCCACGTCCAGACCCACAATCTCGGTGCCATTGAGGTCCAAGTACACAGGCGCGCCGCCGGTGGCGATCTTCAGGCCATCGGGTGCACCCGCATTCTTGATGCTCGAGTAGACCGGCATGGCACGCATCAGCCCGCCCAGGGCCTTGCCACCGCTGTTGACATCGACGGTAATGTCTTTGCCCAAGATTTTGAGCATGTCGCCCATGCCGTAGACGCCCATTTCATTGGCGTGGGCGCTGAACGAGAACACGCTTTGCGCACCAAAGAACTGCGGCAGGTAGGCCCTGAAATTGGCGATCGCCACACTCAGGTTTTGCAGCCCAAAGCCGACCAGGTCACCTTGCTCTGAGAAAGGCTTTTTAAAGTCCGGGGAGCCTGCTCCCACGAACATGTTGACGTTGCTCGCGCCAAAGGTCAGGCCTTTGAAGGTGACATCATGGGCCACCGAATAGTCGTCGGAGACGTCCAGCAGGTACTTGAATACGCTATCGACCTCGAGGCCGGGCATGAAAGCGCCAGCTGCGGCATTGATGGCCGCGTCGGCGGCCAGGCCCAGCAAGGGGTCCAGACCGGTGGCCATGTCGGCCTTGAAGCTTTGCCCCAAAGTGAGCTTGAAGTCGCCGTTCAGGTGAACAAAGTCGCCAATGTTCATGCTCAGGTCGGGCAGCTAGATGGAGCCCATCACCCCGGCCAGGCCAATGCGGATGTCGATGTCCTTGAGGTACTTCAGGCCGTCAACGAGCCAGTCCGGTGTCGATGGCAACAAGTCAGGAACAGCACCGAGCAGCCCTTGCAGACTGATGCTGGGCAGGAACATATTAGGATCGAACGCCGGCATGGCCGGCATCTCGAACCCAGGCAGGCCGATGTTGCTCAGATCGATAGAGACGCCAAAGTCGATGGGCGGCAGCTCGAAGGTGAAGTCAAAGCGCGGAAGATTGAGCGTGAAGAGATCAAAAACACCCAAGTTGGCCTGCATGCCCACGCGCAGGAAATTCGAGTCGAATCTCACGTTCAAAGCGGCGGGATTACTGCCGATCGGGATGTCCAGGCCCCTGCCGCCGTTGACGACGCTGAAATCGGCGTACACCGAGGGCAGCGGAATGGTTCCAGCCAGCGCACCGTTGAACTCGAACACCACGTCCTGGGTGTCGAGCGTGAGGTAGGGATCGGTGCCAACCAGGCCGGCCAGCCCAGCTTTGGCCGTCAAGCCAAAGAAATTGAGTGGCAGCCGGGCGCCGCCCAAGGAGGGGCCCACCAAGACCAGCGCAAAGTCGAGGTCGGCCACGGCGATGCCAATGGCGTCGTCGTTGGTTTCGTAGTTACCGTCGTTGTTGCTGTCGGTCTTGTAAGGGCCATTGAAGCCAGCAAAGGCTTGCACATGCTGGCCGGCCACGATGAGCGCGTCGGCGGCCATCTCAAGGTCCATGCCCAGGCCGTGGAAGCCCACCTTGTCGATGACGCGTTTTTGGAAGGTGAAGCCGCCTTCCAGGGAGACAAAGCCCGCCACCTTGGCGGTGGCATGACCGACCGTGGCCTGAATCAGCTGGTTGCTGAAGTCCAGCAGCACCGAGTCGGTGCCGCCCGTGGGAATGCGGTATCCGGGCGAGTCCCTCAAGAGCAAGCCGTCGTAGGTCTTGGTCAGGTCCAGCACCAACAGCGGGTTGCTGGAGGTGTTGATAGCCACCACCACGTCTTGCAGATCAAAGGCAAAGGCGTCACCCAGCCCTGTGAAGCCAATGTCGTTGGCCGTGGCTTTGAGCGCGGTGTATTTGGCGCCCGTGAGCTTGTCCTGGAACAGGCCCAGACCAAAGGTGAAGTCGTCAATCACCATGCCAATGGCATCGGGATTGGCCGTGTCGGCCACGGTGATGGCCCCGTCCCCGTTGGTGTCTGTGCGGTAAGGCCCACCCACGCCCAGGAAGGCCTGCACATGGCTGGCACCCAGGGTGATGGCGTTGACCATCACCGGCACCTGGGTGCCGGTCAGGAGGGTCTTGGCACTGAGTACCTGCGTGGCGGTCTTTTCAAAGGCGAATGAGCCACTGACGTGAACAAAGTCAGAGATGCGCAGCGTGGCATTGTTCATGCTGGCGCCCACGGTGGCGCCCGTCATGTCGAGCAAGACCGGGGTGCCGCCCGTGGGCAGCTCGTAGCCGGCCACGTCCAGCGGGTCGCTGGCGTCCTTGGGGAAGCTGGTCAGGAAGTTCAGCGCGGGCGCCGTGCCTGTGGCGGTATTGAGCTTGAAGTCAATGCCGCTGAGCGAGAGCTGGAAGTCGTTCGGGTCAAAGCCGTACAAGGCCACGGTGTCGGCGTGGGCCTTGGCGGCGGTATAGCTGACACCGGCGGCCGACTTGACTTGCAAGACGCCAAAGTCAATGTTTTCCGCGCCAAAACCGTACAGGGCGCTGGCCTGGCTGGCAAAACTTTTGCTGGAGTCGAAACCTTCGCTGGCATAACCCACGAACACGTCAATGTCCGCCCCACCCATGGAAAACCCCTTGGCGGGGGTGAGCGTCGTGGCCACAGGCAGACCGCCCGCTTTGAGCGTGGTGAAGTCTGACTTCAGGAAGGCAATAGCGCCTTGCACAAACATGAACTGCGACAGCTGCAGCGTGACCTGGCTGGCAAACACTCCCAGACGGTTGCCCGAGAAGTCCAGGGTGACCGGGTGTGCCACGTCGCCCGTGGGGATGGCCAGCTCGCGGGCCGGTGCCGCAAAATTGAGCTCGCGCCCGACCATGCTGGCATGGTTGTATTCCAAGGTCACGCCGCTGGCCGACAGCTGAAAGTCATCGGGATCGAAGCCATAGACCTGGACATGTGCGACCTGGGCCTTGAGCGCGGTGTACTTGATGCCGGTCATGTCCTTGACCGACAGCAGCCCAAAAGAGATGCCCTCCGCGCCAAAACCGTAGAGGGAGGAGGCCTGCGCCTGCAGGGTCTTGCTGCGGTCTATGCCGCCGTCGGCATAACCCATGAAGGCGGTGATGTTGCTGCCGCCGACCGAGAAACCCTGGGCCCGAGGCACGACGGTGGTGCCAGCGGCGCCCGACTTGAGGTCCGTGTAGGTGGCTTGCTCAAAGCCGATGGACCCACTGAGGTACATGAACTGCGAGATCGACAGCGTGGCCGTCTGGGCGTACACGCCCAGGCGCTTGGCACCACTGAAATCAATGGTCACGGCCCCGGTCGAGCCGAGCACCACGCCGCCGCTGAAAGAATCGGCGTAATTGATGGTGCGGCCCAGGCGGTCGGCCGAGTTGTATTCAAAACGCAGATGCTGCGCCGAAAGCTCAAAGTCGCTGGGGTCGAAACCGTACAGGCGCGCGTCGTCCATGCTCGCCTTGAAGGCGGTGTAGGACTGCCCTCCCACGCGCGACATCAAGACGCCGAAGTCCAGGCTGTCCACACCAAAACCGTAGAGATTGCTCTGCTGCTCGACCAGGGTTTTGCTGCTGTCTATGCCACCCTGGGCATAGCCGACAAAGGCCGTGATACCCGTACCGGTGATGGCCATCATCGAGGTCGATGCGGTCGAAGGTACCGGGGTTTGGGTGTTGTAGGGGTCGTTGTTGTTCAGCCGAATGACGCCGGTCGGTGAGTACTTTTCAAAGCCTATGCGGCCACTGAAGTAGGCAAAGTCGGAGATGCGCAGCGTGACGTCGCCCTCGGCGCGCAGCATCTCACCCACGGTACCGTCAAATTTCAGCGTCACCTTGCTGGTGCCGCTGGTGACCACGTCCAGGTTCTTGACCTTGAAATCGACCACCTGGTCCAAGGCCATGCCGGCCTGGTTCAACTCCACCGTGAGGTTGTTCACCGTGGGCGCCAGGTCCGACATGCCCACCACGCTCACACTGGCGGCCGAGGCCGTCAGCGCCGTCCATTTGCGGCTGGGCTGGGTCTGCGAAGAAATCAAGGCCAGGCCAAAGTCAATGTCGGTCAGCGACAGGCCCATGGCGTCGGCCGTGCCGCCGCTGACCCCGGCAAACACATCAATGTCCGAGCCACCCAAGGTCAGCACATCGACTCTGACGGTTTCTGCAGGCAGCGAGGATGACTTTTTGGCCAGGGTCAGGGTATCGCTGGACTTGCTGACCGCCAGGTTGCCGGTGACTTGCACAAAGCCGTAAAGGTCCAGGGTCAGGTAGCCCGAAGCCTGCATGTACTCGCCCTTGGCGCCGTCCATGTTCAGGGTCAGCGTGCCGGTGT
>JBAXEN010000321.1:0-4778 GCA_037140415.1 Betaproteobacteria bacterium | reverse complement strand
TGCTCACCCATGCCCGGCCAGGGCCCAAAGGTGCCTCGCAGCTGAGTCGATGGGACGCCAGCAACCACAGCAAGCCTTCTGAGATTCTGTATGAGGGGGCGCGCGTGACGTTTCCAGTGGAAGTCAAGCCGGGCCAGGTCTTGATACGCATGTGCTCGGCGCCTGTGGGCGACAAAGCTTGCGAGGGAAACAGCAGTATCTGGTGGGCACTAGTTGAAGGTGGCAAAGCCACCACGGTGCTAGGGACACGGTTTCAGTTATACGACCAGCCCAATATTGTTGAGGGAGGCGGGTTTTGGCTCGAGGATGAGTACTACTCCCAAAAAAGAGGCAACAAAGAGCATCGAGAAATCACGGCTTTTGCTCTTCCAGGCGGCAAGCTGCCGCAGTTCGACATATCACGTTTCGATTCAATGTCTCGCGATATGCGATGTGACCAAAAGGCGAATCGCTGCTTAGTCAAATACCTCACTGACGAGTTTGTTAACGGCAGTTTGTATGTGTATGGATTCAAAGTTTTTGATGGAGCCAACACCTGCGATTTACCTGCACTCAAAGGCTGGCACGACAAATTCTCTGTCACACCCGATGGAAGAGCCGCTGTTATTTCACGATCACGCTTAAACGCAGAACCACGCCATCTGGTCGTGCTGCGCTTTGTACCTGGGCAATGCGAGCCCGAATCTGTTGAATCCCATTATTTTGAGGAGCCAAGGAAATGAACGAATTAAGTCAAGATATTAGAGTAGTCTGGAGAACCAACCCCTACACCGGCGAACTCACATGGAATAATTGAAATGGCCATCCGAAAAACAATTTTCACCCTATCCCTAGCGCTTGAGATAGCCCTTTGTGGCTTGCTGCTGGCCTGCAAACCCACCTACCCCGCAGCGAGTGAAGCGCTGCCACTGACGCCCACCCTCAGCGCCGACGGCAAACTGCTGGCCGTGCTGGACCGCTCAGGCCAGGAAACGCCCAGGTTGCGTCTCAAATGGCTGGACCGCCAGGAGCCTTGGCTGGAACTGCCAGCGCCCAAATACACCAACAGCATCCGGTTTGGCCTGACGGGCTATGACCTGCTGCTCACCCATGCCCGGCCAGGGCCCAAAGGTGCCTCGCAGCTGAGTCGATGGGATGCCAGCAATCCGAGCAAGCCATCGGAGATTTTGTATGAGGGGGCACGCGTGACGTTTCCAGTGGAAGTCAAGCCGGGCCAGGTATTGGTACGCATGTGCGACGCGCCGGTGGGTGATGAGGCTTGCAAGGGCAACAGCAGCATCTGGTGGGCACTGGTGGAAAACGGCAAAGCCACCACGGTGCCAGGAACACGCTATCAGTTATACAGCCAGCCCAATATGGTCGAGGGAGGCGGTTTTTGGCTGGAAGACGAGTACTTCTCTCAAAAAAGAGGCAACAAGGAGCATCGAGAAATCACGGCTTTCGCGCTGCCAGGTGGCAAGCCGCCGCAGTTTGATATATCACGCTTCGATTCAAAGTCTCAAGTCCTAAAGTGTGATCAAAAGGCAAGTCGCTGTTTAGTCAAATACCTCACGGACGAGCTTGTTAACGGCAGTTTGTATGTGTACGGATTCAAGGTTTTTGACGGCACTAATACCTGCGACGTACCGGCGCTCAAAGGCTGGCACGATGATTTTTCCGTAACCCCCGACGGACGCGCCGCTGTTATTTCACGATCACGCTTAAGCGCAGAACCACGCCATGTGGTCGTGCTGCGCTTTGTACCTGGGCAGTGCGAGCCCGCTTCAGTTGAATCTGTTTACTTTGAGGGGACACACAAATGAACTCGTTGAATGAATCAAATGGATTGATTTCGGTGCAATGGAGGACCAATCCCTATACCGGGGAATGGACATGGACTTATGGCAATTGGGGCGGCAAGGGCTGGTCAGCCGGTCAATTCACACCGCCGGGGCAGGAGCCGAATTGGGACGTCGGTTCTAACGGGCCGCTTGATGCTATTTTCAAAGTCCATGACAAAGCGTATCAAGACCTCCAAAACGCCTGGAATGCCTCAGCCAAATCAAAACAAGACATTGCTGATTATTGGAAATCGACCATCGCCGCCGATAATCAGATGCGGCAAAGCATTCACGACCTTGAGATCAACA
This sequence comes from Betaproteobacteria bacterium, assembly GCA_037140415.1. GTDB lineage: Bacteria > Pseudomonadota > Gammaproteobacteria > Burkholderiales > Burkholderiaceae_C > Polaromonas. Next base: position 2,649 of record JBAXEN010000321.1, on the reverse strand, counting down.
ACGGTTGGGGAAATACGCAGCCGGGGGGCCAAGTGCCGGATATCAATATGGCCAATGCCGCCCTGCAGGCTGATCGAGCCTTTGCCCTTAAAGCCATTCATGATCTTCAAGCCCTCAACAACCTCAAGAATCCTGATGGAAATGACGTGGGCGGTGGCGGCGACCCCCACACCGGCCTGCCCTGGCCGGGCGACCTTGGCCACATATTTGCCGGAGCCGAACAAGTGGTCTGCCCTCTGGTGGTGGACCTCAACGGTGACGGCGCCAAAGTGGTGGGTTTGAGCGCAGGGGTGCACTTTGACCACAACGGCGACGGCTTTGCCGAGCGCACAGCCTGGGCCGACAAGGCCGACGGTCTTCTGGTGTGGGACCGCAATGGCAACGGCAAGATCGACACCGGGGCGGAATTGTTCGGTGACCAAACCCCCCTCAAAAACGGTCAGCGCGGTGCCAACGGCTTTGATGTGCTCAAAGAGTACGACGACAACGGCGATGGCGTGATCGACAGCAAGGATGCGGTGTTTGCCCAGCTGCGCATCTGGCAAGACGCCAATCAAAACGGCGTTACCGACGCGGGGGAACTCAAGACTCTAGGGGGGCTGGGCATCGCCAGCTTTGACCTGCACTACGAGCAGCCCGATGGCCCGCGCACCTTGGCGGTGGGCAGCTACAGCAAGAGCGACGGCAGCACCGGCCATGCGGCCGATGACCCGTACTTTGTGGTCGACAGCCTGGACACCATCGACCTGCACCCCGTGGCCCTCAGTGAGGCGATTGCAGCTTTGCCTGATATTGCAGGAACGGGTACGGTCAAGAGCCTGCATCAAGCTATGGCAGCCGATGCGGTTCTGGTGCAGCGTTACCAGGACTGGCTGTCCCAAGAGCCGGGCTCGACGGCACAGGCCGACAGCCTGCAAGCCCTCATCTTGCGTTGGGCGGGAACGGACGGTGTTGATCCGGCCAGCCGACACAGCGCTTTTTATGGCACCCACATGGATGCGCGCATTTTGACGGCCATCGAGCACTTTGTGGGGCGAGGCTTGGTTCAGCCCTTCGCAGATTCGGGCCAGACCGAATACGACCCTATGCCTCAGTCCCTGCCCATGCTGTGGCAATGCTGGGATTTGATTGTGGAGCAGGTCAAGCAGCAGCTGCTGGCGCAAACCACCTTCGAGCCTTTGTACAGCGCGCTCAATCTCAAGTGGGATGAGAGCACGCAAAGCTTTGCATGGGATGTGTCGCAGGTGGTGGCCAAGTTGCAAGACGCCTACACCGCGAACCATGATGCTGGCCTGCAGGCGATGAAGGCCTTTGGTGAAAATATTCGAGCCATGGGTGGGGCAGGGGACGATGTGTTGGCCAGCCTTAACAGCACGGGTCAAGACCAGGCGCCGAGCGATTCAAGCGGGTTTGCCAATGCCCTGCGCAATATCGGGGCCGACTATTGGGGGGACGGTGGGGCAACGACCTTCTACAGCCCTTATGGCAAGGCCTCAAAAGCAGTCGGCGGCGACGGGGACGAGGTGTTCATCGGCTCCACCCTGAGCGATACCTTTGAAGGTGGTGCTGGGAAGGATGTACTTGTTGGTGCGGGTGGCAATGATCAGCTCGACGGTGGTACCGGCGATGACACCTTGATGGGTGGCGAGGGTGACGACACTTACAAGGTCGCCGTGGGTGACGGGCACGACACCATCGACGATGTCAGCGGCAATGACCGCTTGGTCCTTACCAATGTGAGCTCGCACGAGTTAAGAGGGGTAGAGCGAAGCGGCGCCAACTTAATCATCAAGTTTGGTGTCGATGACCAGGTGGCCCTGAAAGACTACTTCACCTATACAGCGCAGCGCGTTGAGCAGATCAACTTCAGCGACGGCGTGGTTTGGACAGCCAAGGAACTCCTGGCGGGCCTGAAAACCTATGGCACCAGCGGCGCTGATGAGATCAGCGGTTACGACGACGACAGCAACCATGTCGAAGCCGGCGATGGTGACGATCAGGTGTCCGGTGGAGCAAAAGCCGATTGGCTAGAGGGCCAGGCGGGGAACGACCAAATTTTTGCCGCAGGCGGTGCTGACACGCTCATCGGCGGCAAGGGCAATGACCAGCTGCACGGCGGCTTTGGTAACGACACCTACATCTTTAACCAGGGCGACGGTTCGGACACGATCAGCGACTATGAGTACGACGACCAAGGTACCGGTGCGGGCAAGGCGGATGTTCTGAAACTGGGGGCCGGCCTGACGGTGGCGGATACATCGGTGGGCCGAGTGGGCGATAGCTTGGCGCTGTCCTGGGGCAACGCCGATTCTGTGCTTATCAGCGAGTACTTTGGCAACGGCGACTACGGCCGTGTGGAGACCATTCGTTTTGCGGACGGCACGGAATGGAAGGCGGCCGATATCGCGCAGCGTCAGGTAGGCACCAGCGGGGACGATAGGTTTGCCGGCCTCTACGACATGGCTAACACCATGCAAGGCTTAGCGGGCAATGACACCTTGGTCGGCGGCACCTTGGCTGACAGCCTAGACGGCGGCGCGGGTAATGACAGCTTGGATGCAGCAGCAGGAGATGATGTTTTGGATGCCGGTGCAGGCGATGACAGCTTGGAGGGCGGCGCTGGCAACGACATCCTGACAGGCGGTTCCG
>JBAXEN010000320.1:0-4779 GCA_037140415.1 Betaproteobacteria bacterium | reverse complement strand
GCCCAACTGCTCGACATTGATGGTTTTGGGTTTCAACAGATTGGTTTGCATGCAGTCTTCCTCTCAATACCCTCGGCTCGTTACACCGATAAGGCCGGGTGAAGCGCCCGGCTGGCAGCAAGCCGCCATCCGGGAATGAAATATTTCAGCGCGAGTACAACTCGACGATCAGCGATTCGTTGACGTCGGCTGCAAACTCGTCGCGGTCCGGGGACTTCTTGAAGGTACCCTCGGCCTTGTCGATGCTGACCTCAACCCAGCTGGGCATGCCCACTTGCTGAGCCAATTGCAGCGCCTCGACGATGCGGTTTTGCTTCTTGGACTTCTCACGCACAGCGACCACATCACCGGTCTTGACCATGTACGAGGGAATATTAACGCTCTGGCCGTTGACGGTGATGGCCTTGTGCGAGACCAGCTGCCGGGCTTCGGCGCGGGTTGAGCCAAAACCCATGCGGTAGACCACATTGTCCAGACGGCTTTCGAGCAGCGACAACAGGTTGGCGCCCGTATTGCCTTTGCGGCGATCGGCCTCCTCGAAGTAGCGGCGGAACTGGCGCTCGAGCACGCCATACATGCGCTTGACCTTCTGCTTTTCGCGCAACTGCAGACCGTAGTCCGAGGTACGCGCGCCCGAAGTGCGGCCATGCTGACCGGGCTTGGAATCGAACTTGGCCTTATCCCCAATAGCGCGGCGTGCACTCTTGAGGAACAGGTCGGTGCCTTCGCGGCGTGAAAGTTTGGCCTTGGGGCCGAGATGACGTGCCACTTGAATAGTCCTTCAATCAGCTGCTGTACCGCTGGGGTACAGGAGCCGCCCGGCGCGGGGCCAGACGGCGGTGGGCTTGCTTAAAACAGAGCGGGCCGGCTGCCGCTTTCGCGGACAGAACAGCCCGTACCGGGAGGGGCTCAGATGCGGCGGCGCTTTTGCGGGCGGCAGCCGTTGTGAGGAACCGGGGTCACATCGGAAATCGAGTTGATCCGGATACCGAGTGCGCCGAGCGCGCGCACTGAAGACTCGCGACCGGGGCCAGGGCCCTTGATCTCGACGTCCACGTTCTTGATGCCCTGCTCGATCGCAGCGCGACCGGCGACTTCAGATGCCACCTGCGCAGCAAACGGAGTCGATTTGCGGGAACCTTTGAAACCCTGGCCACCCGACGATGCCCAAGACAAGGCATTGCCCTGGCGATCGGTGATGGTGATGATGGTGTTGTTGAAGGATGCGTGAATGTGGGCGATCCCGTCGGCCACATTCTTGCGAACCTTCTTGCGCACGCGCTGCGCGGCGTTAGAGCTAGGTGCTTTTGCCATGATGTGCTTTCTTTATTTCTTCAGTGCTGCAGCGCCCTTACGCGGACCCTTGCGGGTACGGGCATTGGTGCGGGTGCGCTGACCACGCATGGGCAGGCCACGGCGGTGACGGAAGCCCCGGTAGCAGCCGATGTCCATCAAACGCTTGATGTTCATCGTGGTTTCACGGCGCAGGTCACCCTCGATGGTGTACAGACCGATCTGGTCGCGGATCTTTTCGAGATCAGCGTCCGTCAGGTCCTTGACCTTCTTGCTGTAGGCGATGCCGCAAGCTTCGCAAATTTTGCGAGCGCGGGTGCGACCAATGCCGTAGATGGCCGTCAGGCCGATTTCGGCATGCTGATGCGGCGGAATGTTGATACCAGCGATACGAGCCATAGCGTCCTCTTCAAATTCTTCAAATCAACCCTGGCGCTGCTTATGGCGCGGGTCGGTGCAGATGACACGCACCACACCCTTGCGGCGGATGATCTTGCAGTTGCGGCAAATTTTCTTGACCGAAGCTGAAACTCTCATTTACTTCTCCTAAACACCGACCATGCCCGAAGCCACAGCCTTTGAAACTAACGGGGCAACTCAGGGAGCGCCCTTGAAACTGGCCTTTTTGAGCAAAGACTCATACTGCTGCGACATCATGTAGTTCTGCACCTGGGCCATGAAGTCCATGGTGACGACCACAATGATCAGCAATGACGTACCGCCAAAGTAAAACGGAACGTTGTACTTGAGAATCAGGAACTCGGGCAACAAACACACGAAGGTGATGTAGATCGCGCCGGCCAAAGTCAAACGGACCAGGATCTTATCAATGTAGCGGGCTGTCTGATCGCCAGGGCGAATACCCGGAACAAAGGCGCCGCTCTTCTTGAGATTGTCGGCCGTCTCACGGCTGTTGAAGACCAAAGCCGTGTAGAAGAAGCAGAAAAAGACGATGGCAGTCGCGTAGAGCAGCACATAAATCGGCTGCCCTGGTGCAAGCGTGGAGGCCAGGTCTTTGAGCCAGCGCATGCTCTCGCCTGTCGAGAACCAGCCCACCACAGTAGCCGGCAGCAAGATGATGGACGAGGCAAAAATCGGCGGAATCACCCCTGCCATATTGAGCTTGAGGGGCAGGTGCGATGACTGACCACCATAGACCTTGTTGCCCACCTGCCGACGCGCATAGTTGACAAGGATCTTTCGCTGACCCCGCTCGACAAACACGACAAAGTAAGTGACCAAAGCAACCAGGACAACAATGACCAGTGCCACCAAAATGCTCATCGCGCCGGTGCGGACCAATTCGAGCAGGCCGCCCATGGCGTTGGGTAGACCAGCGGCGATGCCCGCAAAAATCAAAATCGAGATGCCATTGCCCAGGCCACGCTCTGTGATCTGCTCGCCCAGCCACATCAGGAACATCGTCCCTGCGGTCAGGCTGACGACGGCCGTCATGCGAAAGCCAAAGCCAGGAGCGAGCACCAGGCCGGGAGAGCTCTCGAGTGCAACGGCAATACCCACGGACTGAAAAATAGCCAGGGCCAAAGTCCCATAGCGGGTGTACTGAGTGATCTTGCGCCGGCCGCCCTCGCCCTCTTTCTTGAGCTGCTCAAACGTCGGCACGACGTAAGTGAGCAGCTGCATGATGATGGACGCTGAGATATAGGGCATGATGCCCAGGGCAAATACAGTGAAACGCGACAGTGCGCCACCCGAGAACATGTTGAACAGGTTCAGGATGCCGCCTTGCTGGCTGAACAGCTGCTGCAATTGCGATGCGTCGATTCCCGGCACCGGGATGTGCGCACCAATGCGATAAACCACCAGCGCCAGCAGCAGGAAGACCAGGCGCGCGCGCAGATCCCCGTACTTACCGGTTTTTGCGAGGGATGCAGAGCTGGTGGCCACGCTGAGGGTCTAGAGTTATCGCGGTGGAGTCAGTGTCAGGCGATCGAGCCGCCAGCAGCCTCAATGGCGGCCTTAGCCCCTGCCGTGGCGCCTATGCCCTGCAGCTTGACAGCCTTGCTGAGCGTTCCGGTCTTGATGACTTTGACGGTCTTGGCCAGCTGACCGATCAGACCCGCGCTTTTGAGTGCCGACACATCGACCTCGGCCAAGCCGAGCTGCTCGAGCGCAGCCAGGGTCACTTCAGCATTGAACTGAAGCGATTGCGACTTGAATCCACGCTTGGGCAAACGGCGCTGCAAGGGCATCTGACCGCCCTCGAAACCGACCTTGTGGTAGCCGCCAGCGCGAGATTTTTGGCCTTTGTGGCCGCGACCAGCCGTTTTGCCCAGGCCGGAGCCGATGCCACGGCCGACGCGGCGCTTGGCGTGCTTGGCCCCTGCGCCTGGATTGATGGAATTGAGTTGCATGGTGGCTCGCCTCTTACAGAATCTTGACCAGATAAGCGATCTTGTTGATCATGCCGCGAACCGCTGGCGTGTCCTCGAGCTCGCTGACGCTGTTGACACGGCGCAGGCCCAGGCCACGCACGGTAGCGCGGTGAGACTGCTGGGTGCCGATCGGGCTGCGAACGAGCTGAACCTTGAGTTTGGTGGTGGTCGTCATGGTGTGCCTCTTTAGCCGACGATTTCTTCGACGGTCTTGCCGCGCTTGGCAGCGATCTCGTATGGCGTCGTCGACTTGTTGAGTGCGTCCATCGTGGCGCGCACCATGTTGTAGGGATTGCTCGAGCCGTGGCTCTTGGCCACGATGTCGGTAATACCCATCACCTCAAAAATAGCACGCATGGGGCCGCCTGCGATGATGCCGGTGCCTTTGGGGGCTGGCGTCATCATCACCATGGCAGCGCCATGGTGGCCTTCGACGGTATGGTGAATGGTGCCGCTGCGCAGCGACACCTTAACCATGTTGCGGCGAGCCTCTTCCATGGCCTTTTGCACAGCTGCAGGCACTTCCTTAGACTTGCCCTTGCCCATGCCGACCCGGCCATCGCCATCACCGACCACGGTCAGTGCAGCAAAGCCCAGAATACGACCGCCCTTGACCACTTTGGTGACGCGGTTGACCGCGATCATCTTCTCCTTGAGGCCGTCCTCAGGAGCTTCGTTTTGCGATTTAGCTTGAAACTTAGCCATATTTCGTATCCTGCTTAGAACTGCAAGCCAGCTTCACGGGCTGCCTCGGCCAAAGCCTTGACGCGACCGTGATAGGCAAAACCTGAACGGTCGAAGGCGACTTTCTCGACACCGGCGGCCTTGGCCTTCTCGGCGATGCGGCGGCCGATGGCCTGAGCTGCGGCCACATTGCCGCCCTTGCCCGAAGCACCCAGGCTCTGGCGAATCTCGACTTCGGCGGTCGAAGCGCAGGCAAGCACTTTCTGGCCATCGCCCGAGATCACGCTGGCATAAATATGCAAATTCGTGCGATTGACGGTCAGACGAGCAACCCCTTGCTGGGCAATGCGAACACGGGTCTGACGGGCACGACGAAGGCGCTGCTCTTTCTTGGTCAACATGATGC
>JBAXEN010000319.1:0-4794 GCA_037140415.1 Betaproteobacteria bacterium | reverse complement strand
ATGGCCGGGTTGATGCTCTGACCCACGTCGTGCAGGATGTCGACCTTGAGCACCCGACTCTCGCCGGTGAGGGTGTCGATGGCCACCTCGGTGCAGGCCGCGCCATAGGCGAAGTAGTAGAAGGGCCGGCCGGTCAAGGTGGTCTTGTCGTAATGGATCTTGGGTGTGCGGTAAAAGCCATCGCTCCACAGCTGGATGCGGTTGGCGTAGGCCAGCCGCACCACCTCATCGAAGTCGCGCACCCGCGTGGGCGAGCTGACCCGCCCGCCGGCAAACTGCACCGCACCGGCGCCGCAGTTGTCGAGCCCGGCCACAAATTGGGCCAGGCTCGATTGCACCTGGGCCGCCGCATATTGCGCGGCGCGGGCATTGAGGTCGGTGCCAGCCGAGGCGGCGGTGGCCGAGGCGTTGGGGACTTTGCTGGTGTCGCTGGCCGTCACCAGCACCCGCGCCAGCGGCACACCCAGCTCGTCGGCCACCACCTGGGCCACCTTGGTGTGCAGGCCCTGGCCCATCTCGGTGCCGCCGTGGTTGACCAGCACGCTGCCGTCGGTATAGACATGCACCAAAGCGCCGGCCTGGTTGAACAAGGTGGCGGTAAAGGAAATGCCGAACTTGACGGGCGTGAGCGCCATACCGCGTTTGATGTGGGGGCTGCTCGCGTTCCAGCGGGCCAGCTCGGCGCGCCGGCGCTCATAGCCGCTGCTGCGCGCCAGGGCGTCGACCAGGGGCTCAAGGATGTTGTCCTCGACCTTCATCTGGTAGTGCGTCACATCGCGACTGCCGATGCCATAGAAATTGCGCCGCCGCACATCGAGCGGGTCCAGCCCGAGGTGGCGGGCGATGTTTCCGATGATGGCCTCAATGACGATCATGCCCTGCGGGCCACCAAAGCCGCGAAACGCGGTCTGGCTTTGCAGATGGGTCTTGCAGCGGTGCGAGACGATTTCCACGTCCGACAGAAAGTAAGCGTTGTCGGCATGAAAGATGGCGCGGTCGGCCACCGGCCCGCTCAGGTCGGCCGAAAAGCCGCAGTTGGCCGCCATCATCAGCTGCAGGCCGGTGATCAGGCCGCTGTCATCAAAGCCGACGGTGTAGTCGTACTCGAAGGGATGGCGCTTGCCGGTGATCATGAAATCGTCGTCGCGGTCCAGCCGCAGCTTGACTGGCCGCGAAAATTTGCGTGCCGCCAAGCAGGCCCAGACCGCCATATGCCCGGCCTGGGTTTCCTTGCCGCCAAAGCCGCCGCCCATGCGCCGGCACTGCACCGTGATGCGGTGACTCTCCATGCCCAAGGCATGGGCGATCCAGTGCTGCACCTCGCCCGGATGCTGGGTGCTCGAATGCACCAGCCACTGGCCCTGCTCTTGCGGGATGGCATAGGCCACCTGACCTTCCAGGTAGAAATGCTCCTGTCCGCCCACCTCCAGGCTGCCGCTCAGACGATGCACAGCAGCAGCCATTGCCGCCTCGGGCTGGCCGCGGCGCACCGTCACCGGTGGCAGCACCTGGCTGCGCTCGGCCAGCGCCTGCCGCACGCTCAAAATGGCTGGCAGGGGCTCGATGTCCAGCCTGACCTGGCGGGCCGCGCGGCGCGCCTGCATCACGCTGGTGGCCACCACCAGGGCCACCACCTGGCCGACATGCTCGACCTTGCCCTGCGCCAGAATCGGCTCGTCGTGGGCATAGGTGGCCAACAGCGGGTCGCCGGCAATGTCAGCCGCCAGCACCAGGCCGACCACCCCGGGCAGGGCCAGCGCGGCGCTGGCGTCGATACCGCGCAGCAGGCCATGGGCGATGCTGGAGGTCACCGGCGCGGCGTAGAGCGTGCCCTTGAGCTCGGCGATGTCGTCCACATAGGGCGCCGCGCCCTGCACCTGGGCGCGCGCGCTTTCGTGGGCATGCGAGCTGCCGGCGGCACTGTACAGCGGCGCCTTCATGCCAGCTCTCCCGGCTCGATCGCCTCCAGGCTCAAGCCCGTCTGGCCCTGGGTCTGCAGCCACAGGCGCTGCAGCAGACTGCCCAAGACCTCGCGGCGGTAGTCGGCCGAGGCGCGCATGTCGGAGATGGGTTGAAATTCGTCGCGCAGCGCCTGCACCGCACGAGCGAGCGTCTCTGGGCCCCAGGGCTTGTCGCGCAGCACCGCCTCGGTCCGGCGGGCGCGCACCGGCGTGGCCGCGACTCCGCCGGCGCCTATCGATACATCGGTCACTTGCCCCTGGCTCAGTTGCAGCCTCACCGCCAAGCAGACGGCGGAGATGTCGTCGTCAAAACGCTTGGAGATTTTGTCGACCCGCAGCCAGTGGCCGTCTCCAGCGGCGGGCAGAGGAATGTCGATGTAGACCAGGATTTCGTCGGCGGCCAGCTGGTTTTTCCGGTAACCGGTGTAGAAGTCTTCCACCGGCATCTGCCGCTCGCCGCGCACGCTGGCCAGCACCACGCTGGCGCCCAGGGCGATCAGCAGGGGCATGGAGTCACCAATCGGCGAGCCATTGGCCACATTGCCGCCCAGGGTGCCGGAGTTGCGCACCGGCAGACCGGCAAAACGGGCGGCGAAGGTTTTGAGCTGGGGCCAATGGCTGCACAGGGCGGCAAAGGCGTCTTCGAGCCTGACCGCCGCACCCACGCGCAGCCGCTCGCCGATTTTTCGCAGACGGGCCAGCTCGGCCACCTGGCTGAGGTCCAGCACCTGTTCGAAGCGTCGGTGCTGCTTGGTGACCCACAGCCCCACATCGGTGCAGCCGGCCACCAACTGGGCCTGCGGATGGGCCGCGCGCAGGCGCAGCAGCTCTTCAAGCTGGGTGGGCTGCAGATAGGCGCCCTGCGCAGGCGGGCGGGCCGGCAGAATGGCCAGCCCGGCCAGCACCGCCTGCCGGTCCAGCCGGAGCGGCGCCACCTGATTCATCTGTACGGCCGCTTCCAAGATCGGACGGTAGCCGGTGCAGCGGCACAAATTGCCCGACAGCGCCTGCTGCGCTTGCTCGCGGGTGGGCGGCGCCAGCGCTCCTGCTTGCCCCTCGTAGAGCGCAAACATGCTCATCACAAAGCCCGGCGTGCAAAAGCCGCACTGGCTGGCATGGCTGTCGACCAGGGCCTGCTGGACCGGGTGCAACTGACCGGACGGCACGCCGACCAGCGCGTCGGCACACAGGTCTTCGACCGTCCACAAAGCCAGTCCGTCGATGGAATGGGCCAAGCGTATGCAGCTGTTGATGGCCCGCAGCCGCAGGCCGCCCTCGACCGGCTCGCCCAGCACCACCGTGCAGGCGCCGCAGTCACCCTCGCCGCAGCCCTCCTTGGTGCCGCACTCGCCCAGGTCCTCGCGCAGCAACTCCAGCAGCGTACGCTGGGGTGGTACATTGCTGAGCGCGACGCTCTGTCCGCGCCTGAAGAATCGAAGGGTTCGGGTCGGTGGCAACTCAGTCATGCGCGCGAGCTTAGAGGGTAGTTAAACCGCGATCATATGGTTCCCCGTATCTCAAGCATGCACCGCCCGGTATGACAGAGCAGCCCGTTTTCGACAAGATCGATCTTCATCTCATCAAGATCTTGCATACCGTGCTCACCGAACGCAGTGTTTCCAAGGCGGCTTTGCGGTTGGGCATGCACCAACCGGCCGTCAGTGCCGCGCTGCGTCGGCTGCGCGCCCTGTCGGGCGACGCGCTGCTGGTGCGCTCGGGTTCGGGCATGGTGCCCACCGACACCGGGCTGCGCATGGTCGAGCCGTCGGCGAGCATCTTGCGCGAAGCACAAAGCCTGTTTCGCAGTGCCCGCGGCTTTGAGCCGACCAGCAGCACCGAAGTCTTCCGGCTGGCGGCCAGCGACTACCTGGACCCGCAGTTCCTGCCGCTGCTGGTGGCGCGCATCAAAAGCCTGGCACCGCAGACCGGCATCGATCTGCGCGGCCTGTCCGAAGACGGCGACTACCGGGCGCATCTGGCGCAAGGCAAGGTCGATGTCGTGATTGGCAACTGGGCCCGCCCGCCCGACGAGCTGCACATGGGCCGCCTGTTCGGCGACGAGGTGGTCTGTCTGGTATCGACCAAGCACCCGGCCGTGCGCCGGCCCTGGTCCGAGCAGAGCTGGCTGGAGGCCGAGCATGTGGCCCCGACACCCACCCACCCCGGCGCCAAGGGCTTCATCGACGACCACCTGGCCTCGCTGGGGCTGGCGCGTCAGATCGCGGTGCGCTGCCCGCACTTTGGCCTGATCCCCTCCATGGTGGCCTCAAGCCTGTTGGTGCTGACCACAGGTCGCCAGTACTGCGAACGCTTTACCCGGGCCTTGCCGCTGAAAATTCTGCCTTGCCCCGTGACTTTCCCGCGCATGATGTACTACCAACTCTGGCATGAACGCAGCCACGCTTGGCCGGCGGCGCGCTGGCTGCGCGATCAGGTGCGCGAAGTGGCACTCTCGCTCAGGCCCGACGCTCGGGTCAGCCAGCCCTGAGCACCGACCCCAGGAAGACCCGATGACCGCCCCTGCTGCCACCGACCCCACCGCGCCGCGCCTGGCCCTGCGGGGCATCACCAAGCGCTACCCGGCGGTGCTGGCCAACGACCGCATCGACCTCCAAGTGCTGCCCGGCCAGGCCCATGCGGTGCTCGGTGAGAACGGCGCGGGCAAGTCGACCCTGATGAAGATCATTTATGGCGCGGTCAAGCCCGACGAGGGTCAGATCCGCTTCAATGGCCAGGCGGTGCAGATCCGCAACCCGCAGCAGGCTCGCGCCCTGGGCATCAGCATGGTGTTCCAGCATTTCAGCCTGTTCGACACGCTGACGGTGGCCGAAAA
>JBAXEN010000318.1:0-4804 GCA_037140415.1 Betaproteobacteria bacterium | reverse complement strand
GCCCCGATGCGGTGGTGCAGTACCTCAATGCGCAGATGCGCAAGGTGCTCGAGCAACCCGACATGGCGCGCCGCCTGCTTGAGCTGGGCGGCGAGCCGCAGAGCAGTTCATCCGAGGAGATGAACCGCTTTGTGGCTACCGAGTTGCGCAAGTGGCGCCAAGTGATTGATACACGAAAGATCGAGCGGCAATGAGCGACGCAGCAACGGTGCAGGCCCAGCGCCTGCAAGATTTTGTTCAAGCCTTGTTTGTGCATGCGGGGCTGTCAGCGCAGGCCGCCCACGATGTGGCCCGCGCCCTGATCTGGGCCGACCTTCGCGGCATCGACACCCACGGCGTGAGCCGGGTGGCGTTTTATCTGAACTTCATGCAAAAAGGCGTGATCAAGGTGCAGCCGCAGCGTCGGGTGCTGCATGAAACGCCAGCGGTGCAGGTGTTTGACGCCGACGCCAGCGCTGGCGCGGTGGCCATGTTCCATGCGGCCGAGCAGGCCGCGCTCAAGGCGCGTGCCCTGGGCCTGGGCCTGGTGATGGTGCGCGGCACCACCCACACCGGTGCCTTAGGCTGCTACACCCAGGCGCTGGCCCGACAGGGCATGGTGGGCATTGCGCTGGCCGCTTCGATTCCCCTGATGGCCTACCACGGCGCCAAGGCGGCTGGCGTGTCGACCGCGCCGCTGTCCATTGCTGTGCCGGGGCCGCACGACGAGCCGCTGATTCTGGACATGGCCAGTGGCGCGATGTCCATGGGCCAGCTGCGCGCGGCCAAGCAAAGTGGCACGCCGCTGCCCGCTGGCCTGGCGCTGAGCGAGCAGGGCGAGCCCACCACCGACCCGCAGCAGGCCAGCATCGTGCTGCCCATGGCCGGGCCCAAGGGTTCGGGCCTGGCGCTGATGTTTGAGCTGCTGTGCTCCCTGGTGGTGGGCAACCCCATCATTGCCGATTTCCTCAGTGACAAGCCAGGCGGGCGCAAGCACCGGCAAAACGCCTGGCTGCTGGCCATCGACATCAGCCGTTTTGGCGACGTGGCGCATTACCAGCAGGAGGTCGCCCGCACCGTGGCCGCTCTGGCTGGCTTGCCGGCCAGCACGGCGGGCGAGCCCGTGCGCATGCCCGGTGACCGGGGTCTGCAATGCCAGGCCGAGCGCCTGCTCGATGGCATCCCGCTGCCGGCGGCGCTGTGCAAGGAGTTGGCCGCCTGCGCACGGCCCAAGGGTTTGGCACTGCCTTGGTAGGCTTTTGCCGGCGCGTGTTCAATTTTTAAAGGGCCCCGCTTGAGCCACGACGCGAGCTTTTCTTTTTCGGGCCAAGGCCTGCGGCAGGCGCTGGCACAGGCCCACCTGCCAGCCCTGATGCCGGCGATTGCTTGCTTGACGGGCGATTTGTCGGCGCTCGATCCCGCCTGGCAGCCCGATCTGGCCGACCAGGCCCAGCGCCCGCAGGCCCAGGGCGGCTTGTCGGCCCAGGCCCAGCAGCTGGCGCGTGAGCGGGCTGAACTGTTACTCAGCCGCTGGCAGGCCCAGGGGTGTCCGAGCGCGCCCCAGTTGCCCATGCCCGTGCTTGAGCAGATCATGGGTTTTGTCACCGGCGCGGTAGACCCGCAGGTGGCAGACCTGCTCCTGCACGAACTGGGCATGGCCGTACCGGTGGGCATGGGCGTGCCCGAGCGCCTGGGTCTGCCGGCCGACTTTCAGGTGGTGGTCATCGGTGCGGGCATGTCGGGGCTGGTGTCGTCCTGGCATCTGCAGCGGCTGGGCATTTCGCACACCGTGCTGGAGCGCCAAGCCGAGATCGGCGGCGTCTGGGTCGAGAATCACTACCCTGGCGCCAGGCTGGATACCAGCAACTTCTGCTACAGCTACTCTTTTGCGCAGGATGCGGGCTGGCGGCATTTTTTCTCGCCGCGCGACGAGGTACAGCGCTACTTCCAGGAGCTCGCTGCCAAGCGAGGTCTGCTCCAGCATATTCAGCTGAGCACCGAAGTGCAGGCCATGCGCTACGACGAGGCCCAGTGCCTGTGGCACATCGACATCGTGCAGGGTGGGCAGCGGCGCAGCTTGCGCGCCCATGCGGTCATCAGCGCGGTCGGCCAGCTTAACAAGCCGCGCCTGCCCGACATCGAAGGGCGCGAGCGCTTTGCCGGCCCCGCCTGGCACACCGCCCGCTGGCGCCATGATGTGCCGCTCAAGGGCTTGCGGGTCGGTGTGATCGGCACCGGGGCCAGCGCTTTTCAGGTGATTCCACGCATCGCGGGTGAGGTGCAGTCGCTCACTGTGTTTCAGCGCACGCCGCCTTGGGTGATCAAGACTCCGGCCTACAACCAGGAGCTGCCGGCCGGCCTGCACTGGCTGCTTGCCAGCTTGCCGGGCTACAACGCCTGGTACCGCTTTGAACAGTTCTGGGTGGCAGTCGAAGGCCGCAGGCGCTATTCAGTGGTCGATCCCGATTGGAAGCAAGCGGGCTCGGTGTCGGCGCTCAACCAGCAACTGCGCCAAATGCTCGAAGCCGAGCTCGACCAGGCCTACGCCGGTCGGCCCGATCTGCGCCGGCTCATGACGCCCGACTACCCGCCTTACGGCAAACGCATGCTGCGTGACGACGGCACCTGGTCGGATGCGCTCAAACGCAGCCATGTTGCTGTGGTCAGCGAGCCGATTGCGCACATCACCGAAAACGCGGTGGTTTGCCGTGACGGCAGCGTGCATGAGCTCGACGTGATCATCTACGGCACCGGCTTTCATGCCTCGCAGTTCCTCAATTCGCTGCAGGTCACAGGCCGTGGCGGCGTCGATTTGCATGCGCAGTGGGGCGTGGACGCGCAGGCCTATCAGGGCGTGTGCGTGCCCAATTTCCCCAACCTCTTCATGCTCTACGGGCCCAACACCAACCTGATCACCAATGGCAGCCTGGTGCTGTTCTCCGAGATTGAAATTGAATACATCGTTCGCTGCTTGGCGAGCCTGGGGCAGCGCGGTGCGCGTGCGATGGAAGTCAGCGCAGTGGCCAGTCAGCGCTATGACGAGCGGATCGATACCCAGACTCGGCGCATGGCCTACGGCGTCGACGGGGTGAGCAATTGGTACAAATCGGCCACCGGTCGGGTGACGCAGAACTGGCCCTTTAGCACGGTGGACTTCTGGCGCCAGATGCAGTTGGTCAAGGAGGACGATTTTGTTTTTTGGTCTTGATCGGCCTCAGCGGGTCTCGGCTCTATGACGGCGCGGCTGGCTGCGGGCAGCTTGGTGCAGGCCGATCTGGCCATCCTGGGCGCGGGCGCGGCCGGTATGTTCATCGCCTTGGCCGCGCAGGCGCGCGGCTTGCGTGTGGCCCTGTTCGAGCCCCGCGCTGATATGCCCAATAACCTGGCCATCAGCGGCGGGCTGCTGCCGGTGGCCGGCTCTTCCTTGCAGCGGGTAGCCGGCGTGCCCGACAGCCCCGAAGCCTGGCTGGCCGATTTGCGCCAATTTGCTCCGGGCATGGTCAATGAACAGATTGCCGAGGCTGTGGCGCTGGCCTTGCCCGCGGCCTGCGACTTCTTGCAGGCCCAGTGCGCCGCACCGCTGCGCTTTCTGCCGGAGATGGTGGCCCCCGGCCATGGCCAGCGGCGCTTTCACAGTGTGCAGCCGGCCTCAGGCCAGGCACTGCATCAGTGGCTGCGCCAGGCGGTGCGCAGCGCGCCGGGCATCAGTTGGTTGGAAGGCAGTGCCGAGGTCGAGCGCAGCGGCGGCGGTTTTGAGCTGCGCAGCCCACAGGGCCTGTTTGCTGATTTGCGAGCCGATCAACTGGTGTTGGCGGGCGGCGGCTTTGGCGCCAATACGGCCATGGTGGCGCAGTACATTCCCGGCATGGGTGGGGCCCTGCACAATGGCTCGGCTACCAACGACGGCAGCACCATCGCCCTGGGTCTGCGCTGGGGCGCGCAGCTCTGGGGCATGGACGGCTATCAGGGCCAGGGCCACACCAACCCGGGCGGCGTCACCCGGCTGGGCATGGGCATCCCCTCGCTGGGCGGCATTCTGGTCAACCGTGAGGGGCGGCGCTTTGTGGCCGAAGACATCGGCCCTTCGGCGCTCGCGCCCCAGGTGCTGGCGCAAAGCGGCTGCCTCGCGCTGGAGCTGTTTGACCAGGCCATTGAAGACCAATTGGGCAACCATTCGGCCTATCAACAGGCGCGGCAGGCTGGCTGCGTGATGAGCGCGCAGACCCTGCCCGAATTGGCGGCACTGGCGGGCATAGACCCAGTGGCGCTACAGCACACTTTGGATGAGGTGGCCGCTTGCGCGCAAGGGCAGGCCGACCGCCTGGGTCGGCGCTCATTTGCCCGCTTGCTTGGCGCGCCCTGGAGGGCGTCCTGGGTGACCGGCGCGCTCTCGCACACCCAAGGCGGTCTGCTGACGGACGCCCATGGCGCGGTGCTGCACGAAAGTGGTCAGCGCCTACCTGGCGTGTTCGCGGCTGGCGGCTGCGCGGCCGGCCTGTCGGGCCGGGGCGCCGACGGCTATTTGCCCGGTAACGGTCTGGCGCAGGCCTTTGGTCTGGGCTGGCGGGTGGCGCAGGCGCTGGGCTGATTGCGCCGAGCACGCGCGGGGGTCACAGCCCTTGTTCGGGCAGCTCGATTAGAGCGCGCGGCAGGCTCCAGGCCGGCTCAGCGCCATGCTCGGTGATGAGGAACTGGTCTTCGATGATGAAGCCACCTTCGCCGTCGACATACACCGGCGTCTCGAAGGCCAGCACCATGCCCGGCTCAATAGCCTCATGGGCCTGCGCGGCAATGAAGGGCGGCACCTCGCAAAACGTGTCATGGC
>JBAXEN010000317.1:0-4840 GCA_037140415.1 Betaproteobacteria bacterium | reverse complement strand
GCGTAGCAACGGTCGAACTCGTCTTCACTGACGGTGAGCGCACTTTGGTTGCGGTGGGTCCAGCCGGCGTTGTTGACCATCACATCCAGACGGCCGTGATGTGCCACCGCCTCATCGATCAGGCGCTTCATGTCGGCGCTGCGGGTGACGTCGGCCAGTACATAGCGGGCCCGACCGCCCGCAGCGCTGATCTCCTGGGCCACCCGCTGACCACCTTTGGCGTCGATGTCGTTGACGACGATGGCAGCGCCTTCTTCTGCGAGTCGCTTTGCAATGCCTTCCCCGATGCCGTTGCCGGCGCCGGTGACGATGATGGTTTTACCTTGGAGACGCATGGGCCTATCCTCTAAAAAATATTCACTGGTCCTGACTAAGGCCGCCTGCTTCGAATGACCACCCGCGCTATGCGCTGCCCCCTCCGCTCAGCATAGCCTTGCCGGGGCTTGAGACCCGGTATTGTGCTCATTTGAAGCCGAGTACGTTGGGCAGCCAGGTGCTCAATGTTGGTATGAAGGTGATCAGCGTCAGGATGATGCCGTGAGCCACCAAAAAGGGCTTGAGTTCCCGGGTCAAATCACTGAGCGTGACCTTGGCCACGCTGGAGGTGACGAACAGCAGACCGCCCACGGGCGGGGTGATCATGCCCAGCGTCAGGTTGTAGATCACCACCATGGCAAAGTGCACAGGATCGACCCCCAGCTTGGCGGCCATGGGCGCCAGAATTGGCACCAGCACCATCACACCGGGCAAGGGTTCGATAAAGATACCAAACAGCAGCAACAAGATGTTGACCAGGATCAGGAACATCCAGGGCGATAGATCCTGCGCCGCAATCCAAGCGGCCGCTTGCATGGGCATGCCCTCGATGGTGAGCACCCAGGCAAATGCGGCCGAGGTGGCGATGATGATCAGCACCGACGCCGTCAGGAGTGCAGAGCGCGCCAGGATGTCGGGCAGCGCCTTCCACTGCAGGGTCCGGTAAAAATATTTGCCGCAGACCAGGGCATAGAAGACGGCCACCACCGAAGCCTCGGTCGGCGTGAACCAGCCAGCTCGCATGCCGCCCAGGATAAGGACTGGCAGCATCAGAGCCGGGATGGACTTAATGGTGGTCTGCAGGATGTCGCGCCAAGTCACCCGATCGTCGACGCCGCGGTAATTTCGCTGGTGGGAAACCCAGCCGTTGACGGCGGCCATGCCCGCCGCAATCAGTATGCCCGGCACCATGCCGGCTACGAAGAGCTTGGCCACCGATACCCCGTCATCTTGCAGGGCGTAAATGATCATGATGATCGAGGGCGGGATGATGGGGCCGACGATGGCGGTCGATGCGGTCAGCGCGGCCGCGTAGGCCCGGTCGTAGCCCGCCTTGTCCATCATGCGGATCATCATGGACCCCGGGCCGGCTGCATCGGCCAAGGCCGAGCCCGAGATGCCGGAGAAAAAAGTCAGCCCGACCACGTTGGTGTAGCCCAGGCCACCACGGCGGTGCCCCACCAACTGGCTGGCCAGCCTGAGCAGCACCTCGGTCAGCGAGCCGCCGCTCATGATTTCTGCAGCCAGAATGAAAAACGGTACGGCCATCAAAGGAAAGCTGTCGATGCCGACGAAGGTTTCCTTGAGCACCACCAGCAGGGGGAAGGATGAGCCGAGCAGCAAGGCGGTGACGGTCGACAGCCCCAGCGCGAAGGCCACCGGCACGCCGATGGCCAGGTAGATGCAGGCGCTGATCAGGAGGATGAGGCTGGCGCTCATAGGGAGGCACTCGCCTGTGCGTCAAAGTGTGCGTCGCTGGCAAACTTGCGGTCTCTGACGTAGTCGCGCACGATCAGCAGGAAGTGTGCAATCAAGAGCAAGCCACCGATCGGCATTGCCGCGTAGATGTACCCAAAGGAAATCTGGGTGGCTGCGGTAGTCTGGTACTGGGTTCGGCTGACGTAGAGCAGGCCGTACCAGATCATGAAGCCAAAAAAGCACAGCAGGAGCAGCGCAACGATAAGGCGCAGCGCCATCGCAAGGGGGCGCGGCAGGCTGTCTTGCAGGTTTTCCACAGCCAGATGCCCGCCATAGCGCAACACAGGCCCGGCCCCGAGAAAGGTCAGCCAGATCATGAGGTGGCGAGCCACTTCTTCGGCCCAAGGCAGGGCTTCCCCCTCAATGTAGCGGCTGATCACGTTGACGAAAATGATGATGGACATCGCAGCCAGCACGACGATGAGTGCCCAGCGGTTGCTCGCCATCAACGCTTTTTCGAAACTTTTCATGCTCTTTCCTCGAGGGTGCTGCACATCGGGGGCTCAGCTCCGATGTGCAGCTTTCAGGCCAGGCGCGCTGCCTCACTTGATGTTCTGGATGGCCTGTATCTTGGCCGCGCTGAACTCCTTGGCATATTGCTCATAGGCGGGTGTGACGGCCTTTCTGAAGCTGGCGCCATCGACCTGACGGACCACCTGCATGCCTTCCTTCTCCAGCTGGGCAATGCCGTTGTTTTCGTCGTCATTGACCTTCTTACGCTGGGCCGCCGCAGCCTTTTTCGCCGCTTCGGTGAACACGGTTTTGTCAGCCGCTGACAGCTTGTTCCAGACCACGGGCGAGAGGATCAGCGCCGCTGGCGAGTAGACGTGGCCGGTCAGTGACAGATGTTTTTGGACCTGGGAAAACTTGGAGGCCAGAATCACAGGAATAGGATTTTCCTGGCCGTCCACCACGCCTTGCTGCAGGGCGCCGAACAGCTCCGGGAAAGCCATGGGCGTGGGCTGTATGCCAAAGGTTTTGTAGCCATCCATGTGCACCTTGTTTTCCATGGTGCGCATCTTCAGGCCCTTGGCATCGTCAGCTACCCGGATGGCCCGCTTGCTGTTGGTCATGTGGCGAAAGCCGTTTTCGGTCCAGGCCAGGCCGATGAGTCCCTTGGCCTGCATGGCCTTGAGCAGGTCTTGCCCAATGGCGCCGTCCATCACCTTGCGCGCATGGTCGTAGTCGCGAAACAGGAAGGGGATGTCAACGATCTTGACCTCAGGGACGAAGTTACCGAGCGGGCCGGTGGAGGTGTTGACCAGATCGAGCGTGCCCAACTGCACGGCCTCGATCATCTCTCGCTCACCACCGAGGGCTGATGAGGGGAACTGCTGGCACTTGTAGCGGCCTTGTGTGCCTTTGTCGATGTCATCGCAGAAGGCGGTCGAGCCGACGCCATAGTGCGAGGCCGCGGTGGTGGCGTAGCCTATTTTGAGCACGGTTTGCGCCTGTGCGCCGGCTGCGGCGAGCAAGGCCGTCAGGGCGATGGGCTTGAGCAGGGATGAAATCTTCATGAGCGTCTCCTGGGTTTGAAAATTGTCGGGGTTGGTGCAGCCAGTGGTCTGGCCTGTTTTAGAAATGGGTTGTTTGGGCATGCAGGTAGGGCCTGAGCCACCCCAGCCCGGCCGAAGTGCCTGCGCGCGGCCGGTATTCGCAGCCGATATAGCCAGCGTAGCCTAAGCGCTCAAGCAGGCCAAACAGGTAGGGGTAGTTGAGCTCGCCGTCATCGGGTTCGTGGCGCTCGGGCACGCTGGCGATCTGAATATGCCCGATGCCGGCAAAGTGGCTTTGCAGCCGGCTGGCCAGATCGCCCTCGACGATCTGGCAGTGATAAAAGTCCATCTGCACTTGGATGTTGGAGCGGTCCACTTCGGCGCAGATGGCATGGGCCTGGGCCTGGTGGTTGAGAAAGTAGCCTGGCATGTCGCGCCGGTTGATGGGTTCGATCATCACCGCGATGCCGTGCTCGCCCAGGCGATCGCAGGCCAGGCGCAGATTGTCGATATAGGTGCGTCGCAAGGCCTGGGGCTGGCTACCGGCCGGCTCCAGACCGGCCATGATGTGCAGGCGGCGCACCCCGGTGGCCAGTGCATAGGGCAGGGCGGTGTCTATGCTTTGCGCGAAGTCCTGCTCCCGCCCGGGCAGGCAGGCCAGACCGCGCTCGCCGGCCGCCCAGTTGCCCGGTGGCAGATTGAACAGGGCCTGGGTCAGACCGTGGCCCTGCAGGCGGCCTGCGAGGTCGTCGGGCTCGAAGTCGTAGGCAAACAGGTACTCGACCGCTTTAAAGCCGTCCGCGGCGGCAGCAGCGAAGCGCTCCAGAAAGGGCACTTCGTTGTACATCAGGCTCAGGTTGGCGGCAAAGCGCAGCGTCGCTTGCTTCATGGCTCGATCGCCTGCAGGGCCGCTGGGCCGGGTGCGAGCGTCGCCAGGGCAAGTTTGGGGGCGCATCCATCCTTGCGCTGCAGTTGCTTGCAGGCCTGCGGCTCGTTCAGAATGAGGGGGCCGCGCAAAGGCAGGGGCGCGGGCATGGGTAGGTCAGGGCTCGGTTTCGAAGCAGTACGGAAAATACGGTCCATCATACAAATAGGGCTGCGCCACCCGAGCAGGGTTTACCTGGGTTTTGGCAATGATCACCATGAGAAAAGCCCGCGCTGGGCGGGCTTTTCAAGGGGGCCGGCCTGCCGGCCGGCTCAAGCCGAGCTTATTTGGCAGCCGAGGCCGGTGCAGCCGGTGCAGCCGGTGCTGAAGCCGCATCAGCGGCCGGTGCCGAGGCAGCAGGAGCGGCCGGTGCCGGCGCCACCACCGCTGCAGGGCTTACAGGTGCGGGAGCGCTTGCAGCCAGGCTGTCACCGTGGAACTTCATCATCAGCGGCACGATCAGCAGGGCCACGATGTTGATGATCTTGATCAAGGGGTTGACGGCCGGGCCGGCGGTGTCTTTGTAGGGGTCGCCCACGGTATCGCCGGTCACAGCCGCCTTGTGGGCTTCAGAGCCTTTGCCGCCGTGATGGCCGTCTTCGATGTACTTCTTGGCATTGTCCCA
>JBAXEN010000316.1:0-4847 GCA_037140415.1 Betaproteobacteria bacterium | reverse complement strand
GAGTCCAGTGGCTGCGCCATCGGCCCA
The DNA here is from genome assembly GCA_037140415.1 of Betaproteobacteria bacterium. Taxonomy (GTDB): domain Bacteria; phylum Pseudomonadota; class Gammaproteobacteria; order Burkholderiales; family Burkholderiaceae_C; genus Polaromonas. The sequence goes on along the minus strand of JBAXEN010000316.1, from coordinate 4,820 downwards.
ACGCCGGCCGATGAGCGCCATGCGCCGGACCATCAGCCAGCGCATGATGCACAGCCTTCACAGCAGCGCCCAGATGACCGGCTTTGGCCGCATCGACATGGGCCAGGCGGTGGCCTGGCGCCGCAGCCTGGTCGAGCGTGAGGCCGATCTGGGCGTGCGCATCACCTATACCGACCTGCTGCTCAAAGCCTGCGCCTGTGTGCTGCGCGACCTGCCCGAAATCAATGCGTATATCGACGGTGACGACATCGTCAGCTTGGCCGATATCCACATCGGGCTGGCGGTGTCGGTCGATGGCGGTTTGGTGGTGCCGGTGCTGCGCCATATCGATCGGCTCAGTTTGGTCGAACTGGCCCAGCAGCGCGAGCAACTGATCGCGCGGGCGCGCAGTGGAAAGCTCATGCCCGACGAGATGAACGGCGGCAGTTTTACCCTGAGCAACTTCGGCAGCTATGGCGGTGACTTTGAAACGCCCATCCTCAATTGGCCGCAGTCGGCCTTGCTGGGCATAGGCCAGATCAGCGACGAGGCGGTGGTGCGAGATGGTCAGGTGGTGGCTCGGCCGATGATGATGATCAGCCTGACCTTTGACCACCGGCTGATTGACGGCGCGCTGGCCGGCCGTTTTCGCAGCCGCTTGCGCGAGTTGCTCGAGCAGCCTGCCTTGATGATGGCGCGCATGAGGTGACAGTGTGAACCCTGATTTTTGCTACGAAACCGCGAAGCTGGGGCAGGTGCTGTGCAGTGGCGTCTGCGATGTGACGGCCGGTGATGTGGAGCGCTTTCGCCGCCTGCTCGGTTATGAGGCCGCAGCAGATTCCGGCCGGGCCCCCAGCAGCATGGGGCTGACCTATGGACTGCGCCTGGGCTGGGAGCATTCGATTTTTCCGCCGGGCGTGGTTCGTATGGGTGATGACGATGTGTTTGGCGTACCGGCCCGGGTCGGCGATCGTTTGACCACAACGTTTTCCATCGTCGAAAAGTTTGAGAAAAAAGACAGGCGCTTCCTGCGCTATGAGATGCGAACGATCAATCAGCGCGACGCATTGGTCTGCGCCATCAGTTTTGTGGGGCTGATGCCATGAATGATGCAACCGATACGGTGTTGCCGTCTTGCCAGATCCAGATCACGCAGGCCCTGATCGATGAATACGCCCACCTGTCGGGCGACTTCAATCCGGTTCATGTGGACCCGCAGGCCGCAGCGGGCAGCAGCTTTGGCACCACCATCGCCCATGGCTGTATTCCGCTGGAGCCAGTATTTCAGTCGCTGCTTCGCTGGAGCGGTCTGCAGAGCCTGCCGCCGCAAACCCGCTTTCGTTTGCGTTACAGAGCGCCATCGCGCCCGGGCGACACCATACGTTCACAGGTCCAGCTGATCTCGCGCAAGCCAGGGCAGGTGCAGCTGAGTTTCGCCTGCCTGAACCAGCTCGATCAGCTGGTGATCGATGGCGACTGTGATTTCCCCCTATGAGTGCTTGTGCCGTATCGACCGATTTGCTGGTCATTGGCGGTGGCGTCGGTGGCTACACCGCTGCGATCCGGGCCGCCCGCTCGGGCCTGAAGGTGGTATTGATTGAGGCCAACGAGCTCGGCGGCACTTGCTTGAATCGCGGCTGTATCCCGACCAAGAGCCTGCTGCAGCAAGGCCACGACTTCCGCCGGGCTCAGGGCATGCGTGCCTTTGGTATTCAGGCGGATAGCCTGCGTCTGAACTATGCGCTGGTGCGCCAGCAAAAAGACCAGGTCGTAGCGCAACTGGTCCAAGGCGTGCGTTCTCTGGTGCGCAAGAACCGCATTGAGCTGCTCAGCGGCATGGCCGAGCTCGTAGACGCGCATACGGCGCACATCCGTGGCAGCGATCAGCGGGTGAGTTTCAAGCGGCTGTTGATTGCCACCGGCTCAGAACCCGCGGGGCTGGCGGTGCCCGGGGTCAACCTGCCCGGTGTGATCAACAGCGATCAGGCGCTTGAATCGACCGAACTGCCGGCATCGGTGCTGATTCTCGGTGGCGGAGTGATCGGCTTGGAGTTTGCCCAAATCTACAGCGATTTCGGCGTACCTGTGACGGTGGTGGAGGCGCAATCTGCTTTGGTTGCGCAGGAAGACCCGGACATTGTGGCGGTCTTGCAGGCCGCCCTGGGTCGGCAGGGTGTGGTGTTTCAACTCAATGCGAAGGCCACCGGCATACAGGTCCAGGGTCAGCAATTGCAAGTCAAGCTCCAGATCGAGGGCAAGGCACAGGTGCTGACGGCAGATCAGGTGCTGGTGGCTGTCGGCCGCCGGCCTTTGAGTCGGGGCCTGGGGCTGGAGCGCCTGGGTCTGAAGCTGCAGGGCCAGGCGGTGCAGATCGACGATGTCTGCCGCACCAATGTGCCGCACATCTATGCGGTGGGTGATGTGTGTGGTGGCCCGATGCTGGCCCACCGGGCTGGAGCCCAGGCTGAGGTGGCGGTGGCCCATATGCTCGGACAGGTACGCAGCCAGCAGGCGCTGGTCATCCCTCGGGCGGTCTATACCTCGCCCGAGATCGCCACCGTCGGGCTGACCGAAACGCAGGCGCGCGCCCAGGGTCTGCAGCTCAAAGTAGGACGCTTCCCTTTTGCGGCCAGCGGCAAGGCCCTCGCCATGGGGCAGGCCCAGGGCTTTGTCAAAGTCATCGCCGATGCCCAGACCGAACAGGTGCTCGGCGTGGGCATGGTGGGCCCCGAGGTGACACAGCTGCTCGGCGAGGCGACACTGGCGGTGCAGATGGAGTTGACCTTGCCGGCCCTGATGCAGACGGTGCATGCCCACCCGACCTTGACCGAGGCCTTGATGGAGGCGGCCCATGATGCCCATGACGGCGCAGCCATACACCTGCCGCCGATTCTTCAACCCCAAGTAGCTTGAACCATGTCTGACTACCAAACCATTCGGCTCGAATTCGAACCCCAAATTGCCCGTTTGACCCTGCACAGGCCTGAGCGCCTGAACGCGCTGGACCCGACCATGCTGGCCGATTTGATCGACGCCTTGCAGCGGGTACGCAACCGGCCCGGCCTGAGCGCGCTGTATTTGCAAGGCTCCGGGCGACTGTTTTCGGCCGGGGTGGATCTGGATACGCCGTTTTTCATGGAGCATGTCGAGGACGACTCGATCTTCTCTGGCACCCGCCTGCTCAACGAGCAGCACCGGGTGATTGAAGCCCTGTTTGAGTTGCCCCTGGTCACTATTGCTGCGCTCAATGGCGACGCCTGCGGCGGCGGTGGGCTGGGCCTGGCCATGGCCTGTGACTTGCGCATCAGTGTGCGCACCGCCCGCTTCTGGATGGTGCCGATGATGCTCGATGTGATCCAGGATTTCGGCCTGAGCTGGCTGGTTCAGCGCCAGGTCGGGCCCTCGCGGGCGCTGCAAATGGCTTTGCTGGGCCAGAAGATCGATGCGCCGACCGCGCTGCAGTGGGGCTTGGTCAATGAATTGGTCGATGACCAGGCTGCGCTTGCCGAGCGCATGCAGGCCCTGTCGATCCACCTCAGTGGCATGGGTGCTGACGCCATGCGCATGCTCAAGCTGATCTTGCGCAATGGCGAATCGAGCCCGCTGCGCGAGCAACTCGGTGTCGAGGCGGTGGCCAACGGCCTGACCTTCCAGTCGCGTGAGTTCGCCGACAAGAAGGCTGCCTATCTGGAAAAACTCAAGGCGGGCAGGAAGTCATGAACACCACCATGCGCGCTGTTCGGCTTCATGCCCAGGACGGCCACCCCTTGTTGCGCCTGGACAGCGATGTGCCTGTGCCCTCGCCGGGGCCGGGCGAGGTCTTGCTGGCGGTCAAGGCCTGCGGCATCAACCAGGTTGACCTGCTCACTCACGATGGGCAGACGCCGCAACCGGTCAAGCTGCCGCACATCTCCGGAACCGAGGTGGCTGGAGATATTGTTGCCCTGGGCGAAGGGGTGAGCGGCTGGACGCTCGGGCAGGCGGTGGTGCTAGACCCCATCTTGCATTGTGGCCAGTGCGTGCCCTGCCGTGCCGGGGAAACCAACCAGTGCCGTCACAGCCGGGTTTTTGGCGTCCAGACGCCGGGCGGCTATGGCGAATATGTGGCCGCTCCGGCGCGCCAGTTGTTGGCCCTGCCGACCGGTATGAGCCATGCCCAGGCTGCGTCGGCAGCCGTCACTGGCCCGACCGCCTGGCACATGCTGCACCGTCGCGCTGAATTGCGGGTGGGGCAGGATGTGCTGATCGTGGCCGCCGGCTCGGGCATCGGCGTCATCGGCACTCAGATCGCCAAGCTGGCTGGCGCTCGGGTGATCGCCACCGTCGGTTCGGAAGAAAAAATGCAGCAGGCCCGCGAGTTGGGCGCCGATCTGGTGGTCAACCACAGCCAGCCAGACTGGGCCGAGGAGGTTCGCCGCTTTACCGAGGGCCGGGGCGTCGACATTGTTTTCGAGCATGTCGGCGCAGCCACCTGGGCGTCGAGCCTGAAGGCGCTGGCGCGCGGCGGCAAACTGGTGACCTGCGGCGGCCATTCCGGCTTTCAGGTGGACATCAACCTCTGGCATCTGTTTGTCAAAGAGCACAGCCTGATCGGCTCTTTTGCGGCCACCCGTCAAGATTTTCTCGACGTGATGCGCTTGCTCGGCCAGGGCCGTATCCGGCCGGTGATTCAGCAGGTCTTCCCCCTGGAGGGGCTGGAGGCGGCGCAGACCCTGATGCGTCAGCGCAAGGTCTTTGGCAAGCTCTTGCTCGACCCCACACTCAAGTAATACGGAGGCACCATGAGCACCTTGACACAACGCATCGGACAGTTCACCTCGACCCTCACGCGCGAGAAAATT
>JBAXEN010000315.1:0-4862 GCA_037140415.1 Betaproteobacteria bacterium | reverse complement strand
GCTCGCCCAGCAGCGAGGCCGACACCGCATAGCCCGAGGTCATGACCGCGGCAAAACCGGCCTTCTCGGCCATCTTGGCCGACAGGGCGTCATACACACCGGCGGTCCAGACGGTTTGACCGGCGCGCAGGGCTTTGGCAAAGGGGCTTCGATCAGGAACCATGCTTGTCCTCAGTTTGTGTGGCTTTTAGATAACCGATGATGCCACCGGCAGCAATCATGAGGCTGTCGCTTTCCGACAGCGGCTCAAAAGGCAGACTGGTGCCACGGCTGTGATTGCGCACGCAGCCAGCCTGCCAGTCGATCTCAAGTTCGTCCCAGCGGCTGACCGCCTTCAAGATGCCGGGGCAGGCCACCTGAGGAAAGCCCATGGCCACTTCGCCGCGCCAGTAGCCGGGCGAAAAGCTCTCGGCGATCAAGCCGCGTATGCCCAGGTGGCGCATGCCGATGAGCGGCGGATAGTGCGGATGTCCGTAGCCGAAGTTGACACCGCCCACCAGCACATCGCCCACTTTCACCTTCTGGGCGAAGTCGGGGTCTTGCTCCTTCATCGCCACCGCAGCCAGTTCGGCCGGGTCCTTGAGCTTGATGTTCTTGACGCCGATGATCTGGTCGACATCAAAGTCGGGCTCTTCGAAGAGATAGGCCGCACGGCCACGCACCTGGGGCATCTGCATGGGGCTTACCTCAAATAGGGGCGCGGATCGGCGATCGCCCCCTCGATGGCTGCAGCGGCCACCGCTGCAGCGTTGACGATATAAATTTGTGAGTCGGTGCTGCCCATGCGGCCCGACACATTGAGGGTGCCGGTCGAGACCGCTTTTTGCCCGGCCGACATGACGCCGATGCGGCCAAAGCAGTAGTCGCACGACGGCGACGACACAAAAGCGCCGGCGGCCACCAAATCGGTGATCAAGCCCTCGGCCGCGGCCTGCCGCATGATCTCCTGGCTGGTGGGCACCACATGCAACTGAAAGCCCTCGCGCACCGAGCGCCCGCGCAGCACCTGCGCTGCAGCGCGCAGATCTTCGATGCGGCCCGAGGCGCAGGAGCCCAAGTAGCCCACCTGCACCTCGGTGCCGATGTAGTCCTTGAGGTCGCGGGTATGGGCCGGGCTGGGCGGCACCACCACCACCGGCTCAAGCGCCGAGACGTCGATCACATGCCTTTGAGCGTACACCGCATCGGCATCCGACCACACCGGATCGAGCGCAATGCGCGAACGCGAGCTGCTGTAACCCAGCGTCAGCTCGTCGGGATTGATGATGGCCGTCACCGCGCCGGTGAACATCGCCAAGCAAGTGATGGTCTGACGGCCGTCGATGCTCATCTGATCGATCACCGGACCGCCGAGCTCCAGCACCTGCGCGCGGCAGCCGGCAGCGCCCAGCACCCGCACGATATGGTGAAACACATCGCGGGCCATGACGCCCGGCTGCAACTGCCCGACCAGGTCGACCCGGGTGGTGGCCGGCACCGCCAGGCGGATGTTCTCGTTGACAAAGGCTTCGACCAAATGCCGGCGCACGCCGATGGCCAGGGTGCCAAAGGTACCCAGTTGCGAGATATGCCCGTCAAAATGGACCACAAAAGCGCCGGGCGTGGCATAGCCCAGCTCGCTGGCCACCTGATGGCCTATGCCCTTGCGCTCATAGACCGGCACCTGGTTGAGCCGGCCCCAGTCGCGGGTGTTTTGGTGCAGGTCTTCCTCCTGCGGCGTGATGGCCGGCACCATGTGGTCGATGAACAGGGCGTAACGGCTGGGATCGCGCACCCCGCTCATGCCGAACTCTTCCTTCATCTGCTTGAAGATCACGTCGGTATAGCCGGGAAAGTCGTAGGAGACGACGAAGTCGGGGCGCACCCGCAGGTTGTCTCCCGGGCGAACCAGGCTCTGACCGCTGGCACGCGCGAGAATTTTTTCGGTGATGGTCGATCCCAAGATCGCTCCTCCTTTGGACTGCCGGAATTCTCATCGACGCTTAGTTGACGATCTCTAGTGTTTACCCCATGAGGGTCTCGAAGGTGCCTTCCTAGAATGCGCCCAGCGTCGGAGGCAGACGCCAGACATTTATAAATACAGAGGGATGCTCGAACACACCGCACTGACGCCCGAGTTGGGCCTGGCCATCGAAGGACTCGATGTCTCCCAGGCGCTGCCCGACGAGTTGATCGCTGAACTCAGGCGTCTGCTGCACACCCACGGGCTCTTGCTGTTTCGCCGCCAGCAACTCACCGATGCTCAGCAAGCGCGCTTGGCTGCTTACTTTGGCCGCTTTTCGCGCCAGGGTCCGGTGCAAAAGACCAGCAGCGATATCACTTATGTATCCAATACCCGCAGCGACGGCACCTTCGGCAAGGGCGAGCTGCTGTTCCATTCGGACCAGTGCTACTACCCCTACCCGATGAAGGCCATCATGCTCTACGGGGTGGAGGTGGCGCAGCGCGGCGGACACACCCTGTTCACCCACACCGGCAGGGTGCTCGACAGGCTGGCGCCGGCGACGGTGGAGTTGCTGGGGCGCAGCCAGGTGCGGCACCAGTTTCACTATGGCGATGTGGACTACGGCCAAGGGGTCGATGCCAAAGTGGAAAAGATCACTGTCAGTCATGTGCATCCTGCCATTGCACCGCACCCCTGGTCGGATCAGCGCATCGTGATGATCAGCCAGGCCACCGCCACCGAGATCGTGGGGCTTAAGCAAGATCGCAGCCGCGCCCTGATTGACGAGGTCAACCAAGCGCTGAGCGATCCGGCCTATGTGTATGAGCACCACTGGCGCGAAGGCGATCTGGTGATCTGGGACAACCTGCTGCTGCAGCATGCCCGGCCCGACTTTGACCCCAGCGAGCGTCGCACCCTGCGCCGCTGCGCGCTGGCCCATGAACTCGAAGCGAGCGCCGCGCCATGACTGCAGCCAACACCAGCGTGGCGCGCATCGGGCCCTACACCATCACCCGCATCGAGGAAATGCTCACGCCGGGCTTCAAGCCGGAGTTTTTGTTCCCCGATTTCGACGCCCAGGTGCTGCAATCGCATCCGCAGCTCAAGACCGAGGGCTTCTGGCACGCCGGCAGCGAGCGGCTGATGTCGAGCATGCACTCCTGGCTGCTGCAAAGCGATCGCCACACCATCTTGATCGATACCGGCTGCGGCAACCTCAAGAGCCGGGCCCTGCCGCTGTTCGAGCGCTTTCATCAGCTGCAGCACCCCTACTTGGAACGCCTGCGCGCAGCCGGGGTCGCGCCAGAAGATGTCACCCTGGTCATCAACACCCACCTGCATGTGGACCATGTGGGCTGGAACACCCGCCTTGACGGCGAACGATGGGTGCCCACCTTCCCAAACGCGCGCTATATCTGGGGCGCCGCCGAATGGGCGCACTGGAGCGCGCAGGGGCAAGGCAGCGCGAAGCTGCCTGAAAACCTGCCGGTGATCGCTGACAGCGTACAGCCGGTGGTCGACGCCGGCCTGAGCGAATTGGCCGATGACATCAGCACATTGCTGCCTGGCCTGAGCTTGCAAAGCCTGCCCGGGCACACCGCCGGGCAGATGATGGTGGTGCTCGACGACGGACGCCAATGCGCGGTATTCCCAGGTGACGCCTTGCACCAACCCATGCAGGTCTACCGGCCCGAATGGAACAGCCGCTTCTGCGAAGACCCGCAGACGGCCCGCCAAAGTCGCCAGCGACTGCTCGAGTTTTGCGCCGAGCGCCAGGCGCTGCTGTTTCCGGCCCACTTTGGCGCGCCCCATGGCGGACGCATCAGCCGCAGAGCATCGGCCTACCGTTTCGAAGCACTGCCATAAGAGCAGAAGATTTTTCCACCCGCCACCTCAACCCGATAGGAGACCTCCCCCATGATCACCAGCAAACGACACTGGATCAAAAACCTGCTGTGCGCCGCGCTGGCGCTGGGCACCACCGCCGTCTGGGCCCAGGCCAAGCCGCCGGTGCGCATCGCCGCCATCAACCCGCTGTCAGGCGCAGGCGCCTTTGACGGTCAGCTGGCCCTCGAAGGCATGCAGGCCATGGTCGCCGTCATCAACGCCAATGGCGGGGTGCTGGGTGGCCGGCAACTGCAACTGGTGACTTATGACGACAAGGGCTCGCCCGAAGAAGGCGTGTCGGCGGCCAAACGCGCCATCGAGCAGGACAAAGTAGACCTGATCGTCGGCGGCTGGTTCAGCGCGGTGGCCCTGGGCCAAAAAGAGGTCACCCGCGACAAGATCATCCACATGGTCACCTCCTCGCAGCACCCAAAGGTCACTGAAGAGGGCCACAACCTGCTGTTCAGGCTCAACGCGACCTCGACCATGATGTCGGACCGCTATGCGCGCTTCATCTGCGAGAACATCAAACCCAAGTCGGTGGCCTTCATCACCATCAATGACGACTACGGCCGCCTGGAAGTCGACAACTACAAAAAGCTGCTCAGCGCCTGCAACATCGAGATCAAGGGCAATGAGTTCTACAACCGCACCGACACCGACTTCAGCACCGCGCTGACCAAGCTGCGCAGCCAAACCCCGGACGCCATCTATGTGTCGGCCATCAACACCTCGCAGGGCGCGACCATCTACCGCCAGCTGCGCCAAAGCGGCCACCGCGGCACCATCATCGCGTCGGCCGGCAACATGAACCCCAAGCTGGTCGAGCTCTCGGGCCCGGCCCTTGAAGGCGTCTACTCGATCTCTCTGTTCTCGCCAGAAAGCCAGCGTCCGATGTCGCGCCGCTGGATCGAGCAATACGGCAAGATGTTCAAAAACGAGCCGTCCTTCATCGGCTCGCTTGGCGCACAGGCGGTGGAAGTGCTGGCCGGCGCGATTGAAAAAGCCGGCGACCCGCGCGCCTACGACA
>JBAXEN010000314.1:0-4864 GCA_037140415.1 Betaproteobacteria bacterium | reverse complement strand
CCGCCACCCCCGCCGCCGCCCCCTCCCCCAGAGCCTGCTCCTGCGCCTGTGCTTGCAGCGCCGCCGGCCCCAGTGTTTCCGCCTTTGCCGGTCATCGCTGCGGTGGTCGGCGGGCCCAGACCCTTCCTGCTCTTGGCCGATGGCCAAAAATGGTTGCCGGGCGGGCGCTTAGCCGGCCTGGTTTTGCAAGCGATTGACGACACGACGATGGTGTTCGAAGACGGGCAGGGTAATGTCTTGAGAAAGCCGCGCTGATGAACCCTTTGAGCAGTCTTTTTCAGTCCTCATCAGTCAGTGCCGAGCCTGAGCACGATGAGCTTGATCTGGTGCAGCAGTTGCGCGGGCCGGATGGCCCCGAATTGATGCGGCAGATGAGTCAGCGCCTGGAGGCGCTGCAGTCGGAGCTCACGCTGCAGATTCACCAGGGTGCCCAGGCCAGCACTTATGAGCAGTTGCAGGCAGCTCTGGCTTCGGTAAAAGCCGGACGTGACATTTTGTCCCGATTGCCTGTAACATTTAAGAACATTCCCGACCATCCCATGGCCAACCGGCCGGCCCAGTCCTGAGGAGCTTTGCATGACCGTTACCTCCACCTCGATTTCCGGTGATTTCATCAACCAGGTGGGTCTGCAGGCCCTGACCACCCGCGAGAGCACCCTGCGCACTGCGATACAGACGGTGCAGTCCAAGGATTCTCCCTCGACGGTCGACATGCTCGATTTGCAGCAGCAGGTGCAGCAGTGGTCGATGATGATCCAGGTGGTCAGCACCCTCTACAAGGAAGTCACGGACGCGCTCAAGGGCGTGGTTCAGAAGTCGGCCTGAGTCCGCTGATCGGGCTCCATCGCTGCGATGGGCGCAGCGCCCACAAGTCCAGCCCCACCGTTGTGAGGGCGCAGGTGCCACTCCCTCAGGGGCGGTAGCGTTTGATTCCGATGTAGGAGCGCCGCCCCGGCGCGATGCGGCCTTTAAACAGCTTCAGCCTAATCGAGCCCCGTCGCTGCGAGGGCGCAGCTCCTACAAGTCCAGCCCCACCGTTGTGAGGGCGCAGGTGACACTCCCTCAGGGGCGATAGCGTTTGATTCCGATGTGGGAGCGCCACCCCGGCGCGATGCGGCCTTTAAACAGGTTCAGTGTCTGATCGAGCCCCATCGCTGCGAGGGCGCAGCTCCTACAAGTCCAGCCCTATCGCTGCTAGGGCGCAGCGCCCACACCTTAGCCGATCACCCGCCCAAGAAGTTCTGACAGGGACGGCGCAGATGTATCCGGGTTCTCGTCGATGATGGGCCAGGTCTTGCCGGTATCAAAAGGCCCCCACTTGAATTGGTCGGTGTCGTAAAAGAATTTGCTGAAGGCACTGGCTGCGTCGGCCAGCAATTCCATGGTGGGTGAGAGCTTGCCCTTGTCGGGGCTAAAGTCGATAGAGACGCCGGCTTGGGCTTTGAGGAAAAAGTCCAGCGCTGCCTTGATGTCCAGCACTTGCAAGGGGTCGCTGAAAAGCTGTCCGACCATGTCAGACAGTCTGACCTTGCCGTACACATCCGCATTTTTGAGGTCCATGGCCACATTCAGGTCAAAGCCGGCTGTGACATTGGCCTGAGCATCAACGATGTAGTCGGGCTTGCCAACCTGAATGCCGAGCTGGCCCAGCAGGCTCATATTCATCTGGAGTTCGGGCAGGTCGACCAAGCTCCCACCCTGCATATAGCTGTCCCGGATGTAAAAGCCGTTGAGCAGGTCGACGATACCGTGCCCGATGTCACTCAGGGTGCTGCCATCGGATGAGTAGTCAGTGTTCCACCATTTGTTCAAGCCGCCGGTGTCAGCACCAAAGGACAGGCGAGGCACGATGCTCGCTTCAAAAACTCCCTTGAGCGGAATCTGCACCGGCAAGATGGCGTCCAGCACGCTGGTGGGCACACCGGCGGCCTGCAGGCCCAGGCCCAGCAGGTCCACGTTGAACAGCTCGATCGGGTTGGCCAGGGCATCCATGGCCGCCTTCAGATCCACGCCTGTGTTGGCCTTGACACCCCCCGAGGCTTGGGTCAGCCACTGGCGAAAGGGCGGATCGAAGGTGAACAGGTCGACCGGTTCTCCCAGCCAAAGCTTTTGAATCAGCGAGGAGTCATTGAGGAAGGGAAAGGCAAAGCCGTTGTCCAGAAGGGACAGATAGAACTTCTTGAGAGCGGGTATTTCATTGAGCAGCTCGCCGAAAAACCCGAGCTGGGTGGTTTGGTTGGCCAGGCCTGAGAACACCTCCAGGGTCATGGGGCTGGCAAGCTGCGGAATGGTCTTGGAGATCCAGCCCCACTTGGTCCAGCCGCTGGAGTCGAATTTGTAGTACTGGCCGGTGTAGTTGTACTCCTTGAGTGCCGGGACCAGGCCACCGCCGTAGCCGTCGTTGAGCTCGGTGGCGGTGAAGTCATTGAAGCCTATGAGGGCCATGTCTTCGGAGCTCAGCTTGCCGTTGTAGTCGTAGTATTTCTTGTCGTAGTCGTCATCTCGGTCGGCCACGTTGTTGTAGTTCTTGGAGTTGTCAAACAGCCGTTTGTCAGCCATGGTCAGGCGCGTGATCTTGTCGGTGATGTCAAATATTTTCTGGACCTCATCGAGCGTGTCGACCTCGTCCCGGGTGCGGGCCTTGAAAATGTCTTCCACCAGGGGCGGCAGCTTGAAGCTACTGTAGGTGACGTCTGCGCTGCCAGTATTGGCCCGCAGCACATGCTCGAGGTTTTTCACCTGGGTCGTGCCCAGGATTTTTTCCATTGCGCGGTAGAACTCCTGGTCGTCGATGTTCTGGTCATTGACGACCTTTGCAAATTGCGCGATGGCGTTGGCCACCTCTCTGACTTTCATCACGGTACCGATTTCGGAGCCGCTGTAAGTCGTCTTGATCACGCCGTTGAACAGGGCTAGCCAGTCACTGCCCACGTTGCTGATGTCCAGGGTCAGCAGGTCGTTTTGGGTCAGTGGCGTGCCTGTGTTGTCGGCCAGGTCCATGACCTTTTTGAGCACCTCTTTTTGCGCCGCATTGGTGGCGCCGGTTGCGGCGTCGTAGGCCTTGTTCAGGGCGAGGATCCCGTTCCTGACTTCGTCATAGATTCCTTCGAAGACACGCGGTTTATCCCAGTCGCCATCCCAGGGTTTGTCCAGGATGTAATGGCCGATGGCTTTGCGCAGATCGTCGCTGCGAGAGTTGATCGGCATTCCCAGAAAGGCAAGCTCGTCGAAAGTGGGGTAGTACTGGACCAGCTGATCCTCTTCGGGGTCGTCATTGCCTCCTTCATGATGGCGGATGCTGGGGTACACCGTCTTGTTGGACATCAGGTCTTCCCATTTGACCAGGATGTCCCAAAGATCCGACAGATCTTTGGCCGAGTCCAGATTGGACTCTTTCATGCCGCTGATCATGCGCTTGAGCAGGGCAGAGGCGCTGGTGCCGCCATACTCATAGTCGGTGGCTTCCTTGTTGAGCCATCTGTAACCTGTCTCATAGTCCCGATTCCAGACCTCTTTCTTGGTCCGCGCTGGCTCAGCAGTCAGCTCGTACAGGCTTTCGCCCCAGGTGCCCAGATTCCAGCCGGGGAAGTCGGGCAGCCCCCTGACCAGGTTGAGCAGCCGGCCGTAGTGGATCAGTTCCTCGAATTCAGCAGCAAAGCTGCCCATGCTCGCGTCGATGACCCCGTCGCCGTTCTTGTCGACCACGCTGTCGTCGCCCCAGTTCTTGCCAGAGTCGAAGATGCTGCTGCGACGGGTTTTGAGCAAATCGATCACGCCGGCGAAGTTGCTCTCGTCCACGCCCTTGAAGCCCAGCCCTTTATAGGCCTCGACAGTGCTGAAATCCAGGCCGGCTTTTTGGAACAGGCCTACGCTGACGGTGGTGTTGCTGATGGTGCCTGCTGTGACTTCCTTGTAGATTTTCTGGATGGCCTGCTTGGGGGTCAGGTCGAGGAAAGGGTCCGAGCCAGGTGGCGCGACATAGCCCGTGCCTCTGGCTTCAAAGGCGCCGCGGGTCTGGGTGAACTTGCCGTTGGTGATGTCGAAGGCGTAGTTGCCCAAAGGCAGACTCAGCGCGCTGCCCTGGCCGGCAGAGTCCAGAACACTCATCTGGTAGAGCGCCGCCTGGTACTGGCCGCTCAGGCTTTGTAACTGGTCGATGCCATTGAGTATCCGCTCGGTGATGTCCAGGGCAAATTGCACCTGATCGATCGGGCTGCGCTGCCCCTGGCCCGGAGAGGTCACCGACTGGGCGACGGTGTCCAGGATGCTGGTCAAGGTGCCTATGGGTATGCCCGCTGCGGTGAAGGCCGCGGTGATCGCGTCCATGACGATCTTGCCGTCGGCTCGGTTGAGCTTGTCCCAGAAGGACTTGATCGCCAGCGCCATCTCCTGGTAGAGGTCGACCATCCCGCGCATGCCTTCGAACACGGTGATCGAGCCGTCCTGGTTGCGGTCCATGGCGCCTTCAAGCTTGTCCAGCAGGCCGTTGACCAGGGTGACCGGGGTGTTGGCCACCGTCATCACCACGTCTTCAGCCACCTGGGGCCAGTCGTATTTGGCCGGGTCCATGAGCAGGTCCATGCGGCCCAGTTGCGGCAGCTTGGTGTTCATCAGGTCGTCGACCCAGTACAGCGGCTTCATCACCGTATCGAGCATCTCGATGCCCGGGCCCATGGTCTTGGTGATCAGGGTGTCCAGCCCAACCGCCACATCGTCCATGTGTATGGTCTGGTAGACCGTTTTGTTGCGGGCCGAGTCGCGGGAGTCGTAGACATAGTCGATCGGCACCGTCAGCACGGTGCTGATCTGCGGGTTGAAGATGCCCAGCAGGCTGTCGACCTGGTCAATGAAGCCGTCGACTTTG
>JBAXEN010000313.1:0-4876 GCA_037140415.1 Betaproteobacteria bacterium | reverse complement strand
GGAAAACACCTGCATGCCGCCGACCATCTTCTGGAACACCACCGCCACCGGCAAGCCGGCCGCCAAAATGGTGGCCACCGAAGACAGGCCAATGGCGAAGGCCACCGGCACGCCCAGCACCAACAACAGCGTAAAACTCAGCGCAAGAACCGTCAGTTCCATGCCGGCACCACTTCCTGGCCACGCGCCAAAGCCACGAGATGCTCGATGGAGAACAGCACGATCAGCGCGCCGGCAATGATGATGGGCACATAGTCAATGCCGTCGGGCACCGGCAGCATGGGCTTTTTCTCACCCCATTTGGCGTTGGCCCAGAGCCAGCCGCCTTTGACCATGAGTGCGCCGAACAGGCCGACCAGACCGTGGATCAGAAACTCAATGCGCCGCTGCCATTTTTCGGGCAGCAGCACCACCAGTGACTCCAGCCCGATGTGGCCGGCATCGCGCACGCCGACGGCCACGCCAAATGCGGTCACGAAGAGCACCAGCAGCAGCGCCAGGTTCTCGGCCCAGGTGGGTGTGTCATTGAGCACATAGCGGCCAAACACCTGCCACTGCACACACAGGATCAAGATGATCAGCAGTGCAACTGCCAGCATCAGGCACAGCTTGGCAACGGTGGCGCAGAACTTGGTCAGCATGAAGAACCCCATGGAGAGTCCGGCGCGATCGTGTCACGCCGGACTGAGGCAAAGGCGGGCTTACTTGATGTCCTGGATCGCCTTGACCAGACGCTTCATGTCGGGCGTGGTCATGAACTTGTCGTAGACCGGCGCCATGACGGACTGGAAGGATTTTTTGTCGACCTCGACGATCTGCACGCCGGCGGCCTTCATGCGGGCCAGCGACTTGCCCTCCTGATCGTCCCAGGCGGCGCGCTGCACCTTGACCGAATCCTTAGCGGCGGCGCGGATCATGTCCTGCTCGGCCTTGGGCAATTTGTCCCAGACGACTTTGGAGAACACCAAAATCTCGGGAGCCATGGAATGCTCAGTCTTGGAATAGACGGTGGCAGCCTCAAAGTGCTTGGCGGTGTCGTAGGACGGGAAGTTGTTTTCGGCGGCGTCAATCAGGCCGGTCTTCAGGCCGGTGTAGACCTCGCCATAAGGCATGGGCGTGGCGTTCGCACCCATCGCGCCCATCAGGGCCACCCACAGGTCCGATTGCTGAACGCGAATCTTCATGCCCTTGGTGTCGGCCACGGTCTTGACGGGCTTTTTGGCATAAATGGAGCGAGCGCCCGAATCGTAAAAGGCCAGGCCCACATAGCCGACCGACTCACAGGACTTGAGGATCTCGTCGCCGATCGGGCCATCGAGCGCCTTGCGCATGTGATCTACAGAACGGAACAAAAACGGCATGGTGGGCACCATGGTCATGGGGCAGACGCCGTTCATCGGCGCCACATTGACCCGCACCATATCGAGCGCGCCAATTTTGACCTGGTCAATCGTCTCCTTCTCGCTGCCGAGCGCGCCCTTGTTGAAGACCTTGACCTTGTGCTTGCCACCGCTGGCCTTTTCAAGCACGGTGCTCATGTGCTTGACCGCCACCACAGTGGGGTAGTCGTCGGCGTTGTGGATGTCGGCCGAGCGGAATTCATTGGCTTGCACGGACAGGCCGACCAAGGCTGCGGCAGCAGCCATCAGGGAGGTCTTCAGTTTCATGGTGTCTCCTTGTGGGGGTTGAAAAACGCGTTTTATGGACTGGGCCCCAGCTAGCTGCTGCGGGCCATACCAGGGAACCTTGAGAAACGCGGCTCGGGCAAGCCGGTCGCGCCGGGCCGCAGGGCCACCACAGAGCCGCTCAGGCCCTGCGGGTCGAGCTTGGGGTCGCCCGGCACGATGGAGGTCACAAACAGGGTGCCCAGGTCCGGCCCACCGAAGCAGCACATGGCCGGCTTGGGAAAGGGCACAGGCGCGGTGCGCAGCAGCTGCCCCTGGGGCGAGATGCAGTCGACCTGACTGGCATCGTTGGCACAGATCCAGTAATTGCCCTGGCTGTCGACGGCCGCGCCGTCGGGGCGACCGGGCATCTGGCGCATGTCCAAAAATGACCGGCGCCCCGAGAGCTGGCCACGCTCGATGTCAAAGTCAAAGGCCCAGACCTGCTGCGACAGCGGGTGCGAGTCCGACAGGTAGAAGGTTTGGCTATCGGGACTGAAGCCCGAACCGTTGGAGGTGTACAAGCCCTCGACATGCGGGCCGCTCAGGCCGCGCTCGTCCAGGCAGTACAGGCCGCCCAGGGCCCGGTTCTGCGACTGCTCCATCAGCATGGTGCCCACCCACAGACGGCCGCTGGCATCACAGCGCCCATCGTTGAAGCGGATGCCGTCGGCGGGGAAGGTCGCCAGCGCCAAGTCTTCCAAAGCGACGCTGCCATCCTCGCCCAGGCGGGCAGCGCTGATCCGAGTTTCCATGGCGGCGATCACCCGGCCATCGTCAGCCAGCGCGATACAGCCGATGCGCTCGGGCAGTCGCCAGGCCTGCAGGGCGCCGGTGGCCTGGGTCCAGCGGCGCACCAGGTGTGACTCAATGTCCACCCACCACAAGGCCTGCAGGCGCGCATCCCACACCGGGGACTCGCCCACACGGTCGGGGCCGGCGGCAATGATTTGGAAAGAGCTCATCGCAAAGATAGGGGCAATCAGGGCTTGTGGAGCGAGGGGAATTTGGTTATCTTATCCGTTGTCAGACAACTTACGACAATTATTGTGCAAACATGAGCGCCCACAGCGCGGGTTTTCCCCAGTGAACTCCACCCTTCCTCTTCGTCGCAAGCCCCGCAACCTGGCCCTGGATCTGGTGGATGCGCTCGGCACCGAAATCGGGCATGGCCAGTGGCCAGCGGGCCAGAAGCTGCCCACCGAAGCCGCCATCATGGAGCGCTTTGGCGTCAGCCGCACAGTGGTGCGCGAGGCCTTGTCGCGCCTGCAGGCCGGCGGCCTGGTCGAGACCCGCCACGGCGTGGGCACCTTTGTACGCACGCCGGGTGACAGCCCCCCCTTTCGGGTCAGCCCCGACCAACTGGGCACCCTGCGCGAGGTGATCGCGCTGCTGGAGTTCCGCATCAGCGTCGAAACCGAGGCCGCCGCCTTGGCCGCAGCCCGCCGCCAGCCCGATCATCTGGCTGAGATGCGGCAAGCCCTGGATGAGTTTTCCCAAGCGGTGGAGGCAGGTCGAGACGCAGTAAGTGCCGACTATCGTTTTCACGGCGAGGTCGCCCGCGCCACTCAAAACACCCATTTTGTGGACCTGATGAAGTCCCTGGGCCTGGGCGTGATCCCGCGTGCCCGGTTGAACAACCCAGCGCCAATGTCGGCCGAGCGTCAGGCCTATCTGCGGCGGGTGAATCTGGAGCACGAGAGCATTTACAACGCTATCGCTGAGCAGGATGTGGAGGCCGCCCGGGCCGCCATGCGCACCCACCTGTCCAACAGCCGCGACCGCCTGCGGCGCGGCGAGGCAGCTCAGAACTGAAGGCCGGGCGCGGGGTGAGCAGAATGCAGACCTGAGGATATAGTTGTACGATGTCTTATCTATTCAAGCCATGAACACCGCAGTCCATACCCCGGTGGTCCGCCAGATGCAGGTCATCCCGGTGGCCGGCCATGACGGCATGCTGCTCAACCTGAGCGGCGCCCACGGCCCCTATTTCACCCGCAATCTGGTGGTCATGACCGACTCGGCCGGCCACACCGGCGTGGGCGAGGTGCCCGGCGGCGAGAAGATCCGCCAGACCCTGGAAGACGCCCGCCCGCTGATCGAAGGCCAGCCCCTAGGCCGTTACAACGCGCTGCTCAACGCCATGCGCCAGCGCTTTGCCGACCGCGACAGCGGCGGCCGCGGCCAGCAGACCTTCGACCTGCGCATCGCCATCCATGCGGTGACCGCCGTGGAAAGCGCGCTGCTGGACCTGTTGGGCCAGCACCTGGGCGTGCCGGTCTGCGCCCTGCTCGGCGAGGGCCAGCAGCGCACGCAGGTGCGGATGCTGGGCTACCTGTTTTATGTGGCCGACCGCCGCAAGACTGATCTGGCCTACCGCAGCGAGCCCGACGCGGCCGACGACTGGCTGCGCCTGCGCCACGAAGAGGCGCTCACAGCCGAGGCGGTGGTGCGACTGGCCGAGGCGGCGCAGGCGCGCTACGGCTTTGAGGACTTCAAACTCAAGGGTGGGGTGCTGCGCGGCGAAGAAGAGGTGGAGGCCATCGGCGCGCTGCATGAGCGCTTCCCGCAAGCGCGCATTACCCTGGACCCCAACGGCGGCTGGCTGCTCAAAGACGCGGTGCGCCTGCTGCGCGATCTGCACGGCACCTTGGCCTATGCGGAGGACCCGTGCGGCGCCGAAGGCGTGTACTCCGGCCGGGAAGTGATGGCCGAATTTCGCCGGTCCACCGGCCTGCCGACGGCCACCAATATGGTGGCCACCGACTGGCGCGAAATGGCCCACAGCATCGCCCTGCAGTCGGTGGACATTCCGCTGGCCGATCCGCACTTCTGGACCCTGCAGGGCTCGGTGCGGGTGGCCCAGCTGTGCCAGATGCATGGCCTGACCTGGGGCTCGCATTCGAACAACCACTTTGACGTGTCGCTGGCCATGTTTACCCACTGCGCGGCAGCCGCACCGGGCCGGGTCACGGCGATCGACACGCACTGGATCTGGCAGGACGGGCAGTTCCTCACCCAGGAGCCGCTGCAGATCAAAGGCGGCTGTATCGAGGTGCCCCAAAAGCCCGGCCTGGGCGTGGAGCTGAATATGGACGCCGTGATGAAGGCCCACGCGCTTTACCAGCAGCATGGCCTGGGGGCGCGCGACGATGCCGTGGCCATGCAGTACCTGATCCCCGGCTGGAAGTTCAACAACAAGATGCCCTGCA
>JBAXEN010000312.1:0-4887 GCA_037140415.1 Betaproteobacteria bacterium | reverse complement strand
AGCCTGAGCTGAGCTCCCCCAGCGTGAAACCTAGCGGAAAAAACGGGCGAGGCGCAGGGCAGGATTTCAAGGGCAATAAATCCTTCCTGCCCAGCAAGCCCTGCCTCAGCTGCGGCCTGAGCATGAGCTGGCGCAAGCGCTGGGCCAAGAACTGGGACGAGGTGCGCTACTGCAGCGAAGCCTGCCGCCGCGCCGGCCCCAAAGACAAGTCCACAGCTGGCGCGCAGCCATGACGGTGCGCCACCTGATTTTGCTGCTGGGCGACCAACTCGACGAGCAGTCGTCAGCCTTGAGCGATGTCGACCCGGCGCACGACCAGGTGCTGATGATTGAGGCGCAGGAGGAGTCGACCCATGTGCGATCGCACAAGCAGCGCACCGTGCTGTTCTTGTCGGCGATGCGTCATTTTGCGGCAGGGCTGCGCGAGCGCGGCTGGACAGTGCATTACCGCGCCCTGGGCGCGCATGACGATGCCAGCCTGGCCACCGGGCTGCAGGCGGCGGTCCGTGAACTCAAGCCGCAAGCGGTGATCGGGGTCGAGCCGGGCGACCTGCGGGTGCGCGCGCTGATCGAGGCTGCGCTGCCGGCCGATCTGCCTCTGGATTGGCGCGCCGATACGCATTTCATGTGCAGCCTGCGCAAATTCGAACACTGGGCGGGCCGCTCCAAACAGCTGCGCATGGAGTTTTTCTACCGCCAGATGCGCAAGGACTATGGCATCTTGATGGACGGCAGCGAGCCGGTGGGCGGGCAGTGGAATTTTGATGCCGATAACCGCAGCGCTTTTGGCAAGAAAGGCCCGCAGGATCTGCCCACGCCGCCGGCCTTCGAGCCCGATGCCATCACCCGGCAGGTGCGGACCCTGGTGCAGGATCGGTTTGCCGATCACCCTGGCGATCTGAGCGACTTTCGCTGGCCGGTGACCCGCGCCCAGGCGCTGCAGGCGCTGGACGACTTCATCGCGCACCGCCTGCCCCTCTTTGGCCGCCACCAGGACGCGATGTGGCAGGACATGCCTTTTGGCTGGCATGCCCTGCTTTCGAGCTCACTGAACCTCAAGCTGCTCAACCCACTGGAGGTGGTGCAGGCGGCCGAGCGGGCCTGGCGCGAACGCGGGCTCGAGCTGGCCAGCGTGGAGGGCTTCATTCGGCAGGTGCTGGGCTGGCGCGAATTCATGCGCGGGGTCTACTTTCTGGACATGCCCGGCCTCAAGCAGGCCAACCACCTGGCCCATCAGCGCAACTTGCCACAGTGGTACTGGAGCGGCCAGACCCGCATGAACTGCATGCGCCAGTGCATAGGCCAGACGCTGGAACATGGCTATGCCCACCATATCCAGCGCCTGATGGTCACCGGCATGTTTGGCGTGCTGGCCCAAATTGAGCCGCAGCAGCTGTGCGACTGGTATCTGGCGGTCTATGTGGACGCGGTCGAGTGGGTGGAGCTGCCCAATACCGCCGGCATGGCCCTGTTTGCCACCGGTGCCCGCTTTACCTCCAAGCCCTACGTGGCCAGCGGCGCCTATGTCAAAAAAATGAGCAACTACTGCCAGGGCTGCAGCTATCAGCCCGAGCGCCGCACCGGGGACACGGCCTGCCCGCTGACCACCTTGTACTGGCACTTTCTCAAGACCCATGAGGCCGAGTTGGCCGGCAACCCCCGCACCGCCCTGATGGTCAAAAACCTGCAGCGCATCGATTCGCAGGAGTTGACCGAGATCGGCGTTCAGGCCCAGGCCCTGCTGGCCGATCTGGACCGTCTGTAACCATGGTGTCAGCTAAAAGCGTCTTACTCTGGCCTTTGGGCTAGATATGAGCGCGCAGGGAGCAAGATCAGACCCGCAAGGGACAAGTGCACCGGCCTGAGGGCAACCGTGAGGTCGCCATTGAAATAGAATTTCTCCCGCTTCGACTCACGTTACCAGGCAGTTACAGACTTCAAAGAAAGCAACGCATGTCAGAAACAGCGACAAGCACCGCCCGAAAGCGGCCCGAGTTCCGCAACATCAACGCGCTGAGCGATTTGCCCAGCTACCGCCTACCAGCGGCCGGCTGGGTGTCCATCTTGCACCGCTTCAGTGGCGTTTTGATGTTCGTCCTGATGCCCTTCATCATCTGGATGTTCGACACCTCGATTTCCTCGGAAATCTCCTACGCCCGCTTCACCGGCGCCTTCTCGGCCGGCATGCTGGGCCTGCCAGGATTCATCTGGAAATTGGTGGCGCTGGCTCTGATTTGGGCCTATCTGCACCACTTCTGTGCCGGCATCCGGCACCTGCGCATGGACATCCACCATGACTCGGTCGACAAGCGTTCAAGCGCAGCCTCGGCGCGCGTGGTGCTGGTTCTGAGCCTGCTGCTGACAGCAGTGTTCGGCGCCAAGCTGTTCGGCCTGTATTGATTCATTTTCAAGGAGCAAGAAAAAAATGGCAGTGAATTACGGCTCCAAGCGCATCGTCGTGGGTGCGCACTATGGTCTGCGCGACTGGCTGGCCCAGCGCGTGACAGCAGTGGTGATGGCCCTGTTCACGCTGGTCGTGTTGGGCCAGCTTCTGATCTCGGCAGGTCCTATCACTTATGACAAATGGTCGGGCATCTTTGCGCCGCAGGCCATGAAAACGCTGACCTTTGTGGTCGTCATGGCCCTGCTCTACCACGTCTGGGTGGGCATGCGCGACGTGTTGATGGACTACATCAAACCCGTGGGCATCCGCCTGACCCTGCAAGTGTTCACCATCGTCTGGCTCGTCGGCTGTGCGGGCTGGGCCATCCAAGTGCTCTGGAGATTCTGACCCCTATGACCGCCACCTCCAAACTTCCCAAGCGCAAATTCGACGTCATCATCGTCGGCGCCGGCGGCTCGGGCATGCGTGCCTCCCTACAACTGGCGCGCGCCGGCCTCAATGTGGCCGTGCTCTCCAAAGTCTTCCCCACCCGCTCCCACACCGTGGCCGCTCAAGGCGGCATCGGCGCCTCTCTGGGCAATATGAGCGAGGACAACTGGCACTATCACTTCTACGACACCGTCAAAGGATCGGACTGGCTCGGTGATCAGGATGCGATTGAATTCATGTGCCGTGAAGCGCCCAAGGTGGTCTACGACCTTGAGCACATGGGCATGCCCTTTGACCGCAACCCGGACGGCACCATCTACCAGCGCCCCTTCGGCGGCCACACGGCCAACTACGGCGAAAAGCCGGTGCAACGCGCCTGCGCCGCCGCTGACCGCACCGGCCACGCGATGCTGCACACCCTGTACCAGCAAAACGTGCGTGAGAAGACCAACTTCTTCGTCGAGTGGATGGCGCTGGACCTGATCCGCGATGCCGATGGCGACGTGGTCGGCGTGACCGCCTTGGAGATGGAAACCGGCGAGGTCTACATCCTTGAGGCCAAGACCACGCTGCTGGCCACCGGCGGTGCAGGGCGTATTTTCGCGGCCTCGACCAATGCCTTCATCAACACAGGCGACGGCTTGGGTATGGCGGCGCGCGCCGGCATTCCGCTCGAAGACATGGAGTTCTGGCAGTTCCACCCCACCGGCGTGGCCGGCGCCGGCGTGCTGCTGACCGAAGGCTGCCGCGGCGAAGGCGCCATCTTGCTCAACAGCAATGGCGAACGCTTTATGGAGCGCTATGCACCGACCCTGAAAGATCTGGCGCCGCGTGATTTTGTGTCCCGTTGCATGGACCAAGAGATCAAGGAAGGCCGAGGCTGCGGCCCCAACAAGGACTATGTGTTGCTCAAGCTCGACCACCTGGGCGCTGAGACCATCCACAAACGCCTGCCCTCGGTCTACGAGATCGGCGTGAACTTTGCCAACGTCGACATCACCCGCGAGCCGATTCCGGTGGTGCCCACCATCCATTACCAGATGGGCGGCATCCCGACCAACATCAACGGCCAGGTGGTGGTGCCCGATGCCAACGGCGGCCAAAAAGTCGTCAATGGCTTGTACGCAGTGGGTGAATGCTCCTGTGTGTCGGTGCATGGCGCTAACCGCCTGGGCACCAACTCACTGCTGGACCTGCTGGTCTTTGGCCGCGCCGCCGGCAATCACATCGTTCAGTACAACGACAAAAACAAGAACCACAAGCCCCTGCCGGCCAATGCCGCCGACCCAACGCTTGCGCGCTTGGCCCGGCTGGACAACGCCACCGACGGCGAATACGCGCAGACGGTGGCCGGCGACATCCGCAATGCGATGCAGCAGCACGCCGGGGTGTTTCGCACCCAGGCCAGCATGGATGAGGGCGTGGCCAAGATCAACGCCATCCGCGAGCGGGTGCAAAACATTGCGCTCAAGGACAAGTCCAAGATCTTCAACACCGCCCGCATTGAAGCGCTGGAGGTCGAAAATCTGATTGAAGCGGCCCAGGCCACCATGACCTCGGCCGCCGCGCGGCGCGAGTGCCGCGGTGCGCATACGGTCAATGACTATGAGCGCCCGGCTGATGACCCGCAGTTCCCGCTCGGCCGCAATGACGGCGAGTGGATGAAGCACACCCTCTGGCACAGCCAAGGCAACAGCCTGAGCTACAAGCCGGTCAACCTCACGCCGCTGACGGTGGATTCGGTTCCGCCCAAAGTCCGCACCTTCTGATCGCGCCCGGAGAATTCAACATGGCAAAACGCACTTTCAAGATCTACCGCTACGACCCGGACAAGGACGCTAAGCCCTACATGCAGACCGTCGAGATCGAGCTGGCAGGCAATGAACGCATGCTGCTCGACGCCTTGATGAAACTCAAGGAGCAGGACCCGTCGATCTCCTTTCGCCGCTCCTGCCGAGAGGGCGTCTGCGGCTCCGATGCGATGAACATCAACGGCAAAAACGGCCTGGCCTGCCTGACCAATATGAACACGCTCAAGGGCGAGATCGTGCTCA
>JBAXEN010000311.1:0-4915 GCA_037140415.1 Betaproteobacteria bacterium | reverse complement strand
TCCAAGCTTTTGTGAACCTATGGCCGCAAAACGCAGGTTTTGCGCCGCAGGCCTGAACTGGAGAGCGGCTTGATCAAGCACATCGTCATGTGGAATTTGCGCGGCGATACGGCCGAGGCCAAGGCGCGCGCCATTGAGGTGCTTAAAAGCAGCTTTGAGTCATTGCGCGGTCGCATTCCCGGTCTCCTTCATCTGGAAATTGGGGTCGATTCGAGCCGCATCGACTATGCCTGCGACGTGGTGCTCTACTCAGAGTTCGAGTCGCAGTCCGCGCTCGATGCCTATGCGGTGCACCCTGAGCACCAGCGGGTCAAGCAAGAGTTGGCCGACCTGCGCATCGCCCGCCACCAGGTCGATTACCGGGCCGAGCCCCACTGATTTGAAGGAGCATGTGTGATGGATCAAGCGATGCAAGATGAGTTGGAAATCCGCCAGATGGTGGAGCGTTGGGCGCTGTGGCGTGATGCCGGCGACTGGGACCGTTTTGCCACCGTCTGGCACCCCGAGGGGGTGATGATGGCGACCTGGTTTCAGGGGCCCTATAAAGACTTCATCCGGGTCACCCAGGAGGGCTGGGCCAAGGGGGTGAGCATCCTGCACTTTCTCGGTGGCAGTGCAGTCGAGGTGGCTGGCGACCGGGCGATTTGCCAGACCAAAATGACCATTTCGCAGCGTGGTATGGTCGAGGGCGCCGACGGTCCGGTGCTGTGCGATGTGGTGTGCACAGGCCGTTTCTACGATTTTGTGAGCCGCCATGAGGGGCGCTGGAAACTGCTGCACCGGCAGCCGATTTATGAAAAGGACCGCATCGACCCCGTCGATCCGGTGGCGCAGCTCAAGCTCGATCAGCAGGCCCTGGCCAGCTACCCCGAGGGCTATCGGCACCTGGCTTACATCCAGACGCGCATCGGCTACACGGTCAAGATGGACATGCCCATGCTCAAGGGCGCGGGTGTGCAGGATCTTTACCAACGCGGCAGCCGCTGGCTGGCCGGCGGGGCGCTCGAGCGCTGAGGCAAGCGCTGGGACCAGGAGACAAAAAATGAACAAACGATCTTTCAACCGGGCACTGACGCTGGGCCTGCTGGGCGCCCTGGGGGGTGCAGGCGTGCAGGCCCAGGCCTTTCCGAGCCGGCCCCTGCGGGTGGTGGTGCCGCAGCCACCGGGCGGCGGTTTTGATGTGGTGGGCCGGCTGCTGGCTGACCGTCTGGGCAAGGCCCTGGGCCAGAGCGTGGTGGTGGAAAACCGGCCTGGTTCGGGCACCCTGGTGGGCACCGACCTGGTGGCCAAGGCGCCGGCCGATGGCTACACCTTGTTGGTCGGCTCGGTCTCCAACCTGGCCCTCAACCCGGGGCTGTATCCCAGTATCCCTTACGACAGCCTGCGCGACTTCGAGCCGGTGGGCCTGGCGGTGGCCTACAGCTACACCCTGGTGGCGCGCAAGGACCTGCCCTTTGCCAATCTGCGCGAGCTCATTGCCTACGCCAAGGCCAACCCCAAGAAGCTGACCTATGCCTCCGGCGGCAGCGGCTCCGGCCAGCATGTGCTGGCGGCGGCCCTGTGGAACCTGGCGGGAGTCGAGCTGGTGCATGTGCCTTATCGGGGCGCGCAGGCGGCCTATCAGGACTTGCTGGGCGGGCGGGTTGATGTGTTTTTCGACCTCTCGCCGACAGCGCGGCCGCAGGTGGAGTCGGGCAACCTGAGGGCCCTGGTGGTCTCGGGCAGCACCCGACTGCCCTTTCACCCCGAGGTGCCTACCGTTCTCGAGACGGGCGTGGCCAATTTGGACCTGGAGTCCTGGTTCGGGCTGTTTGCACCGAGCAAGACGCCGGCCGATGTGCAAGAGCGCCTGCGCGGCGAGCTCGCCCGCATCATTGCTGCGCCCGATCTGGTCGAGACCTTCCGCAAGGCTGGCGGCAAGCCTTTGGCCTTGAGTGGCGAGCAGGCGCGGGCGCTGGTCAAGCGCGATGTGGACCGCTGGTCCAAGATCACCCGCGATCTGGGCATCAAGGCCGAATGAGGCCCTTGCGCCCACGCTCAAGCCCGGTGCATTTTTGGGTCTCATCCCTGGTTTTCCCCGCAGCAGCTAAGCTGCATGTTTTTTAACCTTTCTTTGGAATTGATTCGCCATGCCTATTTCTGACGCCAGCCTCGACCAGCTTTTCCGCCAAGCCCGTACCGCCAACGGCTTCACCGACAAGCCGGTCCCCGCTGACCTGCTCAAGCAGGTCTACGAACTCGCTTGCATGGCGCCGACCTCGATGAACACCCAGCCTACCCGCTATGTGTTCCTGACCACGGCAGCAGCGCGCGAGCGCATCATTCCTGCCCTGTCGCCGACCAATGTGGACAAGACCCGCTCGGCGCCGGTCTGCGTGATCGTGGCCACCGACACCCGCTTTTATGAGCACATGCCCAAGATCTGGCACAGGCCCGAGGCGCAGGCCATGTTTGAAGGCAATCCGGCCATGGCCTCGGCCACCGCAACGCGCAACAGCACCCTGGGTGGCGCCTATTTCATCATGGCGGCTCGCGCGCTGGATCTGGCCTGCGGCCCGATGAGCGGCGTCGATCTGGCCAAGGTCAATGCCGAGTTCTTCCCCGACGGTCGCTATCAGGCCAATTTCCTGATCAACCTCGGCTACATGGACGAGAGCAAGCTGTTTGACCGCAATCCGCGTTTGAGTTTCGAGCAAGCCTGCCAGGTCCTCTGAGGCCTTCAGTCCGGCAGCAGCGGTCCAGCGCAATTCATCATCAACGGGAGGTAAGAAGTGAAAATCGGCAAAAACATTGTTCCCCACACCGCCATCAGCACATCCAACGAGCAACGCATCGTGGTGCGGGGGCTGGATCTGTCGCGTGATTTGATCGGCAAGGTCAATTTCGGCGACTATTTTTTCCTGCTGCTGACCGGGCAGATGCCTGACGCTGCGGCCAGTGCCCTGGTCAACGCGACCATGGTGGCCATTGCTGAGCATGGCCTGGTGCCCAGCAACCAGGCTGCGCGCATGACCTTTGCTGCCGCGCCCGATGCGATGCAGGGTGCGGTCGCTGCCGGCATCTTGGGCGCCGGCTCGGTGGTGCTGGGCGCCTCCGAGACGGCCGGCAAGCTGTTCTTGAGGGTCGAGGCCGAGGCGGCCAACCATGGTGGCGACCTGCGGGCTGCGGCCAAAGCGGTGGTCACCGATTTGCGCGCGAACAAGCAGATCGTGCCGGGCTACGGCCACCCTGAGCACAAGGCGGCCGACCCGCGTGCGCTGGCGTTGATGGCTCTTTCGGAACGCGTTGGCGGCGGGCAGAAGTACGTGGAAATGGCGCGCATCATCGAGTCGGTGATCCCCGAGGTCACGGGCAGGGAGTTGGCCATGAACGTCTCTGGGGCGATCCCGGCGGTGCTGATGGGCGTCAATTTCCCAGTGGCCGCGCTCAAAGGCGTGCCGATGCTGGCGCGGGTGGCCAGCTTGATCGCTCACCTCAATGAAGAAATGGCAGACCCCATCGGTTTTGCACTGGCCAACCACGCGGTGTCCCAGCAGCAATACACCGGCACTCCGGTAAAGGATTGACCATGGCTCAGGTACTCAAGGACATCAAGGTCGTCGAGCACGGCACCTTCATCACCGGCCCCTTCGCGGGCATGATGCTGGCGGATCTGGGCGCTGACGTGGTCAAGGTCGAATTGCCCGGCACCGGCGATCCGTTTCGCGCCTACCGGGGCGAGCTCTACAGCCCGCACTTTCAATCGGTCAATCGCAACAAGCGCTCGATCACCCTCAACACCAAGGACGCGGCCGAGCTGGCGCGCTTTGACGAGATGATCGCGCAGGCCGACGTCTACATTCAGAATTTCCGCCCCGGCGTGGCTGAAAAACTGGGTTCTGGCTATGAGCGTCTTAAGAAAATCAACCCGCGCCTGATTTACTGCGCCATCAGCGGCTTTGGCCGTGACGGCCCTTACCGCGACCGCCCAAGCTACGACTCGGTGGCGCAGGCCTACAGCGGCTTTCTCGGCCTGCTGGTCAACCCCAACGATCCGCGGGTGGTGGGCCCAGCCCTGGCCGATGCGATGACCGGTTTTTACTCGGCCTACGGCATCCTTGGCGCTTTGCATGAGCGCAACGTCTCTGGCAAAGGCCGTCTGGTTGAGGTCTCGATGATCGAGGCGATGACGCATTTCAACCTCGACGCTTTCACCCACCTGTTCACCATCGGGCAGGTGGTCGATCCCTTCAGCCGCGCGCGCGTTTCTCAGTCCTATGTGCTCGAGTGCTCGGACGGCAAGTGGGTGGCGCTGCACATGTCCTCGCCGCCCAAGTTCTGGGAAGGCCTGGCCAAGGCCATGGACAAGCCGGACATCTTCGAGGATCCGCGCTTTGCCACCCGCGAAGCGCGCACCGACAACCAGGAGGCGATGATTGAGGTGCTGCAGGCGGTGTTCAAGCACCGGACCCGCACCGAATGGTGCAACCGCCTGCTGGCCGAGGATGTGCCGCATGCGCCGATGTACAACTCGGCCGAGGTGCCCGAAGACCCGCAGATCAAACATCTGCAGATGTTTGTCGAGGCGCCCTCGCCAGTCAAAGGCATGTTCAAGACGGTGCGCTCACCCGTCACCTATGACGGCGAGCGTCCGCTCGAGGTGACCGCTCCGCCGCTGCTCGGTCAGCACAATGAAGAGTTCAAGACGGGCTGGCCAGCGCGGCCCGCAAAGTGAGCAGGACCGCATGATGGCGCATCCGTCTCCACGCAGAACTGCTCTGGCCGTTCTGGCCCTGGCCCTGGCCGCCGGGCTTGTTCAGGCACAGGATTTTCCCACCAAGCCGATTCGCATGGTGGTGCCTTTTGGCGCCGGCACCACCACCGACATCGTCGGCCGCATCATGGCCGAAGGCATGTCGCGCGCATTGGGACAACC
>JBAXEN010000310.1:0-4926 GCA_037140415.1 Betaproteobacteria bacterium | reverse complement strand
TAAGCCGGATAGGCGTACATCATCACCTGCATCATGCAAAAGCCGGCCACCAGCCAGCGCCACAGCAGCAGCCGCGCTTCCTGTCGACCCCGAAGCTGCAGGCCAGCGTCTACATCGGGCAGCAGGCGGTAGCCGAGCTTGGCGGTGGCGGCCAACCAGGCCGAAGGCCGGCTGTCC
This sequence comes from Betaproteobacteria bacterium, assembly GCA_037140415.1. GTDB lineage: Bacteria > Pseudomonadota > Gammaproteobacteria > Burkholderiales > Burkholderiaceae_C > Polaromonas. The sequence goes on along the minus strand of JBAXEN010000310.1, from coordinate 4,749 downwards.
TGCGCCGACCAGACGATGGCCGCGCGCCGAGCGGCGCTGCTCACCCGCACCGACTGCACCCCGGGCAAGCGGGCCAGCGCCTGCTCAAGCGTCAGGGCGCAGGCCGCGCAGCGCATGCCCTCGACCCGCAGCTGTGACTGCCACAGCTGCGCGTCGCCGTCCACAGGCTGGCTGAACTCGGCCCAGGCCTGCGGCGCATCCAGGGCCAAGTCCTCTCGGGCCACGGCGGGCGAACTCGGCCCAGGCAGGGCCAGACCAGGGGGAGCAAGGGGCAGGCCAGCGGACATGGCGCCGAGCATAGTAGGCGCCAAGCGCACAGTCCTTGACTTGGATCAAGCAGCAGCGGCTGTGCCCGCCCTATGCTGAACCTACCCACAACGAAGGAGAGCCTCTATGTACCAACGCATTCTCGTTCCGACCGATGGCTCGCGCCTGTCGACCAAAGCGGTGCAGTCCGCCATGGAACTGGCCGAGCTCAACGGTGCGCAAATCGTGTTTCTCAATGTGGTGCCGCGCTACCCGATGAGCTACTTCGAGGGCGGGATCACCGTCACCATGACCGAGGTCGGTAAGGTTGAGAAGCAGTGGTCTGAAAAAGCGCAAGACTTGGTCGATCAACTCAAAGCCAAGGCCGAAGCACGCGGCCTCAAGGCCAAGGGCCTGACCCTGCGCTCCGATCTGGTGGCGGAATCGGTGATTGCCTGCGCCAAGAAGAACAAGTGCGACCTCATCGTCATGGCCTCGCATGGCCGCAAAGGCATCAAACGCCTGCTGCTGGGCAGCGAGACCACCCATGTGCTGACCCACTCTCCGCTGCCGGTGCTGGTGCTGCGCTGATCCCTGATGGGCGGCGGCCCAGTGCCGCCCGCCCATAGAACCCGCATCACCCACTGACCCCACAGACCCCATAGACCTGAGGCTGGCGACAGCCTGGCCCAGGCAGAGTGACGATCGGTTGACGATCGCGGATCCCGGCCTAGAATGCGGCCACTTTACCGTTCAGCTCCTCTGGCCGGTGCCTCAAAAGTCCGCATGCCTCATCTGCCTTTGACCCCCACCGGTCCCCTGCCTGCCGTGGCTGTGCCCTCCATCAGCCGGCAATTGGCCCGCTGGGCCTGCCAGCTGCGCTACGAGAACCTGCCGCCGGCGGTGGTCGACAAAACCCAGGCCTTGCTGCTGCACGCCCTGACGGGCGGCCTGCTCGGCGCGCGCGCGCGTGCGGCCCAGGACGTGGTGCAACTGACCCTGCGCGAAGAAGGCCGGCCCGACGGCGCCAGCGTCTTCCACAGCCCGCACAAAGCCAGCCGCATTGGCGCCACCTTTGCCAATTCGGAGTTGATTCACGCCTCGTTTTTATTCGACTCTTTTCGCATGCTCACCCACCCCGGGCCGGTGCTGGTGCCCGCTGCGCTGGCGCAGGCCGAGTTGGAGGGCCGCAGCGGCCAGGACCTGATCGTGGCCCTGGTGGCCGGCTATGAAATGGTCTGTCGGCTGGCCGATGACTTCATTCCCAGCACCGCCGCGCGCGGCTTTCGGCCCAGCCCGCTGTATGCCACGCTGGGCGCGGCGCTGAGCTGCGGCCTGCTGATGGGCCTGGATGAAGACCGCCTGGTCACCGCGATTGCGCTGGCCACCCACTTTGCCAGCGGCCTCAATGAAGGCCCGCGGGTCGGCGCCAATGAATTGCTGATCCACGAGCCGCAGGCCGCGCGCAACGGCGTGTTCGCTGCCGTGATGGCACGCGCTGGTCACATCAAAGGAGCAGAAACCTCCATTGAAGGCCGGGCAGGCTTTTACAACGCCTTCACCGGCAGCCACAGCGGCGAGCTCAGCCACAGCTTCACCGGCGCCAAGCAGGTCGACATGGCCAGCCTCACCCAGGGCCTGGGGCAGACCTACAAGATGCTGGACTTCATGTTCCGCATCTACCCCTGCCCCGGCTACAACCAGCCGGTGATCGAGCTCATGGGCGAGCTGTGCCAGCGCCATGGCATTGCGGCGGGCGAAATAGCCCAGGTGCGCGTGCACATGAACACCATCGAGACCCGCTACCCCAGCCCGGCCTTTCCCCGCCACGAGGACTGGCAGCAAGCGCGGGTCTGGGACAGCACCCATTACTTTGCAGCGCGGGTGGCGGTGGCCGGCAGCTTCCCGGTGGCCAATGGCCTGCCGCCAGGCGCGCCCGACAGCGATCCGGCCCGAGAGGCCCAAGCCCGTGAGCTCATGGCCCACATTCGTCTGGTGCCCGAAGATTTGCGCCCCATGTTTTCGCCGGCCATCGCCATCGAGCTCAAGAGCGGCCAGGTGCATCAGGGCGACTACCCCTACGCACGCATGGTCTGGGACCTGCGCAGCCTGCGCGCTCGCCTGCAAGCGTGCGAGCCGGGCATCGAAGGCGGCGCCGCCCGGCTCGACGCCTTGACCCAATTGATCAGCAACGCCCAACAGCTTGCATCGGTGCAGCCCCTGCTCGCGCTGATGCAAAGCTGGCCCGCATGACGGCGCCCGAATTCCCTGCGCCCCTCTGGCCCTGCTCCCCGGCAAGCCGCGCCGCCTCACCGCCTACCCCCTCCCAGGAGACCCCATGAGATTTTTCCGCACCCTGTGCATCACCCTGAGCCTGGGTCTGAGCGCGCTGGCCTCAGCGCAGACCTACCCGTCCAAACCGGTCAAGCTGATCGTGCCCTACGCCGCAGGCGGCACCGGCGACATCCTGGCGCGCCTGATCGCGCAGGAGCTGAGCAAACAAAGCGGGCAAAGCTTTGTGGTGGAAAACCGCACCGGCGCTGGCGGGCTGATCGGCTACGGCGCCGGCGCCAAGGCGGTGGGCGACGGCTACACCCTGGTGGCCATGGATTCGTCCTACACCATGTTCCCGGGCCTGTACGGCGAGCGGGTGGACTGGAACATTGAGACCGATCTGGTGCCGGTGAGCATGTACGGGCGGGCGGCCTTCGCGCTGGCCGTCAATCCGGCCAAAAACTACAAGGGGGCCGACGACCTGGTTCGCACCGCCCGCGACAAGCCCGGTGCGGTCAGCTTCGGCACCCCCGGCATGGGCACGCTGCACCATGTGTTCACCTCCCTGCTCACGGCCACCACGGGGGTGCAAATGACCCATGTGCCCTACCGCGGCGCCAGCGAGGCGCTCAATGCGGTGCTGGGCAACAACGTGGACTGGACCTTTGTGGCCATGCCCACCATCACCGGTCAGCTGGGCAACGAACGGCTGCGCGTGATCGCCATCACCTCCGAAAATCGCTCGCCCCTGCTGCCCAACGTGCCCACCTTGCGCGAGGCCGGTATCGCAATGACGGTGGCCAACTGGTTCGGACTGGGCACACCCAAAGGCACCCCGCCGGAGGTGGTGGCCTATCTGCACAAGCAAGTCACTGACGCCCTGAAGTCGCCTGAAGTGGCCGCCCGCATGAAGGCCATGGGCGCCGAGGTGGTGGGCAACAGCCCGGCCGAGTTTGCGCAAATCCTGCGCTCGGACCTGCGGCTGTGGACCAAGGTCATCAAAGACGCTGGCATCAAGAACTGATAGCCGCGGCACTCGACCTTAAAACACCAGCCTCAAGCCATGGACCTGCAACTGCGCGGCAAGCGCGTGCTCATCACCGGCGCCTCGCGCGGCATTGGGCTGGCCACCGCCCGCTGCTTCGCCGCCGAGGGCTGCAGCCTGTATCTGGTGGCCCGCAAACCGGACACCCTGGCCGCTGCCGTTGAACAACTGCGCGCCGACACCGGCGCCGATGTGCAGGCCCTGGCGCTGGACATGCGCGAGCCTGCCTCGGTGGCCGAGATCGACAGCCGCCTGGGCGCCGAGATCGACATCCTGGTCAACAACGCTGGCGATATGCCGCACGGCGGCCTGGACGAGATCGACGCCCAGCGCTGGCGCAGCGCCTGGGACCTCAAGGTCTACGCCACCATCGACCTGAGCCGGGCCCTGTATGCGCGCATGCGCCAAAAACGCAGCGGCGTCATCATCAACGTGATCGGCATCTCGGGCGGCGAGATGATCGTGCCCAGCTACATCGCAGGCACCGCCGGCAACGCGGCGCTCGATGCCTTCACCCGCGCCCTGGGCGCCTCAGCCCCGGCCGACGGCCTGCGGGTGGTGGGCATCCATCCCGGACTGGTGGCCACCGACCGGCAGATCACCCGCTGGCAGGCCCGCGCCGAGCAAAGCCTGGGCGATGCCAGCCGCTGGCCCGAGCTGACCACCCACCTGCCCTTCGGCCGCCTGGCCCACCCCGCAGAAGTGGCCCAGGCCATCGTGTTCCTGGCCTCTGGCGCCGCGTCTTACATCTCGGGCACCAGCTTGGCGGTCGACGGCGGCATGAGCCAGCGCCATCAGGCGCGCTAAGACTTCATCGGGCCGGCCACCTGGCGCCTGGTTCAAGCCGCGAACAAGCCCTTGTGCTGATCGCGCAGCAGGTTTTTCTGCACCTTGCCCATGGTGTTGCGCGGCAACTCACTGACCACATAACAGCGCTTGGGAATCTTGAAATTGGCCAGCCGCGCCTTCAGGCTGGCGATCACCGCTTCAGGCTCTAGGCTGGACCCGCTCTTGAGGGTGAGCACCGCCACCCCAACCTCGCCAAAATCGGGATGGGGCACGCCCACCACCGCACTCTCAGCCACACCCGGCATCTCATTGATATAGCCCTCAATCTCGGCCGGGTAGACGTTGTAGCCGCCGCTGATGATCAGGTCCTTGCTGCGCCCGACGATGGTCACATA
>JBAXEN010000309.1:0-4948 GCA_037140415.1 Betaproteobacteria bacterium | reverse complement strand
ATGTTGAGGATGGGTGAGTTGCCGACCACGCCCAGGCGCGGCAGCACCGCCAGCAGCACGGTGATGCCGGTGCCGTACAGCGCCGTCAGCAGGCCCAGTCCCAGCCAACCGGTGCTCGACTGCGGTAATTGCCAGCTGCCTTGTGCCAGCACCAGAGCCAGGGCCACGCCACAGGCCAGGGCCATGGTGGTGGCGGTGCGCAGCCGGGCGTCGATGCCGGCCACTTCGTGCTGGGTCAGGATCAGCACCAGCCCAAAGCTGGCGGCGGCAGCCAGGGCGAAGGCCAGGCCTGCGCCTATGCGTTGCCACTGGGCCTGCACCCCCAGACCCGAGGCCGCGCCCAGCACGTCGAGCGCCAGCGCCAGGCCGATGATGAGCACCGGCATGGCCAGCATCAGGGCGCGGGCCGGCTTTTGTCGGTACAGCAGCCAGGCCCATAAACCGGCAAAGATCGGGAAGGTGTTGAAGGCCAGCAGGGCCAGCGCCACCGGCAGTCGCGCCACCGAGGAGTAGACACACAGGCTTTGTACACCGACCAGCATGCCGATGATCAGCAGCATGCGCCACTGCCGTGGCTGGGGCGTGTTTGAAGGCGCCTGCCGCCACAGCAGCAAGGCCAGCACCAAGGCGGTCACGCCGCTGCGAAAGACCACCGCTGTGCCGACATCAGTGCCGTGGTTGAAGGCCACTCGCGCGGCCACATGGTTGGCCCCCATCATGCTGGCGATGGCCAGCAGGGTCAGGAAGGCGGTGGTGCTCAGGGCGCGTGGCTGGCTCATTGTTGGACCTCGGGCCTGGGATAAAGACCCTTCATGCGGGCCTGCAGTCGGGCCAGGGCCAGCAGCGCATCGAGCAGCGGTGTGGCCACACCCGTGCGCTGGCCCAGTTCGCGCACTGCGCCCAGCAGGGCGTCGAGTTCGACCGGCTTGCCGGCCTCCATGTCCTGCAGCATCGAGGTCTTGAAGCGGCCGAGCTGGCGGGTCACTGCATGGCGCTCCTCGGGGCTTTGGTCGATGGGCAGACCGATGCGCGCGCCGACTTCGCGCGCTTCGAGCATCATGGCCGAAATCGACTGGCGCAGCAGCTCATCGTCCATGATCAGGTCGGTGGTGGCGCCGGTCAAAGCGCTGATGGGATTGACCGTCATATTGCCCCAGAGTTTGAACCAGATGTCGCGCTGTATGCAGACCGAGGTCTCGGCCTGAAAGCCGGCGCTGCCCAGCAGATCGGCCAGCGCCTGCAGGCGTGGGCTGTGGCCGCCGGCGGGCTCGCCCAGCACCAGCCGCTTGCCGAAATGGTGTTGCACCAGACCGGGCTCCTGGATCGCGCAGCTGGCATGCACCACCGCGCCCAGCACCTGGGCCGACGGCAGGGCGGCGGCGATGCGCCCCTCGGGGTCTATCGATTGCAGACGCGTGCCTGCCAGCGCTCCGCCAAAACCGTCAAAAAACCACCAAGGCACGCCATTCATCGCCGTGAGCACCAGGGTCTGCGGTCCGATCAGCGGGCCGATTTGCGCCGCGACCTCGGCCAGCGTTGGCGCCTTCAGGGCGATCACGACCAGGTCTTGTTCACCCAGGTCCTCGGCGCGGTCGCTGGCCCGCACGGCGGTCTGCAACAGGGGCTGGCTGGCCGATTGAAGCCGCAGGCCGTGGCTGCGCAGCGCAGCCAGGGTGGCTCCGCGGGCGAGGGCACTGAGCTGGCAGCCGGTTTGGGCCAGCCGCGCACCGATCCAGATGCCGATGGCGCCAGCACCCACAATCGCCACGCGTCGCTTGGCTGGGAAAGCAAGGGCCGAATTCATGGGCGCAGTCTAACCGGGCACTGAGCAGCAGCGCCGCGGCCAGGCTCAGAGAACGACCAGCTGGCTTTGACTCATCAGGTGCGTCAGCACATTGCTCAAGACCAGGTTGCTGCCGCTGTCGTTGACGAACTGACCGCCAGCCAGCACTTGATTGCTTGCGTCGACGGTGACGTTGTCAAACACCAGCGTGGCGGTGGTCGAAAAACTGGCGCCGCCGTCATGATCGACTTCCAGCATCAGCTTGCCGTCGCTGTTCTTGCTAAAGCGCAGGAATTGGCTTTTGTTGGCATCGCTGTAGCCCACCAGCAGTTGGCTCAGGTCCAGAGTGTCGGCCTCGGTGCTCCCTTGCAAGCTGCCGCTGCCTTTCTTGAAGCCAAAGTCCTTCAGGGTCTGCCGCCAGCCGCCCGGGCCGCCGGCAAAGCTGGGCCAGACGTATTGGTCAGCGCCGCCCAGGCCGCTGAGGCTGTCATTGCCCGCGCTGCCCAGAAAGTAGTCGACCCTGCCCGCTTGACCGCTCAGGGTATCGTCGCTCGAGCTGCCGGTGATCAACTGCCCGTAGGCTTGGTCGAAGCTGGCCATGTTCTTGCCACTGGCCCCCTTCAAAGGATTGCTGCCCGGTACGGTGTAGGTCACCCTGACTTCGCCCGGGCTGCTGACGGGGCTGCTCAATTGCAGCACCAGGTCTTGCCCGCTGCCACTGAGGCTGGCGATGGACTGGGTGCTGCCACCGACCTTGACCACAAACGCGCTCTTGTCAGGCAGCGCACCTGTGTAGGCCTCATTCAGAGTCAGCAGCACCCGATCAAACGGCGCTGCCTGCGTATCGAGCAGTGCCTGTGAAACCGCGGGCAGGGCCTGGTTGCTCACTGTCTGCCCGTTCACCCCGCTGCCCAGAGCGGCTGCGTCATTGCCGCTGCTGTCTTGAATGGCCGCGTTGTTGACGCCGATGCTGGCTGCTGGCGGAATATAAAAAACACTGACTGTCTCATTGGGCAGGATGGCGCTGTCGAGCGTCACTTGCACTTGCGAGCCCGAGATGAGCACGCTGGTGACGCTCGCTTGTTGACCGCTGCCTTTGAAGACGCGCAAGGAGCTGACGGCCACTGCAGGAATGACCGGAGTGCCGCTGCTGCTCGGGCTGAGCAAGGCCTCGTTGTAATTGAGCAGGACTTGCAGCCCATTGCTGCTGGTGGTGGCGCTGCTCAGCGCGGGCGCGGTGGTGTCGGGCGTGCTGGAAAGGGAGGCGCTGTCATTGCCGCTTGCATCTTGCAGCGCCTGATTGAGCGCGCTCGGGTCCTTGGTGGGCGCTGCGTACCTCAAGGTGGCGGCTTGCCCAGACCCGATGGCGGTATCAAAGGTCAAGGTGAGCGTTTTGCCCGAGACGGCGCTGGCGACGGGCTTGAGCTCGCTGCCCCCATTGGCGGTCAGCATAAAGGCGCCCTTATCGGGTCCGATGGCGCCCAGGGCCTCATCAAAAGTCAACTCCAGTGCGCGGTCCGAGGTGAAGCGGCTAGAGATCAGCGTGGGCGCCACTGCATCGACGGTGGTCACGCTGCGGTCGAAGGCGGCCACCGGGTTGCCGGCCCAGTCTTGCAGGGCCGCGCCGCTGGCGGGCGGGCTGTAACGCACCCGCAGGCCAGCCAGTGGGTCGCTGACCGCTTCGGCCAGGGTCAGTTCGAGCGTGGTGCCCGCCAATTTGAGGCTGCTAACGGCCACGCTGCGGGTGCTGCCCGCACTGCTCACATCGACGCTCAGGCTGGCTGCAGCCGGCAGCGCACTGGCATCAAGCGGCTCTGTGAACGTCAGGCGGATCTGGCGGGCGCTGCGGTCGACCGCAGCCACCGCCGATGAGCTGCTGCTCAAGGTGGGCGCTACGCTGTCTTGGCTGTAGCTCACTGCAATGCCGCCAGGGGTGTCGAGGGCAGCTGCGCGGTTACCCGCCGCGTCTTGCAGCGCTTTGGCGCTGTCGCTGGGTGGGGCGTAACTGAGCTTGATGGTCGGGCTGCTGGCGGTGATGCGGCTGCCCAGGGTCAGTCGCACCGAGTCACCCAAAATCTGCGCCGAGCTGATGCTTGCAGCCCCCCCGTCGACCAAAACGCCGAATTGGGTGGTGGCCGGCTGCCCGCTGGCCAGCAGGTCTTCAGAGTAGCGCAGCACGATCACAGACTGGCTGGCATTGGTGACGGCGGTGCTGCTGACCAAGGAGGGCGCGACCTTGTCGGTGACGGTGACCGCTTGGTCGCGCAGGCTGGCCGCCGCGTTGCCGGCCAGGTCTTTGATGGCGTTGCCATCGCCCAGGCTCACTTGGACCGTCTTGGGGCTGGTCACCGCAGTGCCCAGGGTCAGCACCACGCTTTTGAAATCGGTGCCGCGGGCCACTGCAGTGACGGTGGTGGCGTTGCCATCGACCAGCACTTGAAAGGCGCTTTTGTCAGGCAGTGTGCTGCCCAAGAACTCGTCGTAGTTGAGCACCAATTGGGTGCCGGCGCTGTCCGAAATCTGGGCGCTTTGCAGCACCGGGGCCTGGGTGTCGGGGGTGGGCGGGCTGGCCGTCGGGCTCGATCCGCCGCCTCCTCCACTGCCGGTCAAGGCGGCCAGCGCCAGCAGCGCGCCAGTGCCGGCCGCGCCAATCGGTACCGCGCCAAACCAGTCGGCCGAGACCCAGCTGCTCGTCTGGGTGAGCGGCGTGAGCAGGCGCGACTCCATGGACGGCGTGGCGTCGGCTGGATTGCTCGGGGCATTGGAGGTGCTGGTACCTTGCGTCGCTGCTTGGGTCGACTCCGCACGGCCAGCTGCTGCGCCCGCCGGGGCCTGCGCCAGCAGCAGGGGTGCATCTGCCGGCGTTTGTTGTGGCGCCCCTTCGTCGACCTCGGCCTTGCCGGTCTGGAGCTCCTGCGCCTCGAGCGCCGCAAAGGCCTCTTCTTGCGCCAGCTTGCGTGCCTTGCGCGCTGGGCTCGGGCTCAGCTCGGTCAGCGGGGTATGCGGTTGCGGGCTCGCAGGTGGCGTCTGGGCTTGTCGGCCCAGGTCCTGGCGGCGGCTTGACATCGTTGGTGCTTGCGCCGCATCTGTGGTGATGGACGCTGAGGCGGTAGCGGCGGGCCTGAGGGGTGGGGGGGTGGTCATGGCCTGTGCCTTATTGAATCT
>JBAXEN010000308.1:0-4975 GCA_037140415.1 Betaproteobacteria bacterium | reverse complement strand
CGATGTAGTGGCTCAGCCGCACATGGTGGCGGCGCAGTTCAATATCGGCCAACTCCATCGCGTTGCTGACGATGGTGGCCACCTCCGAGGGTGTGCGGTTGGGTTCGCTGCGTTTGACGAAGGAGCGGATGCGGTGAATGATCTGGCCGGCGCGCTGGGCCTGACGCGCGGTCTTGTCGAGCGCGCCGACCAGGTCGGCCGTGTCGATGTTGCCCCGTTCGATGCGCGAGACCATGCCCTTGCAGTAGTTGCTGATGGCGGTCAGCGGCTGGTTGAGCTCATGCGCCACCGAGGAAGCCATCTCGCCCATGGTGATCAGTCGGCTGGCCGCCTGGGCCCGGTCGGCCTGCATCGCCGCTTGTTCTTCGGCCTGGCGGCGCGGCGTGATGTCGGTGGCGATCATCATCTGCGCCAGCCTGCCGTCGACCCAGCTCAGATAGCGCGAGCGCACCTCCAGCCATTTGCCCAGTTCGGGCACGAAGATCTCGGCGTTTTCAGCCGCAGCTGCGGTCAAGGTGTGGGTGGGCAGGCCGGCGAGCGAGTCGACGGGGTCGAGCAGGTCGTCGCTGGGAGTCACGGCCGGCATGCCCGCCTGCGTGATAAGTTGCAGATGGCCGGCCACATCGCCACCAAACCAGGCCCGGTACAGGCGGTTGGCGAACAGCAGTTCGGCGCTGTCGAGCGGGGCCACCGAGACGGCCGCATCCAGCCCTTCGAGCACGGTGGTAAAGCGCTCATAGGAGTTCGACAGCTCCTCCCGGATGCGTTTGGGCTCGGTGATGTCGGTCATCGAGGTCATCCAGCCAGCCTGCTGTCCGCGTGGGTCGATCAGCGGCGAGACATACATGCGGGCATCAAAAATGGAGGCATCTTTGCGTTTGACCCGAACCTCGAATCCACCTGGCGTGGAGCTGCCGGCCAGCTCCTCGTCCAGGCGCGCCATCAGCCAATCCACATCGTTGTCAGGCCAATAGGGAAAAGGGGCGGTGCAGCCGACCAATTCGGACTCGCTCCAGCCGGTCATCTGGCAAAAAGCTGGGTTGACATAGGTGATGCGGCCTTGCAGGTCGAGCGCGCGCATACCGGTGAGCATGGAGTTTTCCATGGCTCGGCGGAAATTGGTTTCCGCTACCAGCGCGTCCTGCGCCTGCACCCGGCGGCGGGTGTGGCGCCAGGTGCCCAGCAGCATCCACACGGTGAGCACGCTCAGCGCGCTGACCAGCCAGAAAAATCCACTGCCCACCACCCCCAGCGAGGCACGGTAGCCTTGCGCCCGAATCAGCAGTCCGTTGCCCACCGGCGAGACCGGGATTTCATACACCGCCGCCTCCTGGTACCACGGCAGTAGCTTGGCGACGGTGGGACGCGCCGGAGGCAGACTGCCGGCCAGAATTTGGCCCTGGTCGTCGGTCAGCGCCACGGCGTAACGCGCGCTCACCTCGGGCGGTACCCCAAAGCGCAGCAGTGCATCGAGTGAGTATTCGCCCAGAATCACCCCATCAAAGCGGCCCTGGTTGTCCAGCGGGATCTGCAATTGCAGGGTCGGTGTGCTCGCCGCGGTTTCACTGCCTGCCCCCAAAGGCCGGGAGTACACCGGCTGGCGCAAATCACGCACCAGGCCGAAGGTCTGCTCACTCTCGCCAGCGGCCAGGGTGTCGCCGGCCTGCCTTTGCTGGGCTGGTCCGGCGCTGGGCGAGGCATAGATGGCGCGTACCCTGCGCCGCGCGTCGACCCAACTGACCGCCAGAACCTCCGGGTATTGATTGGCCATGGACTCGGCCTGCGGCACGAAATCGCCCAGCCGGACCTCGCGGTTAGAGACATCGCGGGTCAGTCGCATCAGCTGCTCCTGCCGCTCGAGCAAACGCAGGCGCAGCCGCTGCTGGGCGTATTCCACATCGCGCCGGACCGCCTCGGCTTCGCGATCGATCTCCTCGATGCGCAAGTAGGCAAAGGCGGCGGTCACCGCCGCCAGAAACAGGGCCACAGACAACAGCGGCCCGAGCGTGACAAACCGGTCCTGCCGCGCTGGCGAGAGGCGGCGCCACCAGCGGCGCCATGCCGCCATTACGGCCGAAGGCGCGCGCTCGGTTCGGGAGGAGGGCGGGAGGGACATGAATGGGGCAGTGTAGTGCTGCGCCTGAGCCACTGCAGCTCCAAGGTTTGGGCAGCCGGGCCTTCGCGGGGACAGACGCTCGGCCTTGCCGCCAGCGGCTTGATCATCCTTTCGGTTGAATTTCTTATTGTGAAATGAAAAGGCACTATTTGAAATCGCAGAAAAGTGTGCGACACTTGCCGCCGATTCGTATGCGGGTGGGCGGCCCTGGCGATGGGCCGGCGCAAGGTCACCTGCAGCAAGACAGCAAGAACCAGCGCAGGAGGCTCAAGATGGCGGCTCAACCCAAAGACATCGGACTGGTGCAGGACCAGGACCAACAAGAAACCCGTGAATGGCTGGACGCCCTGGCGGCCGTCATTGAGGCCCAGGGCCCCGAGCGGGCGCACTTTTTGATCGAGCAACTGCTCGAAGAGGCCCGTCAGCACAGCATCGATTTGCCGTTCTCGGCCAACACCGGTTACGTCAACACCATCGAGCCCGACCAGGAGGCCCGCTGCCCCGGCAACATCGAGATCGAGGAGCGGCTTCGCGCCTACATGCGCTGGAACGCCATGGCCATGGTGGTCAAGGCCAATCGCCACAATCCGCAAGACGGCGGCGACCTGGGCGGACACATTGGGTCTTTTGCGTCGCTGGCGCATCTGTTTGGCGCAGGCTTTAACCATTTTTGGCATGCAGAAAGCGCCGAGCATGGCGGCGACTGCCTCTACATCCAGGGCCATGTGTCGCCCGGCGTGTATGCCCGCGCGTACATGGAGGGCCGCCTGAGCGAGGAGCAGTTGCTCAACTTCCGTCAGGAGGTCGATGGCAAGGGTTTGTCGAGCTATCCGCATCCCAAGCTGATGCCCGAGTTCTGGCAGTTCCCCACCGTCTCCATGGGCCTGGGGCCCTTGATGGCGATCTACCAGGCGCGCTTTCTCAAGTACCTGCACGCCCGCGGCATTGCCAATACCGAGAACCGCAAGGTCTGGGTGTTCTGCGGCGACGGCGAGATGGACGAGGTCGAGTCGCTCGGTGCCATCAGCCTGGCTGCCCGCGAAAAACTGGACAACCTGATCTTCGTGGTCAATTGCAATTTGCAGCGCCTCGATGGCCCTGTGCGCGGCAACGGCAAGATTGTTCAGGAGCTCGAAGGCGAGTTCCGGGGCTCGGGCTGGAATGTGATCAAGCTGCTGTGGGGCAGCAACTGGGACCCCCTGCTGGCGCGCGACAAAGACGGCGCCCTGCGCAAGATCATGATGGACACCGTCGACGGCGACTACCAAGCCTTCAAGGCCAATGACGGGGCCTATGTGCGCAAGCACTTCTTCGGTCGCGACCCGCGCACCCTGGAGATGGTGGCGCACATGAGCGATGACGACATCTGGAACCTGCGCCGCGGCGGCCACGATCCGCAAAAAGTCTATGCCGCCTATGACGCCGCCGTGAGTCACAAGGGCCAGCCGACCGTGCTGCTGATCAAAACCGTCAAGGGTTTTGGCATGGGCAAGGCCGGCGAAGGTAAGAACACGGTGCACCAGACCAAGAAACTCACCGACGAAGACATCAAGATCTTCCGTGATCGCTTCAACATTCCCATCCCCGACAGCGAGCTGCCCAAGCTGCCGTTCTACAAGCCGGCCGATGACACGCCGGAGATGCAGTATTTGCACCAGCGGCGCAAGGCGCTGGGCGGCTACCTGCCGCACCGCCGCACCCGCGCCGACGAGAGCTTTACCGTGCCCTCGCTCGACACCTTCAAGGCGGTGCTCGAGCCCACCGCGGAGGGCCGCGAGATTTCCACCACCCAGGCCTATGTGCGCTTTCTCACGCAGCTGCTGCGCGACCAGGCGCTCGGCCCGCGCGTGGTGCCGATTTTGGTGGACGAGGCGCGCACCTTTGGCATGGAAGGCTTGTTCAGGCAGGTGGGCATTTACAACCCGGCCGGTCAGCAATACACGCCGGTCGACAAAGACCAGGTGATGTATTACCGCGAGGACAAGGCCGGTCAGATTCTGCAAGAGGGCATCAATGAGGCTGGCGGCATGTCCAGCTGGATCGCGGCGGCCACCAGCTACAGCACCAGCAACCGGATCATGATCCCGTTTTATGTGTACTACTCGATGTTCGGCTTTCAGCGCATCGGTGACCTGGCCTGGGCTGCTGGCGACATGCAGGCCCGTGGCTTCCTGTTGGGGGGCACCTCCGGGCGCACCACCCTCAACGGCGAGGGCCTGCAGCATGAAGACGGCCACAGCCATATCTTGGCCGGCACCATTCCCAACTGCATCTCCTACGACCCGACCTTTGCGCATGAGGTGGCAGTCATCATGCAGCATGGCCTCAAGCGCATGGTTGAAAAGCAGGACAACGTTTTCTACTACCTGACCCTGCTCAATGAAAACTACGCGATGCCGGGTCTCCAAGCCGGCACCGAAGAGCAGATCATCAAGGGCATGTACCTGCTGCAAGAACCCGGCAAAGTCGAGGGCAAGGCGCGGGTCAACCTGTTGGGTTCAGGCTCCATCCTGCGTGAATCCATAGCAGCCAAAAAGCTGCTGGAGGAAGACTGGGGCGTGGCCGCTGCCGTCTGGAGTTGCCCGAGCTTCAATGAGCTGGCACGCGATGGCCAGGACGCCGAGCGCTGGAGCCTGCTGCACCCCAGTGAGCCCACCCGGGTGCCTTTTGTGGCGCAGCAGCTGGCCGCACAGCCCGGCGCGGTGGTGGCCTCGACCGACTACATCAAGGCCTACGCCGAGCAGATCCGCCCTTACATCCCTGCAGGTCGCAGCTACAAGGTGCTGGGCACTGACGGCTTTGGCCGCAGCGACTTTCGCAGCAAGCTGCGCGAGCACTTTGAGGTCAACCGCCACTACA
>JBAXEN010000307.1:0-5043 GCA_037140415.1 Betaproteobacteria bacterium | reverse complement strand
CCCCTGGGCACCCGCCGCGAGATCAAGAACCTGAACTCCTTCAAGTTCATGCAGCAGGCCATCGACTTTGAGGTGCGCTGGCAGATCGAGCAGATCGAAGACGGCCACAAAATCGTGCAGGCCACCGTGCTGTTCGACCCAGACACCGGCGAGACCCGCGCCATGCGCACCAAGGAAGACTCGGCCGATTACCGCTACTTCCCCGACCCCGACCTGCCGCCGCTGGTGATAGGCCGCGACTGGGTCGAGCGCGTCAAAGCCGAGATGAGCGAGCTGCCGCGGGTGATGGCCCAGCGTTTCGTCCAGGACTACGCTGTGCCCGAATACGACGCCACCACCTTGACCCAGAGCAAGGCCATGGCCGCCTACTTCGAGGCCACCGCCAAAGCCTGCGGCCAGCCCAAACTGGCCAGCAACTGGATCATGGGCGAGGTGTCACGCCGCTTGAATGCGGCCGACATCGGCATCGAGCAAGCCCCGGTGAACGCCGCGCAACTGGCCGCCCTGATTGGCCGCATCAGCGACAACACCATCAGCAACAACGCGGCGCGTCAGGTGTTGGACGCCCTGTGGACCGAAGGCGCAGAAGCAGAAGGCATCGCTGACGCAGCCCGGGTCGACGCCCTCATCGAGGCCAAGGGCCTCAAGCAGATGAGCGACAGCAGCGAACTCGAAAAAATCATCGACGAAGTGCTGGCCGCCAATCCCAAGAATGTGGCCGAATACAAAGCCGGCAATGCCAAGGCCTTGAATGGCCTGGTCGGCCCGATCATGAAGGCCAGCAAGGGCAAGGCTAACCCGGGGCAGGTCAATGCTTTGCTGCTCAAGAAGCTGGCTTAATTTCTCCTTGTATTTTGAATCTGCCATATTTAAAATACATGGATATTTTCGCGCATCGCTCAGCCCTTACTCGCCAATGCGCTGACGTGGAGTCCAGCGGTGGCCATTTTGGGACCGCGGCAGACGGGTAAGACAACGCTGGCGCGTTCCCTCTTGCAAACCCATGGCAATGCCCTGTATCTGGATCTGGAATCGCCCCAAGACCGTACTCGGCTGGGCGAGGGCCCTCTTTTCTTGCAGGCGCACGCAGATCGGCTGATCATCCTGGATGAGGTCCAGCATGCGCCGGAGCTGTTTTCGGTGTTACGCGGTGAAATTGACCGAGCCCGTCGCCCCGGCCGCTTTGTGCTCTTGGGCTCCGCTTCGTTTGAACTGCTGCCGGCGCCGAGTTGGACGTGGTGGTCGAGGCCGGGCAGCGACGCATCGGCTTTGAAATCAAGTTCAGCATCGCGCCCAAGGTCAGCAAAGGGTTATGGCAGTCGTTGCAAGACTTGCGCCCCCACCAAACCTATATCGGGGCACCGGTTCAGCAGCGCTGGCCCTTTGCCGAAGGGGTCGAGGCGATCCCGGTGGGTGACATTGCAGGCGTATTGAGCCCCGTACGCCCTTAACGCCAGGGCGCGGCTGTTTTGGCAAGTGGAGTCTGCGTGCGGTGTTGCAAGGCGCTGGAGTCAAGGCTTGGTGAAGTGGGTTTGCGAAACAGGGCCGGTCCGTATTTTTACAACGACGCTCTCATGAAGGCAAAGGCCTGATGAAGGTGACCTTTTGCAGACAGCGAAAAGATCAGCGAAGGGTTGGCGGCCAGTCCGACGCGGGTCGATGCCTTGCTGTTAAGGAGGCTGGTTGAGGGCGCCTCCACCATGAAAAACGGTTATGCCATGGTCGATTTTCATGGTGCACAGCGCCGTGAGCGCTAGGTAAGCCGTGACCCGTGAGCCGCCGCACAGGCTCGGGTATTTTTTGGTGTGCATGCCCCCCCGCACGGCGTTTCGGGGCGGGCGTCAAAGAGTTTGTTGAGGGCCCTGGTTTGCGAGGGCGGGAAGGGTCGGGTGTTGCTCGCGCAACTCTGCCCAAGGCGCTGTGTGCCCACCGCGCCATCTCAAGGCCACACCATGGTCACCGAAGTGGAGGGGCCGAATGCAGGGTGGCAAAGGAGGCCGGGGATGGCGTGCTGCCATTGTGCTTACGTTCGAATATCAAAGGAGGTGTGACATGGAGGTCGCCATCCGCAAAATGGGCAACTCGCAAGGTGTGTTGATCCCCAAGCCTATCCTTGCGCAACTGGGGCTTAAGGGCACTGCTGATCTGCAGGTGGTCAACGGCGTGATTGAAATTCGCCCCATCAAGCGCAACCCCCGCGAAGGCTGGGCCGAGGATGCCCGCCGACTGGCGCAGCAAGAGGAAGACGCGCTGGTCTGGCCAGAATTTCCCAAGCAAGGCGACGAAGGTCTGGTCTGGTGATGAAAACCGGCGATATCTGGCTGGCCCAGCTGGATCCGACGCGTGAAAACAAAACGTCCCTCAACGCTGGCTGCAACGCTTCAAACGCTGCAGGCCATGTTTGCACCTTGAGACCGGCCTTCCTGCAGGCGGCAAGCTGCGCCCAGGGGCAGCCGTCGCCCTCTGCTTCGGCAGATGCTGCGGTGCAGGCATACTACGGCCCCATCTTGTTTAACACTTAGGAAGAGATCTATATGTCCACCACGCTGTCGACCGCCTCGCTGCCCGTTTTCACCCAGTTCCTGGGCAATCTGCGCCACCTGCTGACCAAGGCCCAAGCCGATGTGGCCGCTCGCGGCTATGACGAGCAGGCGCTGGTGCAGTACCGGCTCGCGCCCGACATGCTGCCCTTCAAGAACCAGATCTTCATCGCCTGCGACGCGGCCAAGCTGTGCGCTGCGCGCATCACCGGGCTCGATGCCCCCAAGTACGACAACGTGGAGAACACGCTGGCCGAGTTGATCACCCGGGTTGACAACACCGTGGCCTGGCTCAAGACCGTGCCGGCTGCTGCCCTCGACGGCCTGGAGAGCAAGGAAATCACCTTCCCGGTGGGCAAGACCGCCTCGCGCACCATGACGGCCGAGGCTTATGTGAAGACTTGGGCCCTGCCCAATATGTTCTTCCACATCACCACCGCCTACAACATCCTGCGCCACAACGGCGTGGCCGTCGGCAAGTTCGACTTCCTCTCTGGCGCTGCGGCCTGAGTCCACAGCGGGCCCGCCGGTGCTGGCGGGCCCGATCCGCATGACAGCGATTTCCCTGCACACCGCCAGCGTCTCGGTGCTGGCCAGGTTCCTGCGCAACCTGGCGTATTTGCTGCGCAAGGCACAAGCCGACGCGGCCGCGCGGGGCTATGACGAGCAGGCCCTGTTGCAGTTTCGGCTCAGCCCTGACATGCATCCCTTCAGGCGGCAAATTTTTTACGCCTGTGACATCAGCCAGATGGCGGTGGCTCGCATCGCCGGTTTGGAAGTCACTCTGGCCGAGCACATTGAAAACACCCTGCCCGAGCTGGTCGGCCGGATCGAGCGCACGCTGGCCTGGCTGGAGGTGGTGCCTGCCTCAGCGCTTGACGGCCGGGAGGAGCAGGCGATTGTGTGGACAGGCGGTGATGGCAACACCCGCCGCATGGCGGCGGCGGCCTATGTGCAGTATTGGGCCCTGCCCAATGTGATGTTTCACATCATCACCACCTACAACATCCTGCGCCACAACGGCGTGGTGCTGGGCAAGCTCGACTTCCTCAATGGGCCCGAGGCCGATCCTTTGGTGTGAGGGCGACGGCTCGCAGCTTGCATCGCGGCCAAGGGGCCATCAGCGTTAAATCTCGCGCCGATTACCGATCCGCAAGACGCGGATCACGATGCGCCGGTCTTGTATGTCGCAGATGATTCGCCATTCGCCGACGCGGTACTTCCAGTAACTGCCCAAGCGCTGGCCGGAGAGGGCTTCGCCTATGTCACGCGGGTTGTTCAGCGGGCTGACGCGTGTACGCAAAAAGCCGACCAGCCGAACCTGAATAGGTCTGTCGAGTTTGCGCAGGTCCTTGAGGGCATCTGGGTCGAACTCAATCAGCCAGGCCAAGCTCGCGCTCCACGTCTTCAAGCGATATGGTTTTGCGATTCTTGCGGGCGCGTGCTTCTGCCAGGAAATAATCTTCCAGGTCGTCGATGTGTTCGAGGATAGCCTCACGCACCAAGGCGGTCTTGGTCAGCCCGGTTTCCTGTGCCAAGTGACCAAGACGGGTCTCGATGTCCACGGGCAGGCGAATGGCAAGCATAGTGGCTCCTGGGAAATGCTATACAAGTATAGCAATGATGCGCCTCAACAGATTGCCGTCCCAAAGTGCCACGGAGCTTTAACAAGCCAGGCCTGACCCAGGGCCGCATCGCGCCGAGGGCGGCGCTCCTAGAAACTCAGCCTCAGACGCCGTAGCGGTCGCGGTAAGCCTGTACCGACGCCAGATGCTGGCCGAGCTCGCTGCTGGGGCCGCCGGCCTGAGCGGCCAGATAGGCCAGCAGGTCTTCGAGGCGGGCGATGGCGCAGACCTGCAGGCCCAGGGTGTTCTGCACATACTGCACCGCGCTGTGCGGAACATCGACCAGCTGGCCGTCGGCCTGCTTTTCGGTGGCCATTTCCTGGCGGTCCAGGGCAATGGCCACCGCATGGGGCGTGGCGCCGGCGGCCTCGATCAGCGCAATTGCCTCGCGCGCGGCGGTGCCCGCGCTCATCACATCGTCGACGATCAGCACCCGGCCTTTGAGCGGCGCGCCGACCAGGCTGCCGCCTTCGCCGTGGTCCTTGACCTCTTTGCGGTTGTAAGCAAAGGGCACCACCTTGCCCAGGCGGGCCAGCTCGATGCTGACAGCCGCGCCCAGGGGGATGCCTTTATAGGCCGGGCCGAAGATCATGTCGAACTCAATGCCGCTGTCGATCAAGCGCTGGGCATAGAAGGCAGCCAGTTGGCCGAGCTTGGCGCCGTCGTCAAACAGGCCGGCGTTGAAGAAGTAGGGGCTCATGCGACCGGCTTTGGTCTTGAACTGGCCGAACTTAAGCACGCCACAATCGAGGGAAAATTGCACGAAGTCCTGAGCCAGCGTATCGTGCGCGCCTGTCGTCGTCATAGGGATCATCCTTGTTCAAACTCACCAGCCTCAACCTCAACGGCATCCGCTCGGCCAGTCGCAAAGGCCTGCA
>JBAXEN010000306.1:0-5046 GCA_037140415.1 Betaproteobacteria bacterium | reverse complement strand
CGGTGATCTCACCGGTCAGCTTGCCCGAGCCGTCTTCGAACATCGGCGAGGTCAGGCGCAGCGCGCTGGGGAAGATGCCAAAGCCTGCGCCCGAGTCTGCCCAGGTGCCCGATTGGCCGATGGGGAAGCTGAAGGCGTCCGAGCGCGACCAAGAGCGTGAGAGCTGCGTGCCGTATTTGATGGCGCCCAGATCGGGACGGCTGATGCCCAGGAACTTTTCAGTGAAATCGCGGCTCAGCAGCCCCCCGCCGGCCTTGAGGTAGTCGACGTCAGGATTGTTGAAGCCCACCAGCGCGTCGGCCGCGCGCCAGCGGTAAGTTAGCCTGGCCTCCAGCCCTACCGCACCAGCGGTTTCTTTGGCCCAACCCAGCGACAGCTGCTGCATGCTCAGTTGGCTGTCGCGGCCGCTGCGGTTGACCTGGCTTTCGGCTGGTTTTGACAGCACGTTTCTGGCGTCGTAGGTGTAGGCCGATTGGTCGTTAGGCACCACCCGCGCGCTAGAGGCGTTGTGCGTCCATTCATGCTTGGTGAACCCGGTCAGGTTGAACTTGTTGCCATCCGGGCCCTCGAAGGTGGCGGCGAGCAAGCTGGCCGGTGCCGACAAGAGGAGCGCCAGGAGGGGGTTTTGGGATGGGTTCATGGAGTGTGTCGCCGGTAAGGGGGAACGGGGGGAGGGCGCTGAATTTATGAAAGCCCTTTCAGTTGGAAGTTTCCTATGAGTCTTCGCAACAGTCAACCGCCGGGAAGGCTGGCCATCCTAGAGAAAACCCTTCCTTGTCTGCGTCCCTTCCAATCGGCATGAATTGCTATTTTCAGAGGGAAATAGTCAAGTGTTCGGCCACTTGTCAGGCATTTTTTCAGATATTGCTGTAGCCACCGGGGCGGCCTCCAAGATCCTTCCCATTGTTTGAATTGTTACGGGAAAACGCCAATGGAACTTGGCTTTGAAGCCACTTATCGTCCATTTATTGAAATCGCTTTCAGAAGCTCCATGCGGTCATCGAAGCCGTCATGGGGCTGATGCGCACGCCGCCCTCTTTTGCATTCCTTTATTTCTCTTCCAAGGATCACCATGGCTCAGAACAACAAGACGCGCGAACTGGAGACCGTCGCCAACAGCAAGCAAGTCGCCACCGCGCCAATGGCGCAAGCTCAAGCCCTGCTGACCCAGGGCTCCGGGGCTGCGAAGGGTGCTGGCCAACTGCCTCTGGGCTGGGTCGATGTGCCGGCGTCGCCCTGGGTCAAGGCAGCAGTGCCTGTCGGCAAGCGCAAGGCTGCGGGTGTGGCTGGGGATGAGGCCTTGGTCCAGGGCGCCGATGCCAGCTCACAATCGACGTTCTCTGGCGAGGGCTGGCTACCCGAGCGGGCGCAGTCCGCTGATGCCGCGTTGCAGGCCGATGGTGGGGGTGCAAGTGCCCTTGAGTCCACAGAGTTCAGTGGCGCGCGCACGGGGGGTATTGAGCTGGCGCAGCTCGAATTGCCCGCCAACCCATCGGCCGGCGTTGCCGGGTCTTCGGCGGCCGCCCCTGCCTCGTCCACAGCCACTGGCGCGGCCTCGTCTTTTGGCGGGGTGGGAGGAATGTTTGGTGCCGCAGCCGGTCTGGGTTTGGCTGCTGGCGGCGGTGGTGGTGGCTCGTCGGCCGGTTCAAGCACGCCCATCAAAATTGCTTCGCCGACCTCGGCCGCACCTGTGCCCACAGCCGCAGCCTCCGACGTCATTTCGCTTTTCAGCGACAAGTACACCAACGTGCCGGTCACCGACTGGAACCCCTACTGGAACCAGTCAGGTGCACTGTCGGATGCCAATGCCATCAATGGCGATCACATCAAACGCATCCTGAATCTGAATTACCAAGGTGTTCAGATCGCCAACACCTCGGCCACCTCCGGCCTGTTGGATGTGTCGAGCAAGGCCAGCCTGCACATCGACTTCTGGCTGCAAGAGGCGGGCGCCTTCACCCTCAAACTCATTTCCAAGGACGGCGCTGCTGACTCCAAGGAGGCGGGTGTCAAGTTGATCGGAAGTGCGGGTTGGAACTCGATCGATATCGATCTGAACAGCTTCACCGGCGTCGATCTGAGCAAGATCTATCAGATGCAATTTGTCAGCGGTGGCAACGACGGCAGCGCCAGCACCTTGCACTTTGACAATGTCTACTTCAGCAGTACGGTGGGCGTGTCCTTCTCTGGACTGGCTGGGCGGCTGGTTAATGGCTATATCAAAGGCGCACTGGTTTTTCAGGACAACGACGGCGACGGCCAACTCGACAATAACAAAGATGGCAAAGATGATCCCGGTGAAGAGCCCTACACCTATACCGGGGCTGACGGGCAATTCAGCCTGCCTACGGCCAGCCCGCTCGGTGGACCGCTGATCACGCAGTCCGACGCCAACACGATCGATGTTTCGACGGGCTTGCCGGTCACCAATGTGTTCAAGGCGCCGGCCAATGCCAAGGTGATCTCCCCCCTGTCCACCTTGCTCGAAGCGGGCGCGAAGGCTGGCTTGACCGAGACGCAACTCAAAACTGCGCTGGGCATAGACCCGAGTACCTCGTTGCTGCAGCTCGACCCAGTGGCTGCGGCGCTGTCAGGCACCAACTCTGCGGCGGCGCTGCAGCTCAAGGCCGCCAACGTGATGGTGTCCAACCTGATGGACGTGGGCAACAGCCTGATTCAAGGCAAGAGCGGCGCGAGCAGTGACTTTTCTGGCGCCGTCGTCAACAGCTTGGTCAATACCATCAAGGCCAACCCGACGGGCGTCAACTTGAGCAGCAGCGACACGGTGGGCAGCGTTCTTAGCCAGGCTGCCACTGTATCGGCCGTGAGCAGTGTGTCTGACCTGGTCACCGCGGCAGCCAGCCAATTGGCCAGCGCCAACACCCAGATCAAAGCGGCAGCGCAAAGCGGAGCGGCCAATCCCGAGGCGGCTTTGCTCAATATGGCCAAGCTTGAAAAAGTGGTGCAGTCCACTGTGGCTGAGAAAGTGAACGACGTTGCCAAAGGCACCGGCTCGCTGAGCACGCTCACCCAGGTCAATGTGCAGACCCAGGCTGCAGCTGCCGAAGTTCCTCCGGTATTGCAGTTCAAGACTTTGGGCTTTGAGACTGCTGAAAAAGTAACTGTGGCTGCCTTCAATGGCGCAAGCTACGAGGCAAAGACCGTCTCGGGCAATACGGTGATCGAGTTCACCAAAGCAGGCGGCGATGCGGCCAACGCTGCCGGGGTGAGTCTGTCGACGGGTAAGTCAGGTGCGCTTGGCACCATCACGCCCCTGGGTCTGAGCCCCAGCACCGAAACCAAACTCGGCATGTGGGTCAACTCGGCCCGCGAGGGCACCCGCGTTACCCTGGAAATCGGTGACTCCCTCAAAGGCGGCTGGCCCAATGATGGCAATTTCGTGGCAACCGAGGCGGTCACCACGAAGGCCGGGTGGGAGTACCTGACCTTTGACTTCGCCAAGCCCATCACCCGCTACGTCGCCAATGGCAACTCCTCTGCGGCGGTCCCGATGGTCACGCCCCTCAAGCCGGGCATCACCTACGACATGGTCAATGTGTTTTTTGACCTGGGCGACGTCAAACTCACCAGCCAAAAATACCAATTTGATGGCTTGGGCTATGCCAAGGCCGACCCGGGGCCTGCGCCTGCAGGGCCTGCCATGACCGCTGCGCCCGCGGTCCCCGAGGGCTATTCGTTGGCCTTCAGCGACGAGTTCGGCGGCGCCTTCAGCACCGCTGCCACTGGCCGCAAGACTGCGCCCGATGCCAGCAAATGGGCCCTGGAAACTGGCAAAGGACCCAACAACGACGGCTGGGGTAACGGCGAATCCCAGACCTACACCAACTCCTTGAACAACGCTTATGTGCAAAGCGGCGCGCTGCACATCGTGGCCGACAAGTCTGGCAGCAACATCACCTCGGCCCGCTTGAAGTCGGTCTTTGACGTTCTGCCCAATGGCTATGTGGAAGTCAAAGCCGCCATGCCAGCGCAAAAGGGTGCTTGGCCGGCCATCTGGCTGCTGGGCCAGAGCGCTTGGCCGGCCACTGGCGAAATCGACATCATGGAGTGGACGGCGCAATACTTCAAAGCCAATCAGGTGCAAGCTGCGCTGCACTTCCAGGGCACCGGTAACCCCGCGGGTGAAAAAGCCGCCTGGACCTATGGTGACACCCAAAAGAAAGACGCAGTCAACCTCAGCGGCTCCATTGAGAACTTCCACACCTACCAAGTCTGGTGGACCCAGGACTACATCCGCTTTGGTGTGGACGCGAACAACAACGACGCCTACTACCAGTACAACAAGCCGGCAAATGCCACCAGCGCCAACTGGCCCTTCACCAACCCGATGGACTTGATCCTCAACCTGGCGATTGGCGGCAGCTTGGGAGGCGCAGTGCCTGAGGGTGACTTCAGCTATGAGATGCTGGTGGATTATGTGAAGGTGTATCAAGGGAGTGCGTCTTCGCCTTCTTCACCGGCTGCGCCGACCACCGCACCGACGGCGCCGACGGCGGCGGCTGCCGATGTGGTGTCGCTGTACAGCGATGCTGCTGGCTACACGACGACTGCAGGCTTTGATCTACCCTACTGGGGCCAAGGCAAGATGCTGGCAGATGCCACGATAGGCACCAACCATGTGCTCAAGGGCGATCAGTTCACCTACCAGGGCTTTGAGTTTGCTGCGGTCGATGCGACGGCCAAGGGCCTGGGCAAGCTGCACATGGACATCTGGTCGCAGGATGCGACCAAGGTGCGGGTGTATGTGATCTCCAAGAAGGCTGGCGGGGGCGCTGAGGACACCGACTACGTTGAGGTCACACCGACTGCCGGGGCGTGGAAGGGCGTGGACATTGACCTGAGTCAATTCCCCAAGATCGACCCGACGCAGATCTTCCAGGTCAAGCTCGATACGGCTTTGGGCGGGGCGTCCAAGGTGATGTACTTCGACAACATCTACTTTGGCAAGGCCGATGCGCCAGCTGCACCGTCTGCGCCGACCACCGCACCGACGGCGCCGACGGCGGCGGCTGCCGATGTGGTGTC
>JBAXEN010000305.1:0-5052 GCA_037140415.1 Betaproteobacteria bacterium | reverse complement strand
TCATCAGCTTGAAGGGATACAAAGGCAGGGGATCGGCATTGAAGGTCTGCTCCCGAATGGCCAGAGAATCCTTGAAATAGTCATAGCCCGACCAGGTGAGCGCGGCCACGCCGGGCAGGAAAAACAAGATGAACATCACCAGATCAATCGACGCCTGCCTGCGCGGCGGCATACTGCCGTAGAGGAAATCTCCACGCACATGACCGTTTTGTGCCAGGGTATAGGCGCCACACATCATGAACAAGGTTCCGTAGAGCATATTGCTGGCATCGAAGACCCAGGCGGTCGGCGCGTTCAGTGCGTAGCGTTTGAACACCTCCAGGGCCACCAGCAACATCAGGGCGATGATCAGCCAGGCAAAGGCCTTACCCACCCAGGTGCTGATCGAGTCCACGCCCCGAAGCATTTGTTGTATTGACATTTATTGCTTCTCCCATCAATAAAAAAACCAGCCGGGCGTTAGTCACGCACCGGCTGGCCATTTCGGCGAGCCTCGATCAGGCTTTGGTGGCTGGTTGGCGGAAGTAGCGGTTCCAGGCCATCTTGAAGTCGACGGTGTAGTCATTGTGCCAGGCGCCAGCGCGCTGGGCGAAGGCACGCTGGGAGTCCATCACCTTCTTGAACAAGGCGTTTTCACCAGCTTTGGCGGTGGTGACTTTGTCCCATGCGTCCAGCTGGGCCCTCAAAATCGAATCGGGCGTCTTGAAGAAGTTGACCTTGTCCTTGGTCTTGAGCTCGATGTAGTCCTTGGAATTGCGGTCGATCGCCTTCCAGCTGAAATCGGCGCTCGAAGCCTGCACCGCATAGTCGATGATGGACTTGAGTTCAGCCGGCAGCGCGTCGTACTTGCCCTTGTTGAACAAAATCTCGAACTGCTCGCCCGACTGGTGGAAACTTTGCAGCATGCAGTTCTTGGCCACGTCGGGGAAGCCCAGCACGCGGTCAGAGGAGGCGTTGTTGAACTCGGCGGCATCAATCAGGCCACGATCGAGAGCGGGAACAATCTCGCCGCCGGGCAGCGGATTGACCGCAGCGCCCAACTCCTTGAACACGTCCACCGCCAGACCGACGGTGCGGTACTTCAGGCCCTTGAGCTGACCCACGTTAGCAATCGGCTTTTTGAACCATCCCAGGGGCTGGGTGGCCATGGGGCCATACAGGTAAGACACCACATCGATGTTCAGGCTCTTGTAGATTTCTTCGAGCAGGGCCTTGCCACCGCCGTAGTAGTGCCAGGACAGGACCATATTGGGGTCCATGCCGAAGGCCGGGCCGGATCCCCACAGAGCCAGCGCCGTGTTCTTGCCGTAGTGGTAAGCCACCACGCCGTGGCCGCCGTCGAGCGTGCCCTTGTTGACCGCATCGAGCAGCTGAAACGCTGGGACCACGGCGCCGGAGGGCAGCACCTCGATCTTCAGGCGGCCACTGGCCATGTCATTGACCTTCTTGGCGAAATCATTGGCGAACTCGTGGAAGATGTCCTTGGCCGGCCAGGTGCTTTGGAAACGCAGGGTGGTGGTCTGGGCCGATGCAATCATCGGGGCCGACATGGCGCCGGCTGCGACTGCGGCGCCTTTGAGCAGGCCGCGACGGCCGGTGGTGGCTTGGGTCATTGGGTGTCTCCTTGATGACTAATGTGTAAACGCGAAATTGTGACGACTGGCATAGCCGGCGACACAGAGGGTTTTTACGTACAGCACCCACCCCAGGCTGAAAAACTTCAAGGCCGGCGTGGGTGCATTTCGGGGACCCTGCGCTTTTGGGCGGCCCCGATGTTAGGGCTGAGGCAAAATCACAGTGATGACGAAGGACATTTCCCCCAACACCGCGATGCCACCCCCCAGCGCCGCCGCAGGCTATGCCGGTGACATCGCCCCCGAGCAAGCCTGGGCCTGGGTGCAAGCGGGTCAGGCGGTGTTGGTGGATGTGCGCAGCGATGCCGAGCGTGAGTGGGTCGGCTTCGTTCCTGGCGCCGTCGCCCTGGCCTGGAAGCAATGGCCAGGCATGGGCCTGAACCCTCAATTCGATGCCGACATCGTGGGCGCGGCCGGCGGCAAGAAGGCTGTATTGCTGTGCCGCAGCGGGGTGCGCTCAATTGCTGCCGCCCGTCGTGCCACCGAGTTGGGCGTGCAGGCCTACAACATCCTTGAGGGCTTTGAGGGCGACCCTGACGCCCAAGGCCACCGGGGCCGCGTCGGCGGCTGGCGCCTGCGCGGCCTGCCCTGGCGGCAAAACTAAATTCGTCCCGACCGGGCCGCCCCCCAACAGACCCCCCGTCGCCATGACTTTTCTCGCCCTGGATGTAGGCAATACCCGACTTAAATGGGCGGTCTATGAGGCACCCCGACCCAGCGCACGGCTGCTGGCTCAGGGCGCGGTATTCCTTGAGAACATCGAAAAACTGGCCGATGAGGAATGGCTGGGGCTGAGCCCGCCCGACTACATCCTGGGCTGCATCGTCGCCGGCGACCCCATCAAGCGCCGGGTGATGGACCAACTTGAACAGTGGGACACCGCGCCCAGTTGGGTGGTGCCCAGCGCCCAGGAGGCTGGCCTGAGCAACGGTTATGACCACCCGGCCAGGCTCGGTGCCGACCGCTGGGTGGCCATGATTGGCGCCCACCACCGGCTGGTTTCCCGTGGCCAACACGCCCCCTGCGTGCTGGCCATGGTGGGCACCGCTGTGACGGTCGAAGCCATAGACGCCAACGGCCGCTTCCTGGGCGGCCTCATCCTGCCTGGCCACGGCATCATGCTGCGGGCGCTGGAATCGGGCACCGCCGGGCTGCATGTGCCCACCGGCGAGGTGCGCAACTTCCCCACCAACACCAGCGACGCCCTGACCAGCGGCGGCACCTTTGCGATTGCCGGTGCCATTGAGCGCATGGTCGAGAACGTGTTGGACCACTGCGGCCAGATGCCGACCTGCATCATGACCGGTGGCGCCGGCTGGAAAATGATCCCCAGCATGCAGCTGCCCTTTGAATTGGTCGACAACCTGATCTTCGACGGCCTGCTCGAAATCGCCGCGCGGCGGCTGGCCAACCGCTGAGGGAGCCCGACCTCAGACCGCGCGCGGTCGCACCAGGGCCGCTGCCTGCTTGGCCCGGCTGCGCGCCAACTGCACATCGGCGTCATGGGCCAGCGCCACCCCCATGCGGCGCTTGACGAAGCTCTCGGGCTTGCCAAACAGGCGCACATCGGTGCCGGGGATGTGCAAGGCCTTGTCGACGTCGTCGAAGGCCATCGCCTGCGCATCGACCCCGCCGTAAATCACCGCGCTGGCGCCCGGGCTCTTGAGGCTGGTATCCACCGGCAGGCCCAAAATGGCGCGGGCGTGCAGCTCAAACTCGGTTTGCCACTGGGTACACAGGGTCACCATGCCGGTGTCATGCGGACGCGGGCTGACCTCGCTGAACCAGACCTGCTCGCCCTTGACGAACAGCTCCACGCCAAACAGGCCCTGGCCGCCCAGGTTGTCGGTGATCGCCTTGGCAATGCGCCGACTTTCCTGCAGGGCCTTGGGGTGCATTGGATGGGGCTGCCAGCTCTCCACATAGTCGCCAGCCACCTGCACATGGCCAATAGGCTCGCAAAAATGCGTCTGCACTTGGCCGTCCTGGCCCAGGGCACGCACCGTCAGCTGGGTGATCTCGTAGTCAAAGTCAATAA
Organism: Betaproteobacteria bacterium; assembly: GCA_037140415.1. Lineage (GTDB taxonomy): Bacteria > Pseudomonadota > Gammaproteobacteria > Burkholderiales > Burkholderiaceae_C > Polaromonas. The sequence continues at coordinate 1,380 of JBAXEN010000305.1, read as the reverse complement.
AGCCTTCAACGATCACCCGCCCGTGGCTGACCCGTCCGCCGGCCATGGCGTAGTCCCAGGCCGTCTTCACATCAGCTGCAGCGCTGATCTTGCTTTGGCCCTTGCCCGAGGAACTCATCACCGGCTTGACGATGCAGGGGTAGCCAATTTTTGTATCGATGGCTGCCTGCAGCTCTTGCAGCGAGTCGCAGAACACATAAGGACTGGTGGCCAGGCCCAGTGTTTCGGCGGCCAGGCGGCGTATGCCCTCGCGGTCCATGGTCAGGCGGGCAGCCCGGGCGGTGGGAATCACACGCACCACACCCGCGGCCTCGAGTTCCTCGAGCATGGGCGTGGCAATGGCTTCGATCTCGGGCACCACCAGGTGCGGCCGCTCTTTTTCAATCAGGGCCTTGAGCTGGGCCGGATCGCTCATGGTGATGGTGCGCGCATGGTGGGCCACCTGCTGGCCGGGCGCGTTGTCATAACGGTCGACCGCGATGGTCTCTACGCCCAGGCGCTGCAGGGCGATCAGCACCTCCTTGCCCAGCTCACCCGAACCCAGCAGCATGACTTTGGTGGCGGCAGCAGACAGGGGCGTTCCTAGGGTGGTCATGGGGCGATTCCAGCGGTACAGATGAACAAGTCGCAATTATCGGTGGAGCAAGGGTGTCGCTGCGAAAAGGCACAATCGAGCTCATGTCCGACTCTCTCTTTTCGGTGCGCCAGCTGCGCAAACGCTATGGCGACCAGACCGTGGTGGACCAACTGTCCTTTGACATTGCGCCCGGGCAATGCCTGGGCGTGATTGGCCCCAACGGCGCCGGTAAAACCACACCGTGCGCATGTGCCTGGGCCTGGCCACGCCCGACGAGGGTCAGGTGCTGTTTCACGGCGCCGATGGCGACTTGCAGATGCCACACGACAGCCGAGCCATCAAGGCGCGGCTGGGCATCGTCAGCCAATTCGACAGCCTGGACCCCGACTTTTCTTGCGCTGAAAACCTGCTGGTGTTTGGCCGCTATTTCGGTCTGCCCGACGCGGTAATTCGCGAGCGCATCCCGCGCCTGCTGGAATTTGCCGCACTGTCGAACAAGGCACAGGCGCGCATCAGCGAGCTCTCAGGCGGAATGAAGCGGCGCCTCTCGCTGGCCCGCGCCTTGGTCAACGACCCCGACCTGCTGTTGCTTGATGAGCCCACCACCGGGCTGGATCCGCAGGCCCGGCACCTGATGTGGGAGCGGCTGCAGCAACTGGTTCAGCAGGGCAAGTCCATTTTGCTGACCACCCACTTCATGGACGAGGCAGAACGCCTGTGCGACCGCCTGATCGTGCTCGACCACGGCCGCAAGATGTGCGAGGGCGCGCCGCGCGATTTGATCGCCCGCGAGCTCGAGCCCG
>JBAXEN010000304.1:0-5060 GCA_037140415.1 Betaproteobacteria bacterium | reverse complement strand
GCTTGTTGACCCGGCTTGGAGCAGCCTACGCATTGCGCATGGCCCCCCAGCAATTTGTCAAACTCCTCGGCCACCCGTTCCCGGTGTCTGTCCAACTCGCCCAGAAAAGCGCCGGTGTGGGCAAAGCCCAAGGTGGCCGCCATCCAGGCCAGGTCCGCATCCTGCGTGGGCAGCACATGGGTCTGCTGGTCGTCCAGGTACTGGATGCGGTGCTCGACCCGGCGCAGGAAGTCGTACGCCTGGGCCAGGCTGGCAGCGGTGGCAGCGGGCATCAGGCCGGCGCGGCTGATGCGGCCCAGTGCATCGAGCGTGGGGCGGGTGCGCAACTCGGGAAACTGACCGCCACGCACCACTTGCAGCAACTGCACGGTAAATTCGATCTCGCGGATACCGCCGCGCGAGAGCTTGACATCGTTGGCGCGCTCCGGGTGACCGGCCGCCCGGCGTGCCGCCTGCTCGCGAATTTGCCGGTGCAGCACCCGCAAGGACTCGAAGACGTTGTAGTCCAGGTAGCGCCGAAACACAAAAGGCAGCACCAACTGACGCAGGGCATCGGTCGAGCCGTCGCTGCGGCTGGCCAGCGGCGCCACCACCCGGCTCTTGAGCCAGGCAAAGCGCTCCCACTCCCGGCCCTGGACCTGGAAGTACTCCTCCAGCGCGCCCAGCGAGACCGCCGGCGGGCCTGAGTTGCCATTGGGCCTGAGGGCCAGGTCCACCCGGAACACAAAACCATGCTCGGTGACTTCGCCGATCAGGGCATAGACCGCCTTGACCTGTTGAGCGAAATACTCCTGGTTGGAGATCACGCCGCGGCCATCGCTGCGGCCTTGGGTCTGACCCTGCTCATCGTAGACGTAGACCAGGTCGATATCGCTGGAGACGTTGAGCTCGCGCGCGCCAAGCTTGCCCATGCCAATCACCCACATGCAGGCCCGCCTGGCCGGCTGCCCCGCGCTGGCAGCCACCTCGGGCGGCCCGTAGAGCGCATCGAGATCGCTGGCCGACTGACTCATGGCCGTATCCAGCGCAAACTCAGCCAGCTCGGTCATGGCGCCAGTGACCACCGCCAGCGGCAGCGCATCGCTGCTCTGGCTGTCGATGACCACCAGCCGCTCGAGCACCAGATGGCGCAAGATGCGCAGCGCAGCTGCACTGGCATAGCCGGCCTGGCGCAGACGTTCAAAGGTTTGCGCCATCATGGCCCGGTTCGGCGCGCCGGGCGGCAACCAGTCCAGCTGCTCACCATAGCGGCGGCGAATGCGCTGGACGTAACGGCTGTGTCCCGCATCACGGCCGGCGCCACCGGCCTGTACCGACAGGTCGGACGCGGCGGGCGTCGGGTGCAGCAGCGAGGTCATGGCAGTGCTTTCAGGCTCCATCGATCGGGCAGGACAAACCCCGGTCGAAGGTCATAATTCCAGCCATCCATGCTGCCGGAATCCGACTCCACGCCAACCATCCTGCCGCCGCGCCTGAAGCTGTGGGCGGCGGCCACCCAGTGGCTGCTCGCGCTCTTGCTCTCATGTGCCCTGCTGCTGGGTCTCGGATGGGCCCTGCTCCACTGGATCATTGTGCCGCGGATCGACGAATTTCGCCCGGCACTGGAGAAACTGGCACGCCAGACCACCGGCTTGCGGCTGGAAATCGGACACTTGCAGGCCCGCTCTGGCGGCCTGATTCCCTCCTTTTCATTGCAACAAGTGCGTGTGCTCGGTGCCCATGGACAGGCTGCGCTGCAACTGCCGCAGGTGCTGGTGGCCATCTCGCCGCGCTCGGCGCTCAGGCTGGGGCTTGAGCAACTGGTGATTGAAGGGGCCGAGCTGGAGCTGCGCCGCACCCAGGAAGGTCGCTTTGTCGTCGCCGGCATCGAGATGGACGCGGCACCCGAAGTCGACGTGCAACCGGCCCTGGACTGGCTGTTTGCGCAAAGCGAATGGGCGCTGCTCGGCGGCACCGTGCGCTGGCGCGACGAGCGCCAGAACATTGCGGTCGACCTGCACCAGGTCGACTGGGTTGTGCGCAACCATGGTCAGCGCCACAGCATGCGTCTGGACGCCACGCCCGCGCCCGAATGGGGAGATCGCTTCAGCCTGCGCGGCCTGCTGCGCCAACCCCTGCTGTCGGTCGGCAGCGGCCGATGGCAACAGTGGAGCGGAGAGCTGTACGCTGAATTTAGCCGCATTGAGGCCCGGCCCCTGCAGGCCTACGCCCAGCTGGCCGGCATTGAACTCGAGCACGGCCGTGGCGCGCTGCGGACCTGGGTCGATATCGAACGCGGCAGCATCGTCGGCGCGCTGACCGACGTCCAGCTGCAAGACGTGCAGGCCCAACTGGCCCCCAAACTGCCCAGCCTGACCTTGCGCTCGCTCGGCGGCAGGCTGGGCTGGCAACAGATGGAGCGCGGGCTCCAGGCCAGCGCCCAGGCGCTGAGTTTCGAGAGCGCCGACGGCCTGCGATGGCCGGCCGGCAATGTGTCGTGGAAGCAGCAGCCGGCCAGTGGCAAGACCTCCGAGCGCGGCCAGTTCACGGCCGATCAGATTGACCTGGCCGCCCTGTCGGCCATCGCCCAACGCCTGCCGCTGGCGCCCGCCTTACACGACAAGCTGCGCAGCTTGCAGCCGCAGGGCCTGGTCGAACAGCTTGATCTGAGCTGGCAAGGCCCGATGCAAGAGCCCGAGCAAGCCCAGCTGCGCGGGCGGGTGCGCCAACTGGCCCTGGCCTCGGCGCCCGCGGCAGGGTCGGGGCCAGGCCGGCCGGGCCTGCAGGGCGCCGATGTGGACTTTCAATGGAGTCACGACAAGCATCAGGACAAAGGCCAAGCCAAGATCTCGCTGCACAACGGCTGGCTGGAATTTCCCGGCGTCTTCGCTGAGCCACGGGTCCCCCTGGAGCAATTGGGAGCCCAGATTAAATTCAAACACAGCGCCAGCGCCAGCCTGATCGAGGTCGAACAGGCCCAGCTACAGGCCAGCGACGCGCAGGGCCAATTCAAGGGCAGCTGGAGCCGTCAAACCGAAGGGCTCGGGCAGCTGGACCTGCAGGGTCAACTGAGCCGAGGCAATGGTGCTCGGGTACACCGCTATTTACCACTGGCACTGCCAGAGTCGGTACGCCGCTACGTGCAAGAGGCGGTGCCTGAAGGCCAACTCAGCGAGGTCCGATTCAAGGTCAAGGGACCGCTGGCGCGCTTTCCCTTCAAGCAAGCAGACGACGGCGAGTTTTCGATCAGCGCCAAACTGCAACATGCCCAGTACCGCTACGTGCCCAACGCGGGCTCCGGTAAACCGTGGCCCGCGATGGAGCAGCTCGAGGCCGAGCTCCTGTTTAGCCGGGCCAGCATGCAAATCAGCAATGCGCGCGCCCAGGTAGCTGGCCTGCCGGGCCTGGCCATCACCAAGACCCAGGCGCGCATCGCAGACCTGACCCAGCAAGCCAGCGTCGAAGTCAGTGGCGAGATTAACGGGCCACTGGCCCAAGGTCTGCAGTTGGTCAAGACATCGCCGCTGGCCGGCATGACGCGCGAGGTGCTCAGCCAAGCCACGGGCAGCGGCGCGGCGGCGCTCGATCTCAAGCTCAACCTGCCCTTGCGCGATCTGACCCGCTCTAGCGTTGCCGGGCAACTGATACTGGGCGGCAACGAGGTGCAACTGACGCCCGAATTGCCCCCGCTGTCACAGCTCAAGGCTGCGGTGAGCTTTACGCAAGACAGCGTGCAGATCAGTGGCGCGCAAGGCCGCGTGCTGGGCAGTGAGCTGCGCTTTGAGGGCAGTGTCAAGCCCCGAACGGCCGATGCCAGCGAGCCAGAAGTAGCGTTTCGGGGCCAAGGACAAATCAGCGCAGAAGCGCTGCAGCAGATGCGCGAGCTTCCCTGGCTGGCTGATTTGGCCCGCCATGCCAGTGGCAGCACCAGCTTCAACGCCAACGTCGGGCTGCGACAGGGGTGGTTGGAGGCCACCATCAGCAGCAACTTGCGTGGCCTGGCCCTGAACCTGCCCGAGCCGCTGAACAAGCCCGCCAGCGCCGAGTGGCCGCTGCGGCTGGAGCGAGCCATGGACCCGGCCAGCCTGCGTGAAGGCCGCCATCCCATCGATCGCATCAAAGTGCAGCTCGCGGGCCCTGCAGCCGGGCCCGCGGGCCTGAGCCTGAACCTGGTGCGCGACCTGGCAGGCCCGGGCGTGCAGGTACTGGCCGGCGACTTCGCCGTGGGAACCCCCGGGCTTGAGCCTGTCAACGGCCAGGTGCGTGCCCAGATCGAGGTGCCCAGTCTGGACCTCGACGCCTGGGACAGCCTGTTTTCGGCCCCGGCCTTGAGCAGCCTGGGCGGCCAGGCGTATTTGCCCACGCTGCTGAGCCTGCGCAGCGCCAATGTGCGGCTGCAAGGCCACAGCCTGCAACAGGTGGTGCTGGGCGCCACCCGGGAGCGCTCTCTGTGGCGCGCGAACGTGGACGCCAGCAGCTTGAGTGGCTACGCCGAATACCGACCCGCCAACGGCCCTGGCTCGGGCCGCTTGTACGCACGCCTGTCGCGCCTGAGCCTGGGCCAGCTGGGCAACGTCGAGGCCTTGCTCGACAACCAGCCGGCCAGCATTCCCGCCTTGGACATCGTGGTCGATGAGCTGGAGCTGCGCGGGCGCAAGCTGGGGCGCCTGGAGGTCGAGGCGCTCAACCGCAATGCCAGCGGCGGCGATGCGGCGCGCGAATGGCGGCTGGCCAAGCTCAACCTGACCGTGCCTGAGGCACGACTGAGCGCCACCGGCAGTTGGACCGCTCTGCCCAGCGAAACAGGCAGCCGTACCGGCGGGCCACTGCGGCGCCAAACCCAGATGAACTTTCGCCTCGACGTCAATGATTCGGGTGAGCTGCTCAAGCGCATGGGCATGGATGGCGCAATCCGCCGCGGCAAAGGCAAGCTCGAGGGCAATAGCGGCTGGAGCGGCTCGCCGCTGGCCCCGAATACGCCGAGCCCGCAGGGCCAATTTGGGGTGGACATCGAGGCCGGCCAGGTACTCTAGGCCGAAGCGGGCGCGGTCAAGCGGTGGGGCGTGCTCAATCTGAACGGG
>JBAXEN010000303.1:0-5065 GCA_037140415.1 Betaproteobacteria bacterium | reverse complement strand
CTATGTGGCCGCACCGGCGGCGCTGAGCGCCGAGTTCCGCAAGGTGCATCAATTCAATGTGTTTACCGTCAACACACCGATGCAGCATGCGCTGGCCAGCTACATGAAGAACGCCCAAGCCTATCTGGGCCTGCCCGCCTTCTATCAGCGCAAGCGCGATCTGTTTCGGCAGGGCCTGGCAAAGACCCGGCTGCGCCTGCTGCCCAGCGAGGGCAGCTATTTCCAGTGCGTAGACATCTCGGCCGTCAGCGATTTGAATGAAGCCGACTTCTGCAAATGGCTGACCAGCGAGATCGGCGTGGCCGCCATACCGCTGTCGGCCTTCTACGGCGACGCCTTCGACCAGAAGGTGGTGCGGTTTTGCTTTGCCAAGAAGGACGAAACCCTGCAGTCGGCGCTGGAGCGGCTGGCCAGGCTTTGAGGCGGCCGCAGCGCCCGTCGCCAGTGCCCGCCCGGTAGGGGCGCCGCATCGCCGCGAGGGCGCGGCTCCCACGCCCAAGCCATCAGGCGCAGCTCCCAAAGGAGCCCTAGCCCAGAACTCAGACCTTCATCGAAGGCCGCTCACCCATCGCTGCGCGCCAGCGCTGCAGGTGCGGATAGCGCTCATCGGGTTTGAGCTTGATGACCCGGGCGAAGTCGACCGCTACCACCGCGGTGATGTCGGCCACACTGAACTGCTCAGCGGCCACAAAGCTGCGCCCGGCCAGATGGGCATTGAGGTCCTCGAAAAATCGCTGCGCCCGAGCCTGGCCGCGCTGGGCCAGTTCCGCAATTTGCGGGTAGTTGACCGGGCCCGGCAAGGCACGATCGACCATGGCCGGCGAGCCGTTACGCAGGGCCTCGGCCACAGGCATGAGGCCGTCAAACTCCATGCGCCAGTTCAAGCTGGCAATCTCCGCCTTGTCTTTGGCGCTGCTGCCCAAGAGGGGCGGCTGGGGATATTGGGCCTCCAGATAGGCCGCAATCGCCGCGTTGTCGGTCAGCACCAGCGTGGCGTCGACGCGCAGTGCCGGCACGGTGCAGTGCGGATTGATGAGCCGATACGCCTGGCTCATTTGCTCGCCCGAACGCAGATCGATCTGCACCGTCTCATGGGCTACGCCTTTTTCGGCCAGAAAAATGCGCGCCCGTCTTGGGTTGGGCGCGGTGGCGCAGTCGTAGAGGGTGATCACGAGGCGGCCTTCAACTTGTCCTGGGTCTGGGTGTCGAAGTCGCTCGCGTCGTGACGCTCATGCAGTTGCTGATCCAAAGGCCCGCGCAGCCGGTTGACCATGCGCCCGCGCTGAACCGCCGGGCGCTGCGCCAGCTCTTCGGCCCAACGCTGCACATGGGTGTATTCCTGCACTTGCAGGAACTCGGCTGCCTCATACATCTCGCCGCGGGCCAGCGCCCCGTACCAAGGCCAGATCGCGATGTCGGCGATGGTGTAGTCATCGCCGGCGATGAAGCGGTGCTGCGCCAAGCGCTGATCGAGCACGTCCATCTGGCGCTTGGCCTCCATGGAAAAGCGATCAATAGCGTATTCGATCTTCACCGGTGCGTAGGCATAAAAATGTCCAAAGCCGCCACCCAGGTAGGGCCCGCTGCCCATTTGCCAGAACAGCCAGGACAGACACTCGGCACGCTTGGCGGGCTCGCTGGGCAGCAAGACGCCGAACTTTTCAGCCAGGTACATCAAGATGGCGCCCGACTCAAACACCCGCACCGGCTCGGCGGCGCTGTAGTCGAGCAAGGCCGGGATCTTGGAGTTGGGGTTGACACCCACAAAGCCAGAGCCAAACTGCTCGCCCTCATGGATGCGGATCATCCAAGCGTCATACTCCGCGCCCTGGTGACCCAGGGCCAGCAACTCCTCGAGCATCACCGTCACCTTGATGCCATTGGGCGTGCCCAGCGAGTACAGCTGCAAGGGGTGCTTGCCGCGCGGCAAGGGTTTGTCGTGGGTGGCACCGGCCACCGGCCGGTTGATGTTGGCGAAGCGCCCGCCATTGGACTTGTGCCAGGTCCAGACCTTGGGCGGGATATAAGAGCTTGAATCAGACATGGACACCTCAAAGAAGTCGGGCGCCCAATGCACCCAAGCGGCGCATGGTAATGCAAAGGCGGCAAGAGCGCAGGCGCCCGCAGACTGCATCAGGCCTTCAAGGCCTCCAGCACCCGATCGGGCGTCAGTGGCAGACGTCGCATGCGCACGCCGATGGCATCGAACACTGCATTGGCCAGTGCAGCACCGGTCGGGCCTTGCGAAGCTTCGCCTGTGCCCAGGAACGGCATCCCAGGCCGGTCTATCAGCACCACCTCTACAGGCGGCACCTCGGAGAAGGTCAAGATCGGATAGCTGTTCCAGTCCGACGAGAGCACCTGGGTGCTGTTCATCTGCACCTCTTCTTTGAGCGTCCAGGACAGCGATTGAATGAGACCGCCTTCGATCTGATTGCTCACCCCATCAGGGTTCACGATATGCCCGCTGTCAGCACTGGCGACCGCGCGCAGCACCCGTATGCGGCCATTTTGGCGATGGACCTCCACCTCCAGGGCGACAGCGCAATAGCCGGCGATGTTCTTGTACTTGGCAAAGGCCATGCCGCGACCGCGCCCGGGCGCCTTGCGCCAGGATGACCATCCAAAGGCCTCGGCGGCCCGGTTGATGGCCTCGCGCGCCCGCTCGTCCCTCATGTGGCGCAGCCGATATTCGACCGGGTCTGCCTGGCTCAGGTGGGCCAACTCGTCCATGAAGGACTCGATCGCAAACACATTGGCATAGGCGCCCAGGCCGCGGGTGGAGGAGACACGCAGCGGCATCTCGGTGATGAAATTCGTCAGCACCTCCTGCCCCGGAAAATCGTAGAGTGCGACTGCATTGCGGTCGGCCGCAAAATTGGGCGCGCCGCCGTTGACCGGCTTGGGCTGCGCAAAAGGCTTGTCCAGATAGAGCGCCGACAGCAAGTTGCCGGGCTCGCCGCCAGGCCGGGTGCCGTGCGGCGTGGACCACAGCGTCATCTTCCAATCCTGGATATTGCCCTGGGCATCCAAACTGGCCTGGGGCTTGATGACCATGGCCGAGCCATAGGGCTCCCACAGGTGTTCCTGCTCGCGGCTGTACTGCAAGCGCACCGGCAGGCCCGGCACCGCCACGGCCAGCAAGGCGGCATCGGCCGCCGCATCGTCGGCCATGTTGTGGCCGTAGCAGCCTGAGCCCTGCACATGCTGCAGCCGCACCTTGGCCAGCGGCATGCTCAGCATCTTGGCGATCGCCTCACGCGTCTCAAAAACCGACTGACTGTGCGTCTGCACCCGCAGCACGCCGTCGGCCCCCAGGGTGGCCAGCGCCGCCGAGGTGCCGATGGATCCATGCATCTGGTAGGGGCGGTAATAGGTGGCATCGACGGTACGCACCACCGCCGCACCATTGCTGCGCGGTTTTTTGTGGGTCTCAATCACCCGGTCGGGCTTGGTCGCCTCCAGCCAGGCCGGCATGGCCTGGGTGCCGGGCAAGCGCTCGGGAACAGTCCAGCGGCAGGCCTGGGCCAGCGCTTGCGCGGCGGCCTGGGCCTGCGCCTCACGCCGCGCGACCACGCCCAGGAAGCTTCCGTTCTTGATCACCTTGATAACGCCCGGCATGCGCTCAATCGGCGCCGTCGCAAGCGCCTGCAAGGAAGCGCCATAGGTGGGCGGTCGCACCACCTGGCCGAAGACCATGCCCGCAGGACGCTGCTCCTGCACAAAGACGGGCCGGCCCAACACCTTGTCTGGCAGGTCCAGGCGCCCGATCGGCCGGCCGATGTAGCGGTGTTCGCTGGCCGGCTTGGGCTTGGCCAAACCGCTGGCTTCGCGCTCGAGCGCCTGACCCAGCACCAAGTCCCAATAGCTGACCTGGGCCTGGCTGCCTTGAATCACACCGTCGACCACCTTCAGGCCAGCCGCGCCCTGCCCTAAGCGCGGCGCCGCCAGCTCCAGCAAGATGGCGCGCACCTCGGCCGCGGCCTGACGCACCGCGGTGGCGCAATTGGGCATGGAAAACGAACCGGCGGTCACACCTTCGTTAGGGACCCGATCGGTGTCGCCCGAGACCACCTGCACGCGGGCCATATCGACATCAAGCTCATCGGCGCACAGCTGCACCACGGCGGTGAGGATGCCCTGGCCCAATTCGACTTTACCGACCAGCAACTGCACCGCCTTGTCGGCGCTGAGGATGCGTATCCAGGCGCGCAACTGCCGGTGCTGCTGCAGATCGCCCGGCAGCCGAGGCGGGTTGGCCTGGGAATGAACATCGACCAGGGGAATGGCAAAGCTCAGACTCAAAAAGCCGGCCGACTTCAGAAAGCGGCGGCGAGCGGGAGCGCGGGGCGTCTGTGGCGCAAGGATGTGGCTCATGGTCATACTCCCTGGGACGCGCGCAGCACGGCGCGCACGATGCGGTTGTGGGCGCCGCAGCGGCAGAGGTTGCCGTCGAGCGCGCTGCGCACCTGGGCGTCGGTCGGCTTGGGGTTGCGATCGAGCAGCGCCTGGGCCTGCACGATCATGCCCCCGGTGCAGTAACCGCATTGGGCGGCCTGCTCGTCAATGAAGGCTTGCTGCAGCCGGCTGGGCTTGCCGCCCTCGCTCAAACCAGAGAGCGTGGTGACAGAGCGGCCATCGGCCGCCGCCAGCGGCACCACGCAGCTGCGCACTGGGTCGCCATTCATCAGCACGGCGCAAGCGCCACACTGCGCCTTTCCACAGCCAAATTTCTGGCCGTTCATCTGCAGGTCGTTGGCCAGAATGTGCAGCAGCGGCTCCTGCGGCGATGCGTCCGACTGGACGTTCTGGCCATTGAGTTTGAAGCGGATCAAGACGGTCTCCTCGGTGAAAGTATGTCGGCCATTTTGACCCGCCCAAGCGGCATGTGGCAGCTGGGTCGGGTAAACCCGGGTGGCTGGGCTTATCGTTCAGCCCGGCGCCAGCTTGAGCCAGCGCACCACGGCCGCTCTGGGCAAAAGCGCAGAGATGTTGCTGGTGCTGCGGGTCAGCAACACTTCGTTGCGGATGAGCATGGGCGTCAGGGCCAATTGACGGACTTCAC
>JBAXEN010000302.1:0-5092 GCA_037140415.1 Betaproteobacteria bacterium | reverse complement strand
GCCGGAATGGCCTGTGCCTGAATGGGGGTGGGGGTGTCGTAGCCTTGCTCGCGCACAGCCTTGACGATGGCCGGAGCCAAGTTCAGTTCTTCAAAAGTCATTGGATAAGAAAGCGCCCACCGGGCGCAGGGTTCGGCTCGTCAACCGCTTTGCAGCGGTCGCCAGTCCAGGCCGAAGGGGTCAAGGGAGGGAGGGCTTGCGCGGACGTGGTCCGCATCTCCCAGCACAAGTGCTGATGCCGCGGCAACTGGAGGCCTGCGGTGTGCGCATTGTGACACGGATTCACTTGCGGGCCGTGGCAAGGGGGCCACGGTCATGATCAAAGTGCTCGTACATTTTGGGTTGCCCTCAATTTCGCCTGAATCCACCGGATTCATGTGCACACCATCGTCTCGCGGCAATTTTGTGCCCGAGTTGTCGGTCTGCCCCGATAACTCCGGGTAATCGGCTTCAATAAATGCGATTGGCCCCGGCGCCGGGCTGTGCTTAGCATGGCGGGTCCCACTCGAAGGAAAGCCCGGCGGCATGCGTCAAAGCGTCAAGAACATCCTCTTCATCATGTGTGATCAGCTGCGGGCCGATCACCTGTCCTGTTACGGCCATCCCAAGCTGCACACGCCGCACATCGATGGTCTGGCAAAGCGCGGCGTGCTGTTTGACAACGCGTTTGTGCAGTCGCCGGTGTGTGGCTCCTCGCGCATGAGTTATTACACCGGTCGCTATATGCAGTCGCATGGGGTGAGCTGGAACTTTGTGCCGCTCAAGGCCGGCGAGATGACCCTGGGCGACCACCTGCGGCCGCTGGGCGTGCGTTCGGTGCTGATCGGCAAGACCCATATGCGCGGCGACGCCTCGGGCATCTCGCGCCTGGGCATAGATCCCGAGTCGCAGATTGGCGTGCGAATTGCCGAATGTGGCTTTGACCCTTACGAGCGCGACGACGGCATACACCCCTATTCTGGCCACGATCCCGATCCCAACTACAACCGCTACCTGCGCGAGCAGGGCTTTGACGGTGTCAACCCCTGGGAGGAATGGGCCAACACCGTGGTCGATGCGCAGGGCCGCCTGCACTCGGGCTGGTACCTCAAGTACAACCACCTGCCCGCGCGTATTCCGAATGAGCATTCCGAGACGCCTTACACCACCCGCCGCGCTATGGATTTCATGCGCGAAGCCGGCGCGCAGCCCTGGGTGGCGCACCTGTCCTTCATCAAGCCGCATTGGCCCTATGTGGTGCCGGCACCCTATGCCGGCATGTACAGCCCCGAAGATGCGCTGCCGCTGGTGCGCAGTGAAGACGAGCTCAAGGACCCGCACCCGGTGTATGCCGCGATGACGCGCCACCGGGTATCGCGCACCTTTGCCAAGCCCGGCATCCGCGATGCGGTGATGGTGGGCTATATGGGCCTGGTCAAGCAGATCGATGATGAGCTGGGCAAGCTGCTGGCCTTCATGGAGGAGCAGGGCCTGATGGACAAGACCATGATCGTGTTCTGCGCCGACCATGGGGATTTCCTGGGCGACCACTGGCTGGGCGAGAAAGACCTGTTTCATCACCCGGTGATCCGCACGCCGCTCATCATTTACGACCCTGACCCGCGCGCTGACGCCACCCGCGGCACCCGCTGTCAGGCGCTGGTCGAGGCCATCGACATCGCACCCACTTTTCTGGATGTGTACGGTGGGAATCCCTTGCCGCATGTGATGGACGGGCGCTCGCTGCGGCCCTGGCTGTTCGGCCAAACGCCGACCGACTGGCGCAAGATCGTGGTGTGCGAGTCGGATTACTCCTTTCTGGATGCGCGCATCGAGCTGCAGCAGCCGCCGATCGAAGCCTGGATGCGCATGGCTTTTGACGGGCGCTGGAAGTACGTGCTGTGCGAGCGCTTTAGGCCCATGCTGTTTGACCTGCAGAGCGACCCGCAGGAACTGCACGACCTGGGCGCCTCGCAGGACCCGGAGCATGTGCGAGAGCGCCAGCGCCTGCATGAGGCGCTGTTTGAATGGGCACGCCGTCCCCGCCAGCGGGTGACCATCTCCGACGAGCTGGTCGAAAGCACCGAGGTGCAGGCGCGCATCGCCGAAAACGGCATCCTCATCGGTTATGCCGACGAAGAAGATTTGATCGCCCAGCGCCAGCAGTTCAAGCCGCGCTATGCCAGCCACAACCCCTTGGTCAAGCAGGCTTTGGACCGCCTGAGCGGTCAAGCGGGCACCGAAAAAACCTGAGACCGGAGATCGTCATGAGCCAGACCCAGCCTGTGTCAGAGTCGCTGCCCGACTGCGATCACAGCCCCACCGGTATCGACGGCGTGACCTGGAACATCATGGGCCAGGTCTACACGCCCAAGCAGTACGACGAGCGGCAGTTCGTCTGGCACGCCACCTTTCCGGAGGAAACTTTTGTACCGCCGCACACCCATCCGGACCAGGATGAATTCCTGAGCCCGCTCAATGGCGAGGTGGAGGTGGTGATCGGCGGTCAGCGCCGCATCTTGCGTACCGGCGAGGTGGGTCACCTGCCCAAGGGCATCCCGCATGCCTTCTACAACAACAGTGGCAAGGTGGTGCAGGCGCTGTTCTGGGCCGAGCCGGCCGGTGAGCTGCCGGCGCTCTACCGCCGCATTCACAACGTGGCCAGCCCCCGCCGCGTGACCGACATCGCACCCGAGTACGGCGTGGTCTTCGAGCCGCCGGTGTCGTCGGCGCGCTAGCGTTTGAGCAGGCGCCGCATCACTGCGAGGGCGCAGCTCCCACAACCTTTGCATTGCCCGCCCCACAAAAAGTGGGGTGGAAGCGCCGCCCTCGGCGCGATGCGGCCTGCACTCGGCCCTTTTTCAGCTCGGCTTCAAGCCGGTGCTGCGCACGAAATTGGCCCAGTGGTCCAGCTCCTTGCGTATGAGTTCACCAAATTCACTGCTGCTGTTGTTCGGCACCACCGACATGCCCAGGTCGGCCAGTTTGGCGCGCAGTTCGCTGGAGGACAGCACCTGGAAGACTTCCTGGTTCCACTTGTCGATGATGGCTTTGGGCGTGCCTGCCGGCGCCACCAGGCCTTCCCATTCCTTGAGCTCCACGCCCTGCACACCGGCTTCGGCCAGGGTGGGCACGGACGGCAAGGCCGCCATGCGCTGCGGGCTGGTCACCGCAATGGCGCGCAGCTTGCCGCCGCGGGCCAGGGCGGCGGCATTGGGCACGGTGGCAAACATGGCCTGAACCTGGTTACCCATCAGCGCCGAGACGGCCTCAGCCGGGCCTTTGAAGGGCACATGGGTGATCTTGGTGCCGGTGACCTGACGGAAGGACTCGGCCACCAGGTGGGCGGGCGAGCCGTTGCCGCCCGAGGCATAGTTGAGCACGCCGGGTTGGGCGCGGGCCTGGGCGATCAGGTCTTGCACGGTCTGTATGCTGGAGCTGGCCGGCACCACCAAGACGTTGTAGAGCCAGACCAAGTTGGCCACTGGCGCCAAGTCGGTGGCGGTGTTGTAGGGGAGCGGTCCGATCAGCTCGGGCAGCACGGTGTGGGTGAGAAACAGTACGCCCAGGGTGTAGCCGTCGGGGGTGGAGCGAGCCAGCGCCTGCATGCCGACCATACCGGTGGCGCCGGGGCGGTTTTCCACCACCACCGGCTGCTTCCAGCTGCGGCTGACGCCATCGGCCACCAGGCGGGCCAGCACGTCAGGCGGGCTGCCGGGCGGCAGCGGCACGATAATCTTGATGGGCTTGTCCGGGTAGCTCTGAGCCAGAGCGGGCAAGCCGGCCAGCAGGGGGGTGGCAGCCAGGTGCCCGATCAGGTGTCTGCGCTGGATCATGTCTGCATGCTCTCCTTGTGCGGTGTGGGGTGCCGATGGCTGGCAGGGAATGCTCAAGTCATGCTATCGCCCAGCCGCGGTGAGCGCCAATCGCATTTTGTGAAGCCGATTACTCAGGGTTATCAGAAAGAATTTCTCGATGCGCCTGCAACAGCTCCAACTTCTGCTCACCCTGGCCCGCACCGGCAGCATGCGGGCGGCGGCCACGGCCATGAACGTCAGTCAGCCTGCGCTGACCAAGGCGCTCAAGCAACTGGAAGAGGAGTTTGGCGCCAATTTGGTACTGCGCTCGCCCAAGGGAGTGCGGCTCTCGCCCGAGGGCGAGATGCTCGCCGCGCGCGCGGCCAACGTCCTGCGGGAGATCGAGCGCGCCAAGGAGGAGATGTTCGCCCTGACGCACGACTCCCAGATCACGCTGACGGTGGGCGTCTCGCCGGCGGCCGCACTGGTGCTGGCGGCCAGCACCATCTCGGCCTTTCAGCTGCGCTGGCCGCAGGCGCGCATCCGGCTGGTCGATGCGCTGTATCCCAAGGCCTTGCATCAGCTGCGCTCGGGCGAGCTCGATCTGGCCCTGGGCCCTTTGCCGCCCTCGGGCATGGGCCGCGACCTGCATGCCCGGGCCCTGATTGACAGCCCCTCGGTGATCGTGGCCAAAAAGGGCCACCCCCTGGCCGGCGCCAAGTCGCTGGAGGAACTGCAGGGCAGCGCCTGGCTGCTCACCGGCCCGCCCATGGGGCCAGGCGATCCGCTGCATCTGGGTTTTGAACAGCGCGGTCTGGCCGCCCCGCGCATCATGCTCGAATGCGAGTCGCTGGCCACGCTGCTGGCGGTGCTGCCGGGCACCGACTGCCTGACCATGGTGCCCCGGCGTTTTTACGAGGCCCATGGTCCCCGCTTGGGCCTGGTGGCCCTGGATCTGCAGGAACACCTGCCAGCCACCACGGTCCATGTCTTCTCCCGAGCCGACGCACCGCTGTCCCTGCCCGCCCAGCGCCTGCTCGACGCTTTTGTGCAGCAGGCTGCGCTGCTGCGCAAGCCTCCGGCTTGAGCAGGTAGCCCCGCCCGACCCCCGGGTTGTGCAATCTCCCCGCGCAGAGGCCGGCGCAGGGCCCGCGAGCGGGGATAATGCAGGCATGATTGTCTGGCGGGTGTTTTCTCGCAGGCAGATTGAAGTCCCTGCATAGGCCAGCCCCCTGGCCAGCTTTGCACCACCACCACACCATGTCCCAATACGTTTTCACCATGAACCGGGTCGGCAAGATCGTGCCGCCCAAGCG
>JBAXEN010000301.1:0-5099 GCA_037140415.1 Betaproteobacteria bacterium | reverse complement strand
ACCTGCGCAGGCCGTTGGCCCTGGTGCTCGGCGCCGAAGGGCAGGGCATGCGCCAGCTCACCCGCAAGAGCTGCGACGAGCTGGTGAGCATTCCCATGAAGGGCGCTGTCGAGAGCCTGAATGTGTCAGTGGCCAGCGGCGTGTGCCTCTATGAAGCGCTGCGCCAGCGAGACAGCGCCGTCTGAAGCTTCAGGCCAGCACAAAGGCGCCGACCAGCGCGCCTGCCCCCAACAGCCACAGAATATGCAGCCGGGTGCGCCAGACGATGAGCGTGCTCACGGCAGCGATCAACCAGACCGGCCATTGGTCCAGGGTTGAACCGGTGGCGGTGGCCAGCACGGTGCCGGTGGCAATCAGAAGGCCCACCACCGTCGGCGCCAGTCCGGCTTTAAAGGCCCGCACCGCGCGCAGTTCTCGGTTGCGGTGGCTCCATTGGCCGCCGCTGTAGGCAATGATGGAGCTGGGCAGCAAAATCCCAGTCAAGGTGATGATGGCCCCCATCGGCGCCAGCCAGCCGCCGCCGGCATTGATGCCCACATGCCAGCCCATGAGCGCGACAAACAAGATGTTGGGGCCGGGGGCGGCTTGGGCCAGCGCCACGCTGGCGTTGAACTGCGCGTCGCTCAACCAGTGCTGACGATCGACCAGGTAACGGTGCATGTCGGGCAAGGTGGTGATGGCCCCGCCTATGCCCAGCAGGGACAGGGTGGCAAAGTGCAGCACCAGTTGCAGCCAGTCGGCTGCGCTCATCAGCAGCGGGCTCATGGACTGAGCCTCCGATAGGCCAAGCCCATGCCAATGCCCCCGAGGGTCAGCAGCACCCAGACCAGCGGCAGGCGCAGCCAGGCCACCGCCACCAGCGCAGTCAGGCCCAGCGCTGCGCAGACCACCGGCCCCAGCACGTTCTTGCGCAGGCCAGGAATCAGCTTGATGCCGGTCGCCGTGATCAGCCCGGCCGATACCGCCCCCATGCCCCGCAGCGCGCCTGCGACCGCCGGGTATTGGTGGAACTGCCCGTACAGCATGGCCAGGCTCAGGGTGATCACAAACGGCACGCCCAACATGCCGGCCAGAGCGGCCACGCCACCGCGCCAGCCGAAATACCGCCCGCCCAGCATGATGGCCATGTTGATCACATTGGGTCCGGGCATGATCTGTGCCACAGCCCATTCCTCGGTGAATTCTTCCCGAGTCAGCCAGCGTTTTTTCTCCACCAGCTCTCGCTGCGCCACGGCGAGAACGCCGCCAAAGCCCTGTAGAGCCAGCCAGCTGAAGGACAGAAACAGATCGCTCAGCGAGCGGGGCTGGGCTTTGTCGCAGGACTGCGGGTGCGAAGACATGGTGCGGTTTTCTTACGGACAGGCAGCGCAGCTCAAACCGTCATGCCGCCACAGACTTCAATCACCGCGCCATTGACATAGCTGGCCTCATCGCTGGCCAGAAAGGCATAGACATTGGCGATTTCTTCGGGCTTGCCCAGGCGCTTGAGAGGCACCCGGGCCTCCATGCCCTTGAGCACCTCCTCGGGCATGGAAGCGAGGATGGGCGTCTGGATGAAGCCAGGCGCCACCGCATTGACCCGCACGCCCTTGGCGCCGAGTTCGCGCGCCCAGGTTTTGGTAAAGCCGATCACGCCGAACTTGGTGGCGGCGTAGTTCGTCTGGCCGAAATTACCGTAAATACCCACCACCGAGCTGGCATTGAGGATGACGCCGCTGCCCTGGGCGCTCATGGTCTCGGCCACCGCCTGCGCGCAGTGGAAAACGCCGCGCAGATTGACGTCGATCACCCGGTCAAACTGGGCCTCGGTCATCTTGACCAGGCGGGCGTCCTGGGTGATGCCGGCATTGTTGACCAGCACATCGATGCGCCCGAAGCGATCGCGCACCTGTGCCATCACCGCATCGACCTGCTCACGGTTCGTGACATCCATCACAAAGCCTTGGGCCTGAGCACCTTGCTGCTGGCAGGCGGCCGCTGCCGCATCCACACCGGCCTGCCGGATGTCACAAACAATGACGATGGCGCCTTCCGCGGCAAATTTAAGGGCGGTGGCCAGGCCTATGCCCTGCGCCGCGCCGGTGATGATGCTGACCTTGTTCTGAAGTCGTCCCATGGGCTTGAAGGGGGTTGAAGCCCACCGGGGGCGCTACCAGCGGGGCTGGTGGGCTTGCAGGCAGGCGATGACAGAGGGTTCAAGTTTAAAGCCCGCGCCGTATCGGGCCGCCAGCGCCTGGCAGCGCTGGGCAAAGGCGCTGACGCCTTGGCGATAGATGAACTGCAGCGCCCCGCCGGTCCAGACCGGAAAGCCGATGCCGAAAATCGAGCCGATATTGGCCTCGTGCACCGAGCCGAGTACGCCTTCTTGCAGGCAGCGGGCCGTCTCCAACGCTTGCCGGTAGAGCAGACGGTCTTTGATCTCGCGCACATCCCAGGCGGCGTCGGGCTTTTCGAACAGGTTTTTGAGCTCGGGCCACAGTCGCTTGGGCTGGCCGGCCGGATAGTCGTAAAAGCCGCCGCCAGCCGCGCGTCCGCCTCGGCCCTGCTGCTTGACCATGCGCTCGACCAGCAGCTCGCCGGCGCTGGCGGTATAGCTGCGGCCCTGCGCCGCTTCGTCGGCGCGGGTCTGATCGAGCACATGCACGCTCAGGGTGAGGGCGGTTTCATCGAGCACCGCCAGCGGCCCGACCGGCATGCCCGCCTGCATGGCGGCGTTTTCAATCACAGGCGCAGGAATGCCTTCGCCCAGCATGGCTGCGCCTTCCATCACAAAGGTGCCGAAGGTGCGGCTGGTGTAGAAGCCGCGGGCATCGTTGACGACGATGGGCAGCTTGCCCAGGGCCCGCACATAGTCCATCGCTTGCGCCACCGCCCTGTCGTCAGTTTGCTGGCCGCGGATGATTTCGACCAGCTGCATCTTGTCGACCGGGCTGAAGAAATGGATGCCGATGAAGCTCTCGGGCCGGGCGCTGGCCTGGGCCAATCCGCTGATCGGCAGGGTCGAGGTGTTGGAGGCCATGATGCCGCCGGCTGCCAGCAGGGGCTCGACCCGGCGTGTGACCTCGGCCTTGAGTTCGCGCTGCTCGAACACCGCCTCAATGATCAACTCGCAGCCGGCCAGCGCCTGCACCTCGGCGCCGGCTTCGATGCGCGCCAGCAGCGCCTCCTGCTCGGCCGCGCTCATGCGACCCTGGTTGACCCGCTGCTGCGCCAGCTTGTCGCTGTAGGCCTTGCCGCGCTGGGCCTTTTGCGCGTCGGTATCGATCAACACCGTGTTCATGCCCCGGCTGGCCTGGGCCCATGCGATGCCCGCACCCATCATGCCCGCGCCCACAATGCCCACCTTTTGCGGCTTGAAGCGGGCCACGGCCGTCGGCCGTGAGGCGCCGCCCTTGACCGCGTTCATGTTGAAGAAAAAGGTATTGATCATGGACTGCGCCTGCCCGCCGGTCATCAGCTGGGCAAGGTAGCGGCTTTCGATGCGAAAAGCGGTGTCCAGGTCGACCAGGCTGCCTTCGACCATGCAGGCCAAAATAGCCTCGGGCGCGGGCAACAGGCCGCGAGTCTTCTTCTTGAGCATGGCCGGTGCCACCGTCAGCGCTGCTGCGATCTTGGGGCTGCGGGCGTCGCCGCCCGGGATCTTGTAGCCCTTGGCTTCCCAGGGGTGCATGGACTGCGGATGCCCGGCGATCCAGGCCAGCGCCCTTGCTCTGAGCTGCTGCTCTTCGGCCACCAGTTCGTGTATCAAGCCCGCCTCAGCACCCTGGCGGGGCTGGAACAGGCGGCCCTCGACCAGAAAGGGCTGGGCGGCCATCAGGCCGAGCTGGCGGACCATTTTTGTCACGCCGCTGGCGCCGGGCAGCAGGCCCAGCGTCACCTCGGGCAGGCCCAGCTCGATGCGCGGGTCATCCACCGCTATGCGGTGATGGCCGATCAGCGCCACCTCCCAGCCGCCGCCCAGGGCACTGCCGTTGATGCAGCTGACCACTGGCAGACCCAAGGTCTCGATGCTGCGAAAGTTCTTCTTGACCCGCTCGACCTCGGCATAAACGCGCGGCGCATCGGCCGGCGTCAAACGCATCACCGCCTTGAGGTCGGCACCCGCAAAAAACGTCTTCTTGGCCGAGGCCAGGATGATGCCTTTGAGATGCGCCCGCTCGGCCACCAGCAGGGCGGCGGCCTCGGCCATATCGTCCTGCCATTGCAGACACATGGTGTTGACCGGCGAGTTGGGCTCGTCAAAGGTGAGGGTGGCGATGCCGTCTTCGATGCTGCAGCGTATGTTTTTCATGGGTGCTGCCTTCAGATGCGTTCGATGAGGGTGGCAATGCCCATGCCCCCGCCCACGCACAGCGTGGCCAGGCCGTAGCGCAGCTGGCGGCGCTCGAGCTCGTCGAGCAGGGTGCCCAGGATCATGGCGCCGGTGGCGCCCAGGGGGTGACCCAGGGCAATCGCGCCGCCGTTGACATTGACCTTCTCATGCGAGACCCCCATCTCCTTCATGAAGCGCATCGGCACGGCGGCAAAGGCTTCATTGACCTCGAACAAATCGATCTGCTCGATTCGCATGCCGGCCTTGGCCAGCGCCTTGCGCGCGGCCGGCATGGGGCCGGTGAGCATGATGGTCGGGTCATCCCCACTGAGCGCGGTGGCGACGATGCGCGCCCTCGGCGTGAGCCCGTGGCTGCGGCCGACCGCCTCCGAGCCGATCAGCAGGGCCGCCGCGCCGTCCACAATGCCCGAGGAATTGCCCGCGTGGTGCACATGATCGATGCGCTCGACCTGCGGGTAGCGCTGCAGGGCCACATCGTCAAAGCCCATCTCGCCCAGCGCCTGAAAGGCCGGCTTGAGTGAAGCCAGGCCGGCCAAGGTGGTTTGCGGCTTGATGAATTCATCTTCGGCCAAGATCACCTGGCCCAGCGCATCGCGCACAGGCACCACCGATTGCGCAAACCAGCCGGCGGCTCTTGCCTGGGCGGCGCGCTGCTGGCTGCTCAGGGCGTAGGCGTCGACATCCTCGCGGCCAAAGCCGGCCAGGGTGGCGATCAGGTCTGCGCCTATGCCCTGCGGCACAAACAAGGTCGCGCTGTGGGTCTGCG
>JBAXEN010000300.1:0-5107 GCA_037140415.1 Betaproteobacteria bacterium | reverse complement strand
GGCGCTGGCGTGCGATCAAGAGTCAGCGCATTGCCTCCATGTCCATGGGGCTGGTGCCGCACCAGGAAAACGCCTTGGCTTTTGCGCTCAGCGCCAGTTTCGCTTCGGTAGGCGGGGTGGCCGCTTCGATCGCCATCGGATACCTGGAGCCCGACAGCTTCAATTTGGATGCCGGGGTGATGCTGATCGTGGCCACCGTGGTGGGCGGCATTGCTAGCTTCTGGGGGGCAGCCGTGGGTGCGGCCATCGTCTCTGGCACCCCAGAGATCTTTCGGGGCTTGCACGATGTCTCGGCATTTGCGCTGGGCTTTGTCATGGTCGCTGTGCTTCTGTTCATGCCCCGAGGCCTGGTGCCCACCCTGGCAGGCTTGTGGCGCCAGCGCGGCGGAAAGACGCTGGTCAAGGTCGAACTGGCACGGCCTTCGGACCATGACGGCGAGCAGGTGGAGCGGCGCATCGCCGCGCTGGCAGCGCGCCTGATGCCGGCAGCGCGTCATGGCCTGAATGTTTCTGAACTGTCGGTGAGTTTTGGGGGCTTGCGTGCCTTGAGCCAGGTGTCGCTGCAGGTCTTGCCAGGCCAGACCGTTGGCCTGATCGGCCCCAACGGGGCTGGCAAGACCACCTTGCTCAATGTACTCAGCGGCTATGTCACGCCCTCGTCGTGCGCGCAGCTTCGAATTGGCGGGGATGACCTGTTGCCCGTTCCTCCCTATCGCCGTCTCAGGCATGGTTTTGGGCGTACCTTCCAGCATGCTGAACTCTTCAACGAACTCACGATCCGCGAAATGTTGCTGGTTGCTGCCAGCGTGGGGCGGGGGCAGGCGCAAGGGCAGGGGCAGGTGGCGGGCCAGGATTCTCCTGAGCAAATCACACAGCAAATTTTGGATGCGCTTGACCTGCACGCGGTGGCCGATCGCTTTCCGGATGAGCTGCCCTTTGGTATCCAAAAGGCTGCTGACATCGGCCGCATTCTGGCGATCGGCCCTCGCCTGGTTGCCCTGGACGAGCCTTTCTCGGGCCTGGGTCTGAGCGAGGCGCGCGAGTTGCGGGCCATCTTGCAGGGCATGAAGGCGGCGGGTGTGTCCATCTTGATCATCGACCACGCGGTGCAAGAGGTGTTCAATCTGGCCGATCAGGTGGTCGTGCTGGACTTTGGGCAGGTGATCGCCACTGGAACGCCCCTGGAAATTCAACATAACGCCGATGTTCAGCGCGCCTACATTGGCAAGGCAGCTGCTGCTGCGAAGGAGGAGGGAGCCCATGGCTGAGTCCTCCCTTGGGTTTGCCATCGAGGCCAAAGGGCTGGTGCACCGCTACAGCGGTGTCCTTGCCCTGGACGACCTGTCGATTGCCTTTGAGCGCGGATCCTTTTCTGCGGTACTGGGCTCAAACGGGGCTGGCAAGTCGACCCTGGCCCAGCTTCTGAGCGGGATGCTCAAGCCGACCGCCGGCACCATCCGCTATGGAGGGCTCGATGAGGCTTCCGTCAAACTCGGCCGGGGACTGATTCGCTCGGGCGTCTGTCTGGTCCCTGAGGGTCGGCGTCTGTTTGGACAGCTCTCCATCGAAGAGAACCTGGTTCTTGGTGGTTATGGCGCCGGTTTGGGTCGCGTCCAAATCCGTCAGCGCATGCAGGAGGTGCTGGAGATGTTGCCGGCAGGCCTGCGCGAAGGGATGCGCACCCGCTTGGCCGGGATGCTCAGCGGCGGTGAGCGTCAAATGCTGGCCCTGGCGCGGGCCTTGATGGCCAAGCCCAGCATCATCATCATTGACGAGCCCTCGATGGGCCTGGCCCCTTTGCTCATCCAAAAGGTCTACGACATCCTTTCCGATCTCCATCGGCGTGGCGTCACCATTGTTGTGGTTGAGCAGCAGGCTACCCACGCGCTGCTCAGTGCCCAGACCGTGCATGTGATGGAGCGCGGCCGGCTAATTTACAGCGGACCGCCCAGCAGTTCCGAGGTGGAAGCGGCGCTGCGCTCCGGGTATGTCGGGGGCGCGTCTTGACAGCCCTGCCGATCCCGGATCTGTCCCAGATCTCTTTCATTATTTTCAAGCCCTAAAGGACCTAACATGAGTTCCATGATCAGTGACGCAAACCCCGGCAATCTGGTGGCCAAGAGAGAAAAGGGCAACCGTTTTACCGATACCCACAACATTCCCTGGACCTCGTTTTTCCTCAACGGGGTCGATTACAAGCTACTGGACTTTGCGGGTGAGCGATGCACCTTGCTGGTCAAGGTTGAAAAAGGCACCAAGCTGGCGATTCACCAGCACCTGCAACCGGTGGAGCTCTACCTGATGTCTGGCTCCTTCGGTTATCACGACGCTGAAACCGGCGTGACCAATATGATTTACGAGGGTGGCTATTTGTACGAACCCCCGGGGACTGTGCACGAGCCCACCACGCCCGACGGCTTCACCGGCATCGCCGTCATCCATGGCGACGTGGCTGGCTTCGATGCCCAGGGCAATCAGGTTCGTATCGGTCCAAAGGACTACTACCAGCGCGCCAAAGAAAACAATGCGGTGGCGCACTTGGGACTGGAGGACCGTTAAACCCTATAGGCGCTGAAATATACTGATTCCTCAGCAGCATCAGTCATCAGCAGCGTCGCGAGGGGCGAGTTCATATGGCATCCGATTTCGACCTCATCATCCGCGGCGGCCAGGTGATCGACGGCAGCGGTTCACCCGCTTTTGTGGCCGATGTCGGCGTGCGTGGCGGGCTGATCGCCGAGATCGGGCAGATCAAGGGCCGTGGCGCGGAAGAAATCGATGCGCGCGGCCTGCTGGTCACCCCCGGTTTTGTGGATATCCACACCCATTTCGATGGTCAGGCCATCTGGGACGGCTGCCTGGCGCCGAGCTCCTGGCACGGTGTGACGACGGTGGTCATGGGCAACTGCGGCGTTGGCTTTGCGCCGGTCAAGGCCGACCATCGACAGGCCCTGATTGAATTGATGGAGGGGGTGGAAGACATCCCCGGTGCCTGCTTGCATCAGGGTCTGCAGTGGAACTGGGAGAGCTTTGGCGACTATCTCCAGGAACTGGACCGGCACGCGCGCGATGTGGATGTGTGCGCACAGCTGCCGCACGGACCCTTGCGTGTTTATGTGATGGGCGAGCGTGCGCTGCGGCTGGAGCCGGCCCAGGCCGATGACATCGCGGCCATGCGGCGCATCGCCGCCGATGCGATGCGCCAGGGCGCCTTTGGTTTTTCAACCTCGCGCACCTTTGCGCACAAGTCCAGCAAAGGCAGCCCGACGCCGATGATGCGGGCGCAAGAAGACGAGCTCAAGGGCATCGCCCTGGGCATGGCCGACGCCGGCCACGGTCAGCTGCAATATGTCTCCGATTGGGACCAGCCGGATCCTGCCACCGAATTTGCCATGCTCGAGCGGGTGCTCGCCGCCTCGGGTCGCAGCTGCGTCTTCACCTGCAACCAGCGCCATGGCGCGGCCAACAGGGTTTGGCGCGAACTGCTGCGCCTGTCCGACGAGGCTGCTGCCCGTGGCCAGGCGATACGTCCGGTCAGCGCGCCGCGGCCGGTGGGATCGCTGTTTGGCTTGAGCGGCACGCAAAATCCGTTTTCGGCCACGCCCACCTACAAGTCCATCGCCCACCTGCCGCTGGCGCAGCGGGTTGCTGCGATGCGCCAGAGCGAGGTGCGCCAGCGCATCCTCAGTGAAGACCCGTTTGAAGGCAGCAGCTTTCCGCTGTTCAAGCTGATGGGTTTTGACAAGATGTACGAGCGTATGTTCCTGCTGTCCGATCCGCCCGACTATGAGCCGCCCAAAGAGTCATCGGTGGCGGCTACGGCCCGGCGCTTGGGCCAGACCGGTCCCGAAGTGGCCTACGACATGATGCTGTCCAACGAGGGGCGCAATTTTCTGTATGTGGCCTTCACCAGCTTTGACGACTACACCCTGGCCTCTGTGGAGGAGACGCTCAAGCATCCCAATGCCATGGTGGGCTTGGGTGATGCGGGCGCGCATGTGGGCTTTATCACCGACGCCAGCTTTACCACCTGGCTGCTGACCCACTGGGGTCGCGACCGGCCCACAGGGCGTCTGCCGGTGCACGAATTGGTGCGCCGCTACACCAGCGACCCAGCCGCCACTGTGGGCCTGCACGACCGCGGCTTGTTGCGGGTGGGGCTCAAGGCCGACATCAACCTGATTGATTTTGATCGCCTGGCCGTCGAGATGCCTTACCCGGTCGATGACCTGCCCGGCGGCGGCCGGCGTCTGCTGCAAAAAGCGCGGGGTTACCGCGCCACTGTGGTCTCGGGCGTGGTCACCTACCGCGACGGCGAGCACACCGGGCACAAGCCCGGGCGCCTGGTTCGCGGGCCTGTCCTTGGCCCTGCACCTGCTCCGGTGCCCCCTGCAGCTTGAGCGGCGGGCGACGGAGTGCGCTCACTCCAGCGCCCGCTTGAGCGGCCGGATGGCGGCGGCCCACAGCTCGGTCTGAGCGTCAATAAATTCCTTGAACTGAGCTGGCGTTTCAAAGGTCAGGGCCTCTGAAGCGGTGTCGACCAGCATCTGCTTGTAACGCGGTGTGGCCATGGCCGCGCGAAACGCCCGTTCAAGCTTGGCGATCACCTCTGGCGGCGTTCCTGCCGGCGCGCCATAGCCCCACCAGGGGCTGGGCAGACCCTCGATGCCTGACTCGGCAAAGGTCGGGACCTCGGGCAGCTTGGCCAGGCGCCGCGCGGTGCCTACCGCAACGATATTGGCCTGCCCGGCCTGCTGCAGTGACAGACCATGGGTGGCCGAAGTGACGAACAGGTGGATGCGGCCGCTGGCCAGGTCGGTGGTGGCCTGCGCAGGATCCTTGTAGGCGATGCCTTCCATCTTGATGCCAGCCACCGCCTGCATGCGGGTGACCAGCAGATGCGGGCTGCCGCCGGCGCCCCAATAGCCATAGTTGAACTTGCCGGGGTTGGCCCGCGCCAGATCGATGAATTCGCGCGCCGTCTTGACCGGCAAAGCCTTGCTGGTGGCCATGACCAATGAGAGCGAACCGCCCGCTGCGATCGGAATGAAATCGTTGGGCTTGTAGCTCACGCTGCGAAACAGCAGCGGGTTGTTGTACTGCTGGA
>JBAXEN010000299.1:0-5117 GCA_037140415.1 Betaproteobacteria bacterium | reverse complement strand
GTGACGGCGTAGGGCAGATTCAGCATCACCTGCACAATGGCCTGACCCACATGGCCGCCGCCGAACAAGGCCAGGGGGGTGAGCTGAGGCCGAAGTTGTTGCAGCCAGTTGGCGCTCGATTGCAGCGCCGGCGTGATGTGCTCGAGCCGCAGTTCCACCGCGCCGCCACAGCATTGCCCCAGCGAAGGCCCGAGGGCATGGCGCTGGGTTTGTGCGGGCGCTGAGGGCTCAGCCAGCAACTGGCGCGCCTGGGCGATGGCCTGCCATTCCAGATGCCCGCCGCCGATGGTGCCGACCACCGTGTGCGCCAACACCGCCATCCAGGTGCCGGCCCCGCGCGGCACCGAGCCCTGGGTCTGGGTGACGGTCACCAGGACGGCTGGCGCGTGGGCCAATTCCTGCTGCAGGCGGTCGGTTAAATCGGCGGTGGCGGTCAGGGCGCTCATGGCGGTATGGAGGGAAATTCCCGCTGTCCATCGGCTGACAAAGCATAGACAATGCGGGTCCTGGGAGGTGCTCGACAGTGCCCCCGGCCGGCTGGCGGGAATGTCTCGCAAGCATAGCCTAGCGACGAAAGGGCACGATGAATTTGAACGCCATGGACCCGCGCTCCCGGGCTGGTCGACGGCAGCCGCTGCTGCGCGCCGCAGCCGCCGTCCTGCTGCTCGCCCTGGCGGCTTGCACCACCGCGCCACCTTCAACCCCGGTCGCAATGCCCGCCCCGTCCGCTGCCCCAGTGCCTGCGCCGGTGCCGGTGCAGGCGCCAACTCCCGCGCCCGCCGCCGGGCCCGTGACTGCGCCGCCAGCGGTGGTCATCGCTGAGCCAGCGGCCCCCGCCGTTATCGCCGTTCAGCCACCTCAGGTGCAGGATCTGCCGGTGCAGATCGCCGCAGCCACTTCTGCCCGCGACTACCGCGCTTATGGTGCCAAGCACCTGTATGAACGTCACCGCGACCGGATCTTCAAAGGCAAGCTGCCGCCGCTGCTGTATGCGGTGGGGGTGCTCAATGTCGCCATCGACAGCCGCGGCGCGGTGCGAAAAATCGAGTGGATGCGTGAGCCCAAACATGCGCCCGAGGTGGTGGCCGAGATCGAGCGCATGGTGCGCGCTGCTGCCCCCTTCCCGGCGCCGGTGCGTATGGGCGCGGTGATCTACACCGACGTTTGGCTGTGGGACAAGAGCGGCCGCTTCCAGCTCGACACCCTCACAGAAGGCCAGTTGTCGGCCCTGCCAGCACCTGTGGCCAGCCCGGGTTCGCCGCTCAAGTCGGTCGCTGAGCGCAGCCGAACCCCGGCAAAAAAGGCAACCAGCCCCTGAAGCTTGCAGGCCCGTAGAGGGCGGGGGTGCTTTGCAAGCCTCGCCCCTCGCGGCGATGCTGCGACGTCCATCGGGCAAGGCGACGCAGTGCCCCAGGCTGGGTGATCAGTCCGTGGTCTTGAACAGAGCCGCGACCTTGCGCTTGGTTTTGATGTTCGACGACACCCGCGATGGCACTTTGGTGGTCGCTTCCCAGGACGCTTGCGTGCCCGCGTCGGCGCTGGGCTCGTAGGGTTTTTCGAAGAAGGGGTCGAGCGGCTTGGGCGCCGGCCGGGGGGCAGCGGGGCGACCTTCGCTCCGTTCGGAGCGAGCGGGGCGCCGCTCTTCGTCGCGGTAAAGGCGGGTGCCGTCGTTGATGCGCTCGCGGGGGGCGCTGCGGCTTTCTTCGATCTCAAAGGCCTCGAGATCAATCTTGTTGCGGATCAGCTTCTCGATGTCGGCCACCAGGCGGGTGTCGCTCGGGGCCACAAAACTCACGGCCAGGCCGGAGGCGCCGGCACGGCCGGTGCGGCCGATGCGGTGCACATAGTCTTCTGCGTTGAAAGGCACATCGAAGTTAAAGACCGCTGGCACGTCCTTGATGTCCAGGCCGCGGGCAGCCACATCGGTACACACCAGCAGGTCGACCTCGCCCTTCTTGAAGGCGTCCAGCGCCTTGAGCCGCTCGTCCTGACTCTTGTCGCCGTGCAAGGCGGTGGTCTTCAGGCCCTCGCGGTCGAGCGAGCGAGCCAGGCGGGCGCAGCCGAGTTTGCTGTTGACGAAGACGAAGGCCTGCTTGATCTGGCGCTGGGCCAGGATCTGCTTGAGCACGGTGCGCTTGTCATCGACCTGCACGTTGTAGAAGTGCTGCTCAACCGTGGACGCGGTGGCGTTCGAGCGCGCCACCTCGATGGTCACCGGGTCCTGCAGGTAACTGGAGGCCAGTCGCTTGATCTCGGGCGAGAAGGTGGCTGAAAACAGCAGCGTGGTGCGTTTCTTGGGCAGGTAGCTCAAGATGCGCTGCAAGTCGGGCAAAAAGCCGATGTCGAGCATGCGGTCGGCCTCGTCGAGCACCACATATTCCACCTGGTTGAGGACCGCGTTCTTGGCCTCAATGTGATCGAGCAGCCGCCCCGGCGTGGCAATGAGCACCTCGATGCCGGCTTTGAGTTCGGCGGTCTGTGGCTTCATGTCCATGCCACCAAAGACCACGGCGCTGCGCAGCGGGGTGTATTTGGCATACAGCTTGATTTGCTGGGCCACCTGGTCGGCCAGTTCGCGGGTGGGCAGCAGCACCAAGGCGCGAACCGGGTGGCGGGCTGGCGATGTGGAGGTGTTGCCATGCACCATCATGCGCTGCAGCAGCGGCAGCGAGAAGGCGGCGGTCTTGCCGGTGCCGGTCTGGGCAGCGCCCATCACATCGCGGCCTTGCAGCACCACAGGAATGGCCTGGGCCTGGATCGGGGTCATGGACGCGTAGCCCATTTCGGCCACGGCCTGAGCCAGTTGAGGGTGCAGCTGAAGCTGCGAGAAAGAGTCGGTCATAAGTTGCTGATTGTCTCATCCCTGGGCGACTCGGCCGCGGGGGCCTCCAGGCGGGCGCAGCCGACCTTCAGTCGGGCGGCTTTCCCCCGGGCAGGCCCTGGACACTCATCAGCTCATAGCTGCCCGGCGTCACCCCCAGGCGGGCTGCGCTCAGGGGCCCGCCCCACAGGCAGCCGGTGTCCAGGCCCAGAGTGCCCTCGATCAGGACCGGCCGGCGCTGCGGCTGGGCCAGCGACAGGGTGGACCAGTGGCCGAAGGCGATCGGCTGGCCCCGGGTTTTGCGCCCCGGGGCTTGAAACCAGGGCAGATGCCCGGGCGGCGGCTGATCGGGCGGGGCCGTGCTGCGCATATCCATCACCCCTGCAGGCGTGCAAAAGCGCAGCCGGGTCAGGGCATTGACCACCACCCGCAGGCGCTCCCAGCCGACCAGATGATCGCTCCAATGGTCGGGCTGGTTGCCGTACATCTGGGCCAGAAAATCGGTCCATTGCGGGCTTCGCAGCACCGCCTGTACCTCGCCGGCCAGGGCCAGGGTTTGGGCGCAGTCCCAGCCCGGCAGCACGCCGGCATGCACCATCAGCCAGCCGTGCTCCAGGCGCGCCAGAGGCTGCTGGCGCAGCCAGTCGAGCAGGGCTGCTCGGTCCGGTGCCTGCACGATGGGCGCCAGGGTGTCGCTCGCGCTGCTGCGGCGCAGGCCGCAGGCCACCGCCAGCAGGTGCAGGTCGTGGTTGCCCAGCAGGGGGCGGGCGGCACCCTCCAGGCCCCTCAGAAAGCGCAGCACACCCAGGGAGTCCGGGCCGCGATTGACCAGGTCGCCCAGGGGGTAGAGCGTGTCGCGGCTGGGCGAAAAATCCACCTGCAGCAGCAACTGCTCCAGCGGCTGCAGGCAGCCCTGCAAATCCCCAATCAAGTACAGTGCCATGGTCGTGATTGTCGCCAAGGCCCGATGGACGTTCTGCTGATCCTGCTGCTGACCCTGCTCAACGGGGCGTTTGCCATGTCGGAAATGGCCCTGGCCGCCAGCCGCAAGGTGCGACTGATGGCCGAAGCCGAGGCGGGCGACAAGGGCGCGCGGGCGGCGCTGCAACTGATGGACAGGCCCACCCAGTTCCTGTCATCGGTGCAGGTGGGCATCACCTCCATCGGCATGCTCAATGGCATCGTGGGCGAGGCCGCTTTTGCCCACGGCCTGGGGCTGTGGCTGCAGTCCCTGGGCATGTCGGCCGGCGCAGCCGGTGTGACCGCCACCGCCCTGGTGGTGACCATCATCACCTTCATCACCATCGTCTTTGGAGAACTGGTGCCCAAGCGCATCGGCCAGCTCTACCCTGAGCCGGTGGCCCGCCTGGTGTCGCGGCCCATGATGGGCGTGGCGACGGTGGCTCAACCCTTTGTGCGCCTGCTCTCTTTTAGCACCCAGGCGGTGCTTCGTTTGCTGCGGGTCGATGTCGATGCCAAGCGCTCGGTCACCGAAGAGGAAATTGCTGCCAGCCTGGAAGAGGGCGTCAGTGCCGGCGTGATCGAGCAGCAGGAGCACCAGATGGTGCAAAACGTGTTTTTACTCGACGAGCGGGCGCTGACCTCGATCATGCGCCCGCGCGGTGAAATCGAGTGGCTTGAAGCGTCCGACACGGTGGTCCAGGCGGTGGCCAAGGCCGGCGCCAGCGGCCACTCTTGGTATCCGGTCTGCCGGGGCAGCCTCGACGATGTGGTGGGCGTGGTGAAAATTGCTGGCCTGCTCAGCACAGGCCCAGCCGCGCGCGGTGACATGGACCGCATGGAAGCCCATGCTCAGCCGGCGGTTTTTGTGCCTGAAACGCTGTCGGGCATGGAACTGCTCGAGCGCTTTCGCTCCGAGTCCTCGCGCATCCTGATGGTGGTCGACGAATACGGCGTGGTGCAGGGCATGCTCACCCCGTTGGACTTGCTCGAAGCCATCACGGGCGAACTCAAGCCGCGGGCGCAGGTCGATGCCTGGGCGGTGCAACGCGCCGACGGCTCCTGGCTGCTCGATGGCGCCATGCCGGTGGCCGAACTCAAGGCCAGGCTCGACATCCGCTACCTGCCCCTGGAAGACAAGGGCCGCTACAACACCCTGGCCGGCCTCTTACTGGCCGTCAGCGGCCGCCTGCTGGCCACCGGCGAGCGGATGGACATTGCCGGCTGGTGCTTTGAGGTGGTCGATCTTGATGGCCGCCGCATCGACAAGGTGATGGCCTGGTCGGTGCCTACTGCCAGCCCCAGCGTCGAATGAAACCTGTTGGGGCGCCGCCTC
>JBAXEN010000298.1:0-5149 GCA_037140415.1 Betaproteobacteria bacterium | reverse complement strand
GGCGCCGATCGAAGGCGCCGTCGAGCGCAGCGAGGTGGCGTTTTCCCACCACATGGCCGTCACCCGGATCCATGAGCCCGCGCGGGTCACTCAACCCTATACCGATGACCAATGGGGCGAGGTGTTGAAACTGGGCCAACGGGTCGATCAGGACCTGCAGAGCCACGATGTGCGTCTGACCATGGGCGGGGAGCCCACTTTCGTGGCCACCGAAAACCGCGATGCGGCCGAATGGAACACCGAGGCCCTGGGCCCGAGCAAACGCAATTACGCCACCGAGTTGGTCCACAAGCTGCGCGCGCAATACGGCCAAGGCGGCTTCTTGCATTTCGGTCAAGGCAAGTGGTATCCCGGCGAGCCACTGCCGCGCTGGGCCCTGTCGATTTTCTGGCGCAAGGACGGCCAGCCCGCATGGCAGGACCCGCAGCTGTTCGCCAGCGAAAGCCAGCCCGAGCATTGCCGCTACACCAGCGAGGACGCTCAGCGCTTTACCCGTGCCCTGGCCCACCAGTTGGGGCTCGACGGTCAGTACATCACCGCGGGCTACGAGGACACCTTCTACTACCTCTGGCGCGAACGGCGGCTGCCGGTCAATGTGGACCCCTTCGAGTCCAAGCTGGACGACGCCATGGAGCGGGAGCGCCTGCGCCGCATCTTCGCCCAGGGTTTGCAGGCGCAGATCGGCTATGTGCTGCCCCTGCAGGCCCAGGATCCGAGCCAGCTCAGTGGCCCGCGCTGGCTCAGCGGCCCCTGGTTCTTCCGCGATGAGCGCATGTACTTGTTGCCAGGCGACTCGCCGATGGGCTATCGCCTGCCCCTCGACGCCCTGCCCTGGCTGTCTAAGACCGATCGATTGCAGTCCTTCGAGGTCGACCCCTTCGCACCGCGCGCTCCCTTGCCAAGCAGCGTGCCGCTGCGCGCCCAGCGGCCCACAGCAGACTCCGGCGCAGATGTGGGCGCAGGTTTGCCTGCAGGTGCGGCTGCAAAGGCTCAGGCAGCCAGCGCTTTGGGCGGTGCAGATGCGCGGGCCCTCAGCGCGACGGCTGGCGCCGCGGCAGAAGCCAACGCAGATGCTCAAGCCGGTGGGCCGGGTCGCCAGAGAGCATCGGCACAGAGGCCGGCGGACAGCGAGCCGCCGCTGCCTGCCAGCGCACCTGTGCCAACCCGCACGGCCTTGTGCGTGGAGGTGCGAGACCCAGCGCGCGCCCACGGGCCTTCGGCCAAGACGCAGGTCGAGCAGCGCCAGCGAAATGGCGAGCGCGGCGCGATGTATGTATTCATGCCGCCCCTGAGCCGACTGGAGGACTATTTGGCCCTGCTGCAGGCGGTTGAGGCCACGGCCCGGGAGCTGGGCGTGCGCATCGTGCTCGAGGGCTATCCACCGCCGCGCGATCCGCGCCTGCAGGTACTTCAGGTGACCCCGGACCCCGGCGTGATCGAAGTCAATATCCACCCGGCGCACGACTGGGAGGAACTGGTCGAGCACACCGAATTTCTCTACCAGGCCGCCCACGAGACGCGCCTGGCGGCCGAAAAATTCATGACCGACGGTCGCCACACCGGCACCGGCGGCGGCAACCACTTTGTCTTGGGAGCGGCCACACCGGCCGACAGCCCCTTCCTGCGCAAGCCTGAGCTGCTGGGCAGTCTGATCGCCCATTGGCACAACCACCCCTGCCTGAGCTATCTGTTCTCGGGCCTGTTCATCGGCCCGACCAGCCAGGCACCGCGGGTGGACGAGGCGCGCAATGACCAGTTGCGCGAGCTGGAGATTGCGCTGCAGCAGATCGCCCAGCAGCGCCAGCAGCACGGCCAGCACATGGCGCCCTGGCTGGTCGACCGCACGCTGCGCAACATCCTGGTGGATGTCACTGGCAACACCCACCGCAGCGAGTTTTGCATCGACAAGCTCTACTCGCCCGACTCCAGCACCGGCCGGCTGGGCTTGCTCGAGCTGCGCGCCTTCGAGATGCCACCCCATGCACGCATGAGCATCGTGCAGCAATTGCTGCTGAGGGCCCTGGTCAGCCGCTTCTGGCAGCAGCCTGCGCGGCCCCGACTGAGCCGCTGGGGTACCGCCTTGCACGACCGCTTTTTGCTACCCACCTTTGTGCGCATGGATCTGGAAGACGTGCTGCATGAGCTGACGGAGTTTGGCTACACCTTCCCAATGCAGTGGTTCGAGCCGCACCTGGAGTTCCGCTTTCCTCTGATCGGACAAATTCACCACCGCGGTATCACCTTGAGCCTGCGCACCGCGCTCGAGCCCTGGCATGTGATGGGCGAAGAAGGCTCCAGCGGCGGGACGGTACGCTATGTGGACTCCTCGCTCGAGCGCATCGAGGTGCGGCTGCAAGGCCTTAACCGCGAGCGCTATGCGGTCACCGTCAACGGCCGGCCGCTGCCACTGCACAACACCGGCACGGTGGGGGACTTCGTGGCGGGGGTGCGCTTTAAGGCCTGGAACCCGCCCTCGGCACTGCACCCCTCGATTGCTGTGCATGCGCCGCTGACCTTCGACATCGTGGACACCTGGAACGAACGCTCCCTCGGGGGCTGCCAGTACCATGTGGCCCATCCGGGAGGGCGCAACTACGACAGCCTGCCCGTCAACAGCTACGAGGCTGAAGCACGGCGGCTGATGCGCTTTTTCCAGCTGGGCCATACCCCGGGTCGCCTGGTTGTGCCGGCCGAGCCGCTCAGCCAGGAGTTTCCGGTGACGCTTGATCTGCGCCAGCAGGGCTGACATAAGGCACTCCTCCAACATTCGGACGCCGCCCCCAAGTGGGGCCCCGGATTTTCTGAAGGCATACTCGGACCCCGTGGACCACCGCACCTTTCCCCTCCCCAGCTCCGCCGTGACCTGGCACAGCGCGCCGCAGGCAGCGCCCGGGCACTTTGACGAGTTCAGGGGGCGGGCGATGGGCGCGCAGGACGCCGGCCGGCTGGCGCCGGCCTGGCAAACCTTTATTGCTCATCTGGACGCGCAGGACCCGCAAGAACTCAACCTGCGCCGCGACAACCTGCAGCGCCTGATCCGCGACAACGGCGTGACTTACAACGTCTACGCCGACGCCGACGGCCCGCAGCGGCCTTGGTCTTTGGACCTGTTTCCCATGCTGATCGAGGCCGCCGACTGGTCCCAGATCGAAGCTGGGGTGCGCCAGCGTGCCCAGTTGCTCGAAGCCATCATGGCCGATGTCTACGGCGCGCAGCGCCTGACCCGCCAAGCGCTGCTGCCGGAAGCTCTGGTGCGCGGCCATCCAGGCTATCTGCGGCCCTTGCACGGCATGACCCCGGCCCTGGGCTCGCACCTGCATATTGCCGCCTTCGACCTGGCCCGCAGCCCCGAAGGCCGGTGGTGGGTGGTGTCGCAGCGCACCCAGGCACCGTCGGGCCTGGGCTACCTGCTGGAGAACCGCAACAGCATTTCGCTGCAATTTCCGCAAGCCTTCCAGGCCTTGGGGGTGCGCAGCTTGGAGGGCTCCTACAAAGCGCTGATCGACGGCATGCTCGCGGCCTGCCCCGATCTGGATGGCGGCCCCAAGCGCATCGTCTTGCTCACCCCCGGCCCCTTCAATGAGACCTATTTTGAGCATGCCTATCTGGCCCGTTACCTGGGTTTGACTCTGGTGGAGGGCAACGATCTGCTGGTGCGCGGCGAACGGCTCTACCTGAAAACCATCGGCGGCCTGGAGCCGGTGCACGGCGTGCTCAAGCGCATGGACGACGAGTTTCTCGACCCACTGGAGTTGCGGGCCGACTCCAGCCTGGGCGTGCCAGGGCTGCTGCAGGTGCTGCGAGCCGGCCATGTGCTGATCGCCAACGCACCCGGCTCGGCCTTTCTGGAGTCGCCGGCCCTGCTCGGCTTCCTGCCTGCACTCAGCCAGGAATTGCTGGGTGAGCCCCTGCGACTGCCCTCGCTGGCCACCTGGTGGTGCGGCGAACAAGCGGCCATGCAGGCCATGCTGCCGCAACTCAATGACTGCGTGATCAAGCCCAGCTCGGGTCACTTCGCTTCGGTGATCGCGCGCGACCTCAACCGCAAGCGGCAGGACGAATGGGCTGGCCGCATCATGCGCGCCGGCGAGGACTACACCGTGCAGGCCTACATGCCGCTGTCGCAGACGCCGATCTGGCACCAGGGCGCGATGGCCATGCGCTCGGCCCTGTTGCGGGTGTTTGCGATTTCTGACGGCCAGGGCGACTGGCATGTGCTGCCCGGTGCTTTGGCGCGGCTGGCTGGCCGCACCCAAAATATCGCCTCCATGCAGCACGGCGGCAGCAGCGCTGACGTCTGGGTGATGGGCAGCGCCAGCGCGACGGTCAAAGTCGAGTCCGCCGTGCCCGAGGCCAAAGCGCCCGTCGGTCGCCTCAGTGCCATCAGCAGCCGCTCGGCGGAAAACCTGTTTTGGTTAGGCCGCTATACCGAACGCGCCGAAAACGCGGTGCGGTTGACGCAACTGACCCTGCAAAGCCTCAACGGGGAAGACCAAAACTGGCCCTCGCTGCTGGCTTGGCTGAGCCAAATGGCGGTGTCCAACGCACTGGTGTCACCGAGCGTGCCACCGGCCAGCCAGTCGCGCCGGGTGTTCGAGCGCGCACTGATCGCCAGCTTGGCCGATGCGGCGCAAGCGCCCAGCCTCGGCTTTACCCTGTTGGCGCTCAAGAACGCGGCCGCCAGCGTTCGCGAACGGCTCTCGCAAGGCCAATGGCAAACCATCGTGCAGGCCGAGCAGGACTTTCGCCAACGCTGCGCACAGACTGGCATGCCGCACCGCGATGTGCCAGGGCCTGGCTACTCGGTCAGCGAAACCCTGCGCACCCTGGAGGCCACCAGCCAGGTGCTGGCGGCCATCACCGGCGCGCAGTCGGACCGGATGATGCGCGACGACGGCTGGCGCCTGTTGACCATCGGTCGGCACATCGAACGCCTGGGTACCCTGGCTTCGGCGCTGGCCCGAGGCTTGGCGACGGGGGCGGTGTATGAAAGCGGTGGCTACCGCGCCTTGCTGGCCCTCTTTGACAGCACCATCACCTTTCAGGCCCGCTACCAGCAGCGCCGCGACCTGAGTGCTTTGCTGGACCTGCTGGTGCTCGATCCGGACAATCCGCGCTCGCTGGCGTGGGTGGTGCAGCGCCTACAAGC
>JBAXEN010000297.1:0-5165 GCA_037140415.1 Betaproteobacteria bacterium | reverse complement strand
AAAGGCCATTACAATCAATCACCGGGCCCAAGCATTTGTGCCCGGTTTTTTGTGGCCAGCTCCCCGGCGGAGACTGCGGCCCCAAAACCGGGGCAATCCAAGCGCCCACTGTTGCACACAGATCCTCAGGAGCTTGGAACCATGGAAATCTTCGACTACGACAACATCCTCTTGCTTCCCCGCAAATGCCGGGTGGAAAGCCGCGCCGAATGCGATGCCGGCGTTGAGCTGGGCGGCCGCAAATTCAGACTGCCGGTGGTACCTGCCAATATGAAGACGGTGGTCGACGAGTCGATTTGCCTCTGGTTGGCTCAAAACGGCTACTTTTACGTGATGCACCGTTTCGACCTGGACAACGTGCAGTTCGTGCGCAGCATGCGCAAGCAAGGCGCCTATGCGTCGATCTCGCTGGGCGTCAAAGGCCCCGACAGAGTCACCGTCGACACCCTGGCCGCTGAGGCTTTGGCGCCGGAGTACATCACCATCGACATCGCCCACGGCCATGCCGACAGCGTGCGCGACATGATCGCCTACATCAAGGGCAAGCTGCCCACCAGCTTTGTGATTGCAGGCAATGTGGCCACGCCCGAGGCCGTGATCGATCTGGAAAACTGGGGTGCCGACGCCACCAAGGTGGGCGTGGGCCCGGGCAAGGTCTGCATCACCAAACTCAAGACCGGCTTTGGCACCGGCGGCTGGCAACTCTCAGCCCTCAAGTGGTGTGCCCGGGTGGCGACCAAGCCCATCATTGCCGACGGTGGCATCCGCAGCCATGGCGATATCGCCAAGAGCGTGCGCTTCGGCGCCTCAATGGTGATGATCGGCTCGCTGTTTGCGGGCCATGAAGAGTCGCCTGGCAAGACGGTCGAGGTGGACGGAGAGTTGTTCAAGGAATACTACGGCTCAGCGTCTGACTTCAACAAGGGCGAGTACAAGCACGTCGAAGGCAAGCGCATCCTCGAGCCCATCAAAGGCAAGCTCGCCAACACCCTGGTTGAGATGGAGCAGGACGTGCAAAGCTCCATCAGCTACGCCGGCGGCAAAAAGCTGATGGACATCCGCAAAGTCAACTACGTCATCCTCGGCGGCGACAACGCGGGCGAGCATCTGCTGATGTGATGCGGCCGCATCGCGCCGGGACGGCGCTCCCACAAGCCTGAGTCCAGGCTGGGGCAAAGTTGTGGGAGCTGCCACCCACACAGCGAGGGTGCGAGCAGGCGTGGCAGCTGCGCCCTCGCAGCGATGCGGCGATGGATCACAAGCCCTATCGCGCCGGGGGCGGCGCTCCTACAAAAATCGCGCCCTCACCAAAGAGGCACCCACCTCAGGGCAGTCCTGCCAAGAAGGCCCTGACCGCCTGCAGACACGCCTGGGGGCAATCCACATAAGCCTCGTGGGTGGGGCTGTCGATGACCGCGACGCGGGCATCGGGAATTTGCGCTGCAATCCAGTGTTGATCCTCGAGCGAAGTCACCGGGCTTTGAGTGGGCGCCAGCAGCAGAACAGGCATCTGCAGCGCATTGAGAAAGGCCTTCCAGTCGGTGGCTGGTTCATACAGCGGCCGGCTGACGCCAATCAAGGCATCGAGTTCGATGCGGCCGATCTGCTCAATCGCCCATTCGGCGTAGCTCGGATCCTGGCCAGGGCTGATCACCCGGGTTCGCATCAGCTCGCGCGCCCAGCCGGTGGTGCCCAACTTGCGTTTGGCAGCGGCCGAACTGTCCAAGCCGGCGCGCAGGGCCTGGCTGCTGCGCGACTGCCGCAGGTCGCTGGGCATGCTGCACAAGGTCAGGCTGGCGAAGCGCTCGGGACAGCGCGCGGCCAGGGCCACGCCCAGCACAGCGCCCATGGATTCGCCGATGTAATGCACCGACTCCAGCTCCATCGCATCGAAAAAACCCAGCAGGTCGTCGAGCATCTCCTGCAAAGTCCACCGATAGCCTGGCCCCGGGGCCGGCGACTGCCCGTGGCCGCGCTGATCGCGCAAGATCACCGACCGGTCGGCGCGCAGCGGCTCAACCCAATGCTGCCAAAAGCGGCTGTTGCGCCCCACGCCGTGTTGAATGACGACATTCGCGTGCGGATCGTCTCGTGCGGCAAGATGGCGCTCGACATAGAAGTCACCCCCATTGACGCGAACAAAAGCCATGACGCTGTTCAGGCCGTGGGCTCAGTCCGCTCGCAACTTGAGCTCGCGGGCGATCGGACCCCACATATCGAATTGCTGCTGCAGCATGGCCTGGGTTTTATCTGGGTCGCCGCGAACCACATCAAAGCCGGCCGCCCGCAGCCGCTGCACGCTGTCGGGGTCTTGCAATGCGGTATCGACCGCAGCCGACAAGGCATTGACCCGGCTGCGGCTGGTGCCCGCTGGAGCGGCCAGGAAGAAGCGCACGCCGCCGCTCATCTCGGCCAGGCCCACCTCCTTGGTGGTCGGCACATCCGGGGCGATGGCCGATCGCACCGGGCTGGCCACCACCAGAGCGCGCGCCTGCCCGCCTTGCAACTGCGCCATGACCGCGCCGACGCTGAGGCTGGCAAAGTCCAGTCGGCCGCCCAGCAGGTCGGAAAACACCGGCGCCGTGCCCTTGTAGGGGATGTGGGTAATCTTGAATCCATTGAGCCGCCCGAGTTGCTCGGCGGCCAGGTGGGCTGGCGAGCCGGTGCCTCCGCTGGCCACATTCAGACCGCCCGGTTTGCGCTTGGCTTCCGCAACCATCTCGGCCATGTTCTTGTAAGGACTCGATGCGCCGACCACAAAAACCGTGGGCGACTCCACCATACTGGCAACAGCCACGAAATCCTTGAACGGGTCATAAGGCAAGGAGGCATACACATGGGGGTACATGCCCATGATGGTGGCCTGCAACAGCAAGGTGTTGCCATCAGGCTTGGATTTGGCCACGTAGGCCGCACCGATATTGCCACCGGCGCCCGGCTTGTATTCGATCACCACCGACTGCCCGAGCAAGGTCGACAACTTGGGCTGCAAGATGCGCATGGCAATGTCGGTGCTGCCGCCCGGGGTATAGGGCACGATGATGGTCAGATTCTGGCCAGAGTTGCCCTGCGCGAGCGCAGCCGCAGCGAGCCACGGCAGGCAGTACATGAGCAGGGTTCGAATCAATCGCATGATGTCTCCTCAAATCTTCGTGTAAAAAATGATCCAGTCTTCACAGGGCAATCCCAGTACCCAGCCCATCACGCACTGGCCATTGCGGCAAGCTCGCCGAGGTCCTTCAATGCGGGCAACTGCCAACACAAGCCACTCAGACCAGCAGCACGCTCAGCGCCGATCACCGCGCCAGCATAGGTCAAAAACTTGGACTCCAGCTGGGCATCGCTCATCGGATGGTCGAAGCTGCCCAAAGCGTGCGCTACTGCAAATTCGAGCACCTGCCCGTCCCTCAGGTGAACCGACACCGCCGCAGCGTCGCGCGCAAGGTGCGCCTCAGGGATCAACTCAATGCGATCGCGCATGGCCGCCACCTGCGGGTCACGCAACACCCCATCCAGGGTGTGTCGGGCGTCGGCGCAGCCAAAGACCAGGGCGCAGGCCATCCAGTGGCGGGCACTGACCTGGGCCTGCAGCGCGTTAGCAGGCATGCCCTGCCGGCCCATCAAATCGAGCGTCAGCTGCGGCACCCGGGCCTCGACCTTGACAACCCGCTGCGCATCAAAACCGGCACGATGGGCGATGTCCAGGCAAGCGTCCACACCGGCGTGGGCCACGATGCCGCAGGGATAGGGCTTATAGGTGATGCTGCGTTGGTGCCACACCTTGCCCAAATCAGCCACTGCCGCCTGCCACTGCGGCTGCTCACTGAAAACCCGGCCGTAGCCCCGTTCACCCTCGATGGCAGTCGCACTGCCATTGAATCCAGCCTCGGCCATAAAGGCCGCCATCACCCCATTGCGAGCCGCATGGGAAGGCACGAAGGGGCAGCACATGCTCGACAGCGCGTCTTGCTGCCCGGCGCCGGCCACACAGGCAATGGCCAGGGCGTAGGCCGCGCGCTCCTGGTCAAGCCCCAGCAGACGCGACACTGCAGCCGCAGCACCGGGCGATCCGGTCAGGCCTGAGAGATACACCCCATGTCGCGGCCTGGCTGGCGGCATCGCCATCATCCGGCACAGTCGGTATTCCACCTCCATGCCCACCACCAAAGCATCAAGAAACTGCTGTCCGCTCGCACCCTGCTCCTGCGCCACCGCGAAAGCCGCAGCGGCCACGGGGCTGCTGGGGTGCAGCATCATCACCGCATCGGTATCGTCGAAGGCGTCGACGCTCGATGCCATGCAATTGGCAAATGCCGCGCTGATGGCGTCCAGGATCCGGCCCTGACCGAGCACTGAGGACCTCCCCACCCCAGCGGTGCGAGCAGCAGCGCTGCGGGCTGCCTGCACGGCCGGCCGGTCGCTGCCGCCCACCGCACAGCCCACCCAGTTGAAGGCGGCCCTGAGTGCTTCGCGCTGGACCGCAGGGTCCATGTCCTGGGAACGAATATTGACCGCGAAGGCCGCCAACTCCTGACTAATGCTCATTTGCATGCTCCGTTTGTGGTCAAGGATAGTTCAGCCCCTAACAAGGCCTAGCCTTTGGAGCCACGCCGCTGCACCGGTGCTGGCGCCGCCTGCAGCAGCCCCATCAAGCGCTCTACCAACGGCGCAGTGGCCTTCATCAACTGCCGTGGCCGTTTGTAGAGCAGCCAGGTGATGATCAGCTGGCTGAGGCTGCCGATGAAAATCGTCACCGTCTGATAGCGGTTGCTATCGGCCGGCCACAGCCCGGCCGTCTCGCCGTCCTGGATCAGGGTGTACATGATGCGGCCGAAATCATCGAGCGAATCCTTGACCCGGGTCTTGTTGACCATCACGCTGGGCCAGACCTCCAGATACAGGGTGCGGGCCCAATCCTGATGCCGCCGGGCAAAGTCCACCGTCAGCCACATGAACAAATACAGGCGCTCATCGGCGTTGTCCAACTTCAGCGCCTTGGTATGAAACTCCGCCACAAACTCGCTGGTCTGTGCAATCGGCACCGCATAAGCGATGTCTTCCTTGCTGTCGTAGTAGTCGTAGACCGAGGACAAGGGCACGCCCGCCTCGGCCGCGATGTCGGCAATGCGCGCACGCGCAACGCCGTCGCGGGCAAACACCCGTAC
>JBAXEN010000296.1:0-5166 GCA_037140415.1 Betaproteobacteria bacterium | reverse complement strand
GCAACACGCCCAAGCCACCGCCGAGCTCGACTTGGCGCGCCAAAGCGACCACAGCGCCCAACAGCACGTCGCCAGCATCAGCCAGCAGCTGCTCAGCGCCGACTGATCGACCGATGCCGCCTGCAGCTCCATCAAGCGCTCGACGCGCGGCTCGTCGAGCAGCAGGCAGCCGTTTTTGCCCACGAAGCCGAGCTTGCCCAGCCGGCTCTGGGTGATGTGGGCGCGCTCGGTGTCGGCCCCGCGTGAGGGCGCAGCCCTGAACAGCGTGGCCTCCGCGCTGCCCCGCTCCGGCCCCCAGGCCATCACCCTCGGCCCGGAAAAATGCATCAGGTGATCGCCCTGCCCGGCCTGCGGCACCGACAGCTCCACCGTGTCGTCGGGGCGGTGGTCTTCCAGGATCGCCGCCACGCGCTGGCGATCCAGCAGCTCATCATCCCGCCCGGCGCTGGCCGCACGGCCCTCGCCCACCTCATCGATGTAGCTCACGTCGCTGCGCGTCAGCGCGAAGTAGCCAGCCTCGACATGCATGCCGTCGCCAGGGAACCTGAAGCTGTACACCTCACCCGCCATCAGCGAAGCGAAGGCCACGTCGAGCGGATCGCGCCTGAAAGGCACGATGGCCTCGGGCATGCCGCTGGCAGCCATCTGGCGCAGCCGCTCGCCCAGGGCATTGACCTGCGCGCCCAGCAGCGCTTGCCTCAGGGCACCGAGCACCTCGGCGCTCAGACCAGTGCTCTCGCCCATCAGCAGGATGGTGTAGGCCACGGTGGCGGGCAACGGCACATGGGTGCGCACTCCAACGACCGGCTCAGGCAGGCGCGCAGGGGCAACCGGTCGGCGGGTGGTGAGGCGCGGGATGCTCATTCAGTCATCATCCCCGGCGTCTGGCTCATGGCGTGAGCCTCGGCCATCTGCCGCGTGCAACCCCAGATTCACCCTCGCCTGCGTGACCGCGGCCTCATCCACATCGCAGCCCCAGGCGCGGCGCCCCAGATCGCTGGCCACCTTGAGCGTGGAGCCACCGCCGGCATACGGGTCGACCACCCAGTCGCCCGGCTTGGTGGCCATGCGCACAAAGGCCGAGAGCACTGGCAAAGGCGCCTGAAAACGATGCCGCTGCGCCAGCCGCCCGATGGGCGTGACCATGGTGTCTGCGCTCAGCAGCGCGGTGTCTTCGGCACTGGGCGCACCGCGCAGCGCTGCGCCGTGGCGCGCGAACACCATGAACGCCTCGGCATCAAACGGCACCGGGCCCGAGCGGGCGGCCAGCGCCGCGGCCATGCGCCTGCGCCCCAGCGTGGCATGCACCGGGCGCCACGCATGGCGTGCCAGCAAGTGCCAGCCCAGGCTGCCCAGCATCTGGCGGTGCACGCACTCCACCGCGACCAGCCGCTCACGCAGCCGCACATCACGCACCTGCAGCACCAGCCGGGCGTCGGGGGCCAGCACACGGGTGCATTCGGCCCACACCGGGCGCAGGCCCCAGGCGAAGGCGATGGTGTCGGCTTCCAGCGTGTCGAGGTCGGCACCGGGTTCGAGCCCGGCGTTGAGCTGCTCTTCGACCGACAGCGCAAAGTAAGGCGGGCTGGTGAGCACCAGGTGCGCCTGGGCATCGGCCAGCGTGCACATGCGCGAACCGTCGCCCTGCTCGATGTGGGGCGGGTGTTCAGGTTTCATTTCAGGCTTCATTTCAGGCTTCATCGCTGTCACCGCGCTGGGCTTGCGGTTCAGCCGTGGCC
Source organism: Betaproteobacteria bacterium (assembly GCA_037140415.1). GTDB lineage: Bacteria > Pseudomonadota > Gammaproteobacteria > Burkholderiales > Burkholderiaceae_C > Polaromonas. Next base: position 3,427 of record JBAXEN010000296.1, on the reverse strand, counting down.
TCGTCAGCCGGAGCGTTGGACATCTCGGCCCACGCTTGGTTGTGCGCCAGGCGCGCCATCAGCTGCGCGCCCTCTGCCTCGTGCACCATCTTCACGAAGCTGATGCGGCCCTTGAGCGCCAGCAGGCCTTGCTCATGCCCGTGCCAGTGCGACGTGCCGTGCTTCACTGCCATGTGCACGGCCGCACGCAGCCGCCGCCGGATGTTGCGCGGCACGCTCACCTGGTCGTTGACGGCCAGGCCCGTGACCATCTGCCTGCGGCCGCGGCGGAAGATGTTGGTCTTCTTCGGGTCGAGCTGCAGGCCGATCTGCGACAGCGTGCGCCGCGCGATGCCCAGCATCTGCACCGCACCCGCATCCCCAGAAAAAGTCAGGTCGTCGGCATAGCGGGTGTAGTTCACCCCGCGCGCCTGGGCGGCTTGCAGCAGCACCTCGTCGGTCTTGATCAGCACGCGGTTGAGCAGCGCCGGGCTGGTTGGCGCGCCGATGGGCAGGCCGCCGTCGGCGGTGCACACATCGCACAGCATCGAAATCGCGGTGCCCGACAGCCTTTCACCCAGCCCCCGACGCAAGGCGGCCAGCACCAGCGGCCACTTCACGCTCGGAAAGCAGTTCTGCACGTCAGCGTTCACCACCACCAGCTGGCCCACATGCACCGCCGCGTTGTGGGCGATGGAGCGCCCGGGCACGAAGCCGTAGGCGCAGTCGTGGCTGCCCAGCGGGGTGAGCAGCGTGTCGAGCACGGCGCGCTGCACCCGCTTGAGCGGCAGTTCGGGCGCAGAGATCACCCGGTTGCCGCCGCTCTTCTTGGGCAGCAGGTGGCGCTTGTAGGCACCATCGAGCTTGTGGCCGGGCGCAGCCTGGCGATCGGCCATGGCAAACACCCGCATCAGCGAGGCCGCCAGATCGGCACCGAGCACGCCCACCAGTTCGAGCATGGCCGCCTCGCGCGGCGCGGCAGGCCGCAGCATGGCGCTGGCTTCGGCAACAGCCTGGTTGAATGCAGCCTCGCCAGGCTCTGCGCCCAGCTGCGTGACCAGGTGATCGCGCAGCGCCCTCAGCCGCCAGCCATTGCGCCGCGCGGCCATCACCAGTGCCACATTGAGCTCGGCGCCAGGCAGCCCGAACCACTTGCGGCTCCACGGCAGGTGCCCGGGGTTGGGCGGCAGCTCGCGCGTGAAGTCGAGCAGCTCGCGTGCCGCGTCGACCCGGCGCAGCCGCTGCCGCCAGGCGATGGGCCGCACCGCCGCGGGGGCGAGGGTCATCAGCCGCTCGAGCACGGGCACGGGGGTTTCCTTGTGCGCGGCCAGCCGCTCGAGCAAGCCCACCGGCCCGCGCTGCGCCAGCACGGCGATCACGGCGGGGTCGACTTCGAGCCAGCGCAAGACGATGTCGAGCGGCTCGCGCGGCAACTGCCCGTCGGTGTGCAGTGCATCGACCACCGCCACCCGAAAAGCCACTGGCGCCGCTGGCTTGCGCTTGTCGTTGAACAGGGCCACGGCATCGAGCAGCACGCGGGTGCGCTCCATGGCCACCTCGCGCACGGCGTGCCATGCGGGCGTGCCGATGCTGCTGGCCACCCACTGGCCCCAGCTGCGCGTCCAGCCCTTGACGCTGGCCATGTCGATGGCGGTTTGCGCCAGCGTGCGCAGCGCGGCGGCATCGGCGCCGGGGGCGGCCATCACCTCGAGCCAGGGCCTGGCATCTTTCAGCTTCGACAGGCGGCTGGCCACCAGCGGCCAGCCATCCTGGGCCAGCCCTGCCACCGCAGCGGGCAGATCGGCCAGGGGCAGGAGCCGCCAGCCATCGCAATCCGGTCGCAGGATGTGCCCGCGGCCGCTGCGCACGATGGCGACCTGCTCGGCCACGCCCCAGCCGCAACTGAGCGCGAACAGGTCTTGCGCAGGAATGCCGTCGCCGCGCTTGCCCACATCGAGCGTGCCTGCGGCGATGTGCTGCGCCACCTCGACCGGGCTCATCGCCCACCAGGCCGGCAAGGCGCTGCCGCGCCAGGCAGACAGCCGTGCATGGGCGGCGGGCGACATGGGCACCCACACGCCGAACTCGTCTTTCAAGGCGGGGTGCCTGACATCGAGATCGAGGTTGAGCGGATCGCCGTGCACGATGCTGCGCGCCAGCGCGCGAGCGATGGGCGTTTCGACCAGTTGATCGACCGGGCAGTTGGCCACCTGGGCCAGCATGCCGTCGATCTCGCCCAGGCGGCGATCGCGCAGGGCCTGCATCACCCCGGAGAACAAGGCCTCGAGCCGATCGTGCTCGGCGGCCAGCGCTTGCGTGTGCCGGGCCAGATTGGCGCGGCGGTGCAGGCTCGCCACCAGGATGTCGGGCCACAGCGCAGGCAGGCTCAGCACAAAGGCCTGCCCGCGCGAGCCCAGCAGGGCAAATTCAACCTCGCGCAGCGCGCGCAGCTTGCGCCCCGCAGCCGCACTGCCCCTGAGCATGCGGGTGAACTCGATGCGGCGCTGGTAGTCGCTGGCCGCCGGCTGCTTGAACGCGGCAATCTTGATCAGATCGGGCAGCGGCGAGCCATTGAGGCAATGCCACGCCAGCCGAAAGCGCAGCCGCGTGCTGCCCTTGAGCCGCACGGCCCAGCCGAAGTTGGGCACCGGCAGCGCAGCCGGGTCGTCGCACATCAGCAAGCTGGCCAGTGCCACCTCATGCGCCTCGGGCTTGCGAAAGCCTTCGCCCCAGCGGCGCTGGCTGATGGCACGCAAGCGCCTGGCCTCGTCGACCAGGAGCGACGGCGTAGCACCCAGCGGCACGACCGCGCGGTACAGCAAGCCCGCCCAGGCCGGCTTGGCCGTGGCCACAGCCCACGCCTGCTGAAGCCGGGCGATGTCGCCCAGATCGGGCAGCGCCCGGGCCACGGTGGGCCTGAGATCGCGTGCCGCCACATCCAGCGCGCTCAGGGTGCGAATGCCGTAATCAGGCGCCCAGGGGTCGGGACCGGCCAGGGCGGCCTTGATCTCGAGCTCGGCCTCGACAAAGGCATCGCGCAGCTGCTCGACGGTGGCAGCCCGGGCGCCGGGCGTGTCACGGCCCACATCGAACGGGCTCATGAAAGGGGGCCTCCCCCGCACATCACTTGAACAACGGGGAAACGGATGCTTCGCGCAGAGTGTCTGCGCGTCGCCCCTTCGCTGGCACGCGCCCCGCGTGACGAGACGGGGCGGCGAGCAGACACTCTGAGAGAAGCGTGCGAACAGAGTGCCTTTGCACAACCCTGGCGATGCGCCAGGTGATCCTGATCAGTGCGGGGGAGGCCGGAAAACATGAATGTATGTTGACCGGCGGGAGGCTCATGGGGTGAGCTTCTCGCAAAAAACTGTCAAGCGACATCAGGAACTGACCCCCTGACGACATCCAGAAGTGACCCCCGGTTGCTGATCAATCGGTTTGAGTTACG
>JBAXEN010000295.1:0-5196 GCA_037140415.1 Betaproteobacteria bacterium | reverse complement strand
GATGCGCTGCACGTCGCGCTGCATCTTGGGCGGCTTGCCCAGCAGCACATTCATGGGCATATCGACCGGCTTAGGCAGTTCGCCGTCAATCAGCTGCAACTGCTTGTGTTCGGTGGCCACACCGATCACCGCAAAGGGGCAGCGCTCGCGCTCGCAAAAAGCCTGAAAGGTCGCCAGCGATTCGGGCGCAATGGCCAGCACGTAGCGCTCCTGGCTCTCATTGCTCCAGATTTCCTTCGGGCTCAGTCCGCTTTCTTCCAGCGGCACAGCGCGAAGATCGAAGCGGGCGCCCTGCCCGGCATCGTTGACCAACTCCGGGAAGGCGTTGGACAGGCCACCGGCGCCGACGTCGTGAATGGCGAGAATCGGGCTAGCAGCGCCGAGCTCGGCGCAGCGGTTGATGACCTCCTGCGCCCGCCGTTCGATCTCGGGGTTACCGCGCTGCACCGAGTCGAAGTCGAGCTCAGCGGCGTTGGCGCCCGAGGCCATGGAACTGGCCGCACTGCCCCCCATGCCGATGCGCATGCCGGGGCCGCCGAGCTGGATCAGCAAGCTCCCCGGACCGAAGCGCACCTTCTGGGTGAGCTGGGCGTCGATGGAGCCCAGGCCACCAGCGATCATGATGGGCTTGTGGTAGCCCCAACGCTGACCGGCCACCGTCTGCTCGTACTCGCGAAAGTAACCCGCCAAATTCGGCCGGCCAAATTCGTTGTTGAAAGCCGCGCCACCGAGCGGGCCTTCGGTCATGATCTGCAAGGCGCTGGCCATGTGCTCGGGCTTGCCGAAACCCGGGTCAAACAGCCGCGAGACGGTAAAACCGGTCAGGCCCGCCTTGGGCTTGGAGCCGCGGCCGGTGGCGCCCTCGTCGCGGATCTCACCGCCAGCGCCGGTCGATGCCCCCGGGAAGGGAGAAATGGCGGTGGGGTGGTTGTGCGTCTCCACCTTCATCAGCACATGGGTCAGTTGCTCTTGCGCCTGGTACACCGGCAGACCTTGCGCATGGACAGCCGCAAACCGCTGCTGCACCCGCCCTTCCATGATGGAAGCATTGTCGGCATAGGCCACGACCGTGCGCTGCGGGTTGAGCTGCTCGGTGTTGCGGATCATGGCAAACAGGCTTTTGTCCTGTTTGAGGCCATCGATCAGGAAGTCGGCATTGAAAATTTTGTGGCGGCAGTGCTCGCTATTGGCCTGCGCGAACATCATCAGCTCGACGTCGGTGGGATTGCGCCCCAAGGTGGTGAATGCGTCGACCAGGTAGTCGATCTCGTCATCGGCCAAAGCAAGGCCGAACTGCCGGTTGGCTGACTGCAGCGCTGCCTTGCCCCCGCCTCGCACGTCGACCTCCTGCATGGGCTGACCTTGCAACTCAGTGAACAGGGCGCGCGCTTGTTCGCGCGCACTGAGCACACTCTCGGTCATGCGGTCGTGCAGCAAGGCCGCCACCTGCTCGCGCTGATCGGCGCTCAGACTGGGTTTGCTCAGCAAGCCGCTTTTGAGGCTGACCCGGTATTCGGTGATGCGCTCTACACGCCGAATCGCCAGCCCACAGTTGTGAGCGATGTCTGTGGCCTTGGACGCCCAGGGCGAGACCGTTCCTACGCGAGGCGTGACCACAAACAGGGCGCCGTCGGCCTCCGGCAGCGCAGGGCAAGGCTCGCCGTAGCTCAGGAGCTGGGCCAATTGCATCTGTTCGGCCGGTTTGAGCGCCTCTGCCGAGGCCACCAGATGCACGAAGCGCGCATGGATGCCGGTAATGCGCTCATGGATCGCCTGCAAGCGCGGCAGCAATTGCTGGATGCGAAAGTCGCTCAGGGCATTGATGCCAGGCGCATCGCCCTCAAAGAAGGTCAGGTGCAAGGTCACGGGTGGCGGCGTATGGCGCCCAGAGGGCGGGCCGGCAGACACCATCGCGCAGGGCCCGCCAAGCATTTAAAACGGAGATTGTAGCCACGCACCGCTGGCGCAAGCCTGCTGGCGAGCCCACCGGGAAGATCGCCTCGCACCGAGCGCATAGCCCCGGTCCGCTCTGGGTAGAATGCGCAGGCAGTTTGCGACCGCCGGCACCTGGCCCGGCCATCCCTTGAGGCCCTTCCTCCCATGTCCATGATCACCGGCAGCATCGTTGCACTGGCCACGCCCTTTCACGAAGACGGCAGCGTCGACTATCCCACCCTGCGCAAGCTGGTGGACTGGCACAGCGAACAAGGCACCGATTGCATCGGCGTTGTCGGCACCACGGGCGAGTCACCGACCGTCAATGTGGAGGAGCACTGCGAGATCATCCGCGTCTCGGTCGAGCAGGCCGCCAAACATGCGCGCCGAGTGCCCATCATGGCCGGCTGCGGCGCCAATTCCACCTCCGAGGCCATTGAGCTGGCCCAGTTCGCCAAAAAGGTCGGCGCCAACTGCCAGTTGCAGGTGGTGCCCTACTACAACAAGCCGACCCAGGAAGGCCAGTTCAGGCACTTCAAGGCCATCGCCGAGGCAGTCGATCTGCCCATGGTGCTCTACAACGTGCCCGGCCGCACCGTGGCCGACATGGCGCACGCCACGGTCATGCGGCTCGCCCAGGTACCGGGCATCGTCGGCATCAAGGAAGCGACCGGTAACATTGAGCGGGCACAGTGGCTGATCAAGGACAAGCCGGCCGACTTCGCGGTTTATTCCGGCGACGACGCCACTGCCGTGGCGCTTATTCTGTGCGGCGGTCAGGGCAATGTGAGCGTGACGGCCAACCTGGCGCCGCGTCAGATGCACGAGCTGTGCATGGCTGCCTTGGCCGGCGACGCCCGCCTCGCCATGCAAATTCAACTCTCTTTGCTGCCGCTGCACAAGCATTTGTTTGTCGAAGCCAACCCGATCCCGCTCAAATGGGCGATGGCCCGGCTTGGGCTGTGCGGGCCTGCCCTGCGCCTGCCCATGACCGAGCTCGATCCGGCCCAACAGCCGGTGGTCGAGGGCGCGCTGCGCGCGACCGGCCTGCTTTGACTCCCTGACACTGCCTCCGAATCGCAAGGATTTCACGTGACCTTCAAATTACGCTTTCGCAGCCTGCCTCAGGGCAGACCTGTCTTGGCTTTAGGGCTGCTGCTTTCACTGGGCGCATGCTCGAGCGTCGGCGATTTCGTCAAAGGCGACCGCATCGACTACAGGTCAACCGGCGAAAGCAAGGTGCCCTCGCTTGATGTGCCCCCGGACCTCACCCAGCTCAGCCGCGATGCCCGCTATGTGGTGCCCGGCGGCACCGTCACCGCCAGCGGCTACCAGGCGGGGCAAACTGCCGGCGCCGCCGCGGCTGCAGCAGGAGCCAGTACCGCCCCAAGCCAGCTCGGCGATGTGCGCATTGAACGTGCAGGCAATCAGCGTTGGCTGGTGGTCAAGCGAGCGCCCGAAGCGCTGTGGGACACGGTGCGTGAGTTCTGGCAGGAAGGCGGCTTTACGCTGACCATTGAGCAGGCCAATACCGGCATCATCGAAACTGACTTTGCAGAAAACCGCGCCAAGCTGCCGCAAGACATCATCCGCCGCACCATCGGCAAGGTGGTTGATGGCTTGTATTCAACCGGCGAGCGCGACAAGTTTCGCACCCGGCTTGAGCGCAGCAGCGAAGGCACCGAGATCTACATCAGCCACCGCGGCATGGTCGAGACCGTGCCCAATGCCAGCCTCGGCAGTTCGGTGTGGCAGCAGCGACCGGCCGATCCTGAACTTGAGACCGAATTCCTGCGCCGCCTCATGATCAAGCTCGGCGTGCCCCGCGAGCAGGCCCGTTCGGTCGCTACCGTCACGCAGCAACCTGTCGCCCAGCTCGCCGCTGCCGGTAGCCAGTCGGTGCTCAAAATCAACGAGGGTTTCGACCGGGCCTGGCGCCGCGTCGGCCTGTCGCTCGACCGCACCGGCTTTACCGTGGAAGACCGCGACCGCGCTCAAGGCCTGTACTTTGTTCGCTATGTCGAGCCCAATGCCGATAAGAAGGAGCCGGGCTTCTTCGCACGTTTATTCAGCAGCACACCCACCGCCACCCCGCTGAAATACCGTATCTCTGTGCGCAGCGAAGGCCCCACCAGCACGGTTTCTGTGCTTAATTCAGAAGGCGCACCCGACACCTCGGCCAATGCCACGCGCATTGTTCAGCTGATCGCCGAAGACTTGAAATAAGCGGCCTGTGCTCAGACTGCGCAGCCTGGGCAGCGGCAGCACCGGCAATGCCACCCTGGTCGAAGCCGGCACGCAACGCCTGCTGGTCGATTGCGGACTGGGCCCGCGCGTTTTGAAGCAGCGCTTGGCCACGGCCGGCCTGGAGCTGCGGCACATCGACGGCATTTTCATCACCCATGAGCACAGCGACCATGTCGGCTGTGCACACCGCATCGCCACCGAACACCGCATACCGGTCTGGATGAGTGAGGGCACTTGGCGGGCCAGTGGCGCACTCGACTATCAGGGCCTGCTGAACCTGACGGGTGACGGTCAAACCATAGACTGGGGTGAGTTGGAGCTGCGCGTCTTTGCGGTGCCACACGATGCCCGAGAGCCCCTGCAACTGTGCTGCTCGGACGGCGCGCATGCGCTGGGCGTACTCACTGATCTGGGCCATGTCCCGCCGTCGGTGCGCGAGCAGATCAGCGGCTGTCATACGCTTTTACTCGAATGCAACCACGACCGCCAATTGCTGGCCGACTCAAGCTACCCGGTCTTCCTCAAGAAGCGAGTGGGCGGGGACCTGGGCCATCTGGCCAATGAACAAGCCGTCGAGCTGGCCAGCCAACTGCAAGGCGGTCCACTGCGCCAGGTGATCGCGGCCCACCTCAGTCTGAAAAACAACCGGCCCGATTTGGCCAGGGCCGCCTTGCGCTCTGGCTTGGGCGATGCGGTAGCGATCGAGGTGGCCGATGCGCAGAGCGGGACACCCTGGATCACCGTGGGATAGACAAAGAAAAAGCCGCCCGAAGGCGGCTTTTTCGACCGGAAGCAAAAAATTACTTCTTGTCCGAAGCTGCAGGAGCAGCAGCAGGTGCAGCGGCCGAAGCGTCAGCAGCTGGTGCGGGAGCAGGAGCAGCGGCGGGAGCCGGTGCGGGAGCGGGAGCCGGTGCCGGCTCTTTTTTGCCGCAAGCTGCCAGGGCGGCTGCAGCGATGATGGCTGCCAGAACGAGAGACTTGTTCATTTTTTGATTCCTTGATGAATGAGAAAAA
>JBAXEN010000294.1:0-5201 GCA_037140415.1 Betaproteobacteria bacterium | reverse complement strand
TAAACTGCACCGGCGTGGCCAGGGCAAACTGCAGCCAGGGCGGCCACATCCAATGCGCCCCCCACAAGCCCGACATCATGGGCAAGACCAAGGGCATGGACAACGCCAAGGCCCAGGCCACGGGCGCAAATCCGGCCCAGGGCGCGGGCTTTTGCGCCGAAACCCCCGGCGTGCTGTCGCGAACGCCGTAGCCCGCCTCCCGCACCGCCCGCCGCAGCAAAGCCGGCAGGTCGCCTTGCTGCCCGGCATCGCCTTGAACCCGGGCCGACTCGGTGGCCAAATTCACGCTGGCCTCGCGCACGCCAGCCACCTTCTTGAGCGCCCGCTCAACCCGCAGCGAACAAGAAGCGCAGGTCATGCCCTCAATGCCCAGATCCACGGTGACAGGCTCGGACGCTGACTTCAACGAAACCTCAGGCTCCAAGCTGGCTGCATCACTCATGGTTTGCAGCTTATACCGACCCAGGGGCGGCGGGCTGTAAAAATCAGCCCAAGCCGTGTTTTCTTGATGCCGATCAATCGCCCCGGACAGATTGCTTGCATCATGGGGCCCTTGAATAGCATGGGTCTTCGCCCCAACTGATCTCGATGAATGAAAGGCTCTCCCATGGATCAGGTTTTCACGGTTGTCGGCATGAGCTGCAGCCATTGCGAGCGCGCCGTCACCCAGGCGGTGCAGCGCGTCGACCCCAAGGCTCAGGTACAGGTCAACCGCGCGGCTCAGGAGGTCAAGGTCAGCAGTGAGCAGCCCCGCCAGACCCTGGCCCAGGCCATTGCCGAAGAGGGCTACCAGGTCAGCTGAGCGGCAACGGGACCCATGGGCGCGCGCCGTCTTTGCAGAACGTTTACAAAACCTCACCGCAAGCGCATGCTTCAGACACATGTCGCTCCGACACTGAGATCAACCGCCACCCCTGTGTAGCGGCCCTCTTGAAAGTCAAAGGACACCTCATGAACACCCTCATCCACCGCTCAGCACCTTGGCTCCTGGCCGCTCTTATGGGCGGCACCGGCATCGCTGCATGGGCCCAAACCGCGCCACCCGCTGCAGCCCACCCGCCGGCCGCCGCTCAAGCCGGCGAACGCCCCATGCAGCACGGCCCCATGATGGAGCGCATGAAAGCGCGTCACGAGCAGCACCTGCGCCAGCTCAAAGCCAAGCTACAGCTCAAGCCCGAGCAAGAGCCCGCCTGGACCGCCTTTGCAGGCGCCATGACCCCGCCGACGCCACCTGCTGCACGGCCGGACTGGACTGAAGTTTTGCGCTTGAACACCCCCGAGCGCATCGACCGCATGAAAGCACTGCGCCAGCAACATCAAAACGAGATGAACGCCCAAATGGACCGCCGGGGCGAGGTGGCTAAAACCTTCTACGCCGCGCTGTCTGCGGAACAAAGAAAGGTTTTCGATGATGAAACCCGTCAGCACATGGCCCAATGGGGCGGCCACGGCCGTGGCGAGCACCACGGCCGTCACGGTCGCAGCTGATCAGCCGCCGCCCAGGGGCCGCACGCCGATCAAAACGCCATGCAGTCCATAGGCAAATGCGGCCCAAGCCAGCAAGCCCAGCACCACGGTTACCAGCGTTGGGCCCATGCGGCCCGGCGCGACCGGCGCCTGCTCGCGCCGGTCGCGCCGGCGCGAGGCCACAAACAAGACCACAGACCACAGCAAAAACGAGCCGAAGAGCACGAGGTCGGCCACAGAATTGTTGGCCAGCAGATGCGCCAGCGCCCAGGTCTTGGTGCCCAAAACCATGGGGTGGTGCAGGCGAGAGCGGATCAGATTGCCCGGCACATAAGCGGCCAGCCACAGTACGAAGGCCAGCAGGGTCAGCGGTGCTGCCACATGGCGCAAGGCCACCGGTGTGGTCCACAGCACCACCGGCTCCACCCGCACCTGAGACCAGCCGCGGATCATCAGCCAAAAGCCCAGCAAAGACGCCAGGGCATATACCCCTTTCCAGGGCAGCGCTCCGATGCGCTCGATCATGGCACTGCGCCAACCGTCGGCGAAGATGCGCAGCGAATGCACGCCCAAGAACAGCAGCAAGCCCAACACCAATTCCAGCATTTTTTTCTCCCCAAAGATGACCCAGTATAGGAAAGGCGAGGGCCCCTCTCATCACCCGGCCGGCCCTGCAGACCGGGCACCGAGCTCTGCGCCTGCCCACTGTGTCATCAAGGTCTTGACCGTCAACATCCACAAGGGCTTTACCGCCCTCAATCGCCGCTTCATGCTGCACGAGTTGCGCGAGGCCGTGCGGGCCGTCGGCGCCGATGTGGTGTTTTTGCAAGAGGTCGCTGGCAGCCACAGCCGGCATGGCGATCGCTTCGCCGACTACCCGTCCGATCCCCATCACGAGTTTCTGGCCGACCGAATCTGGCCTCAATACGTCTATGGCCGAAATGCGGTCTACGCCGAAGGGCACCACGGCAATGCGGTGTTGTCCAAATTTCCGATTTCCCACAGTGAGAACCGCGATGTCTCCATCGCGGGGCCCGAGCGCCGAGGGCTGTTGCACTGCGTGCTGGAGCTGCCCAACGGGCAGGGCCCGTTACACGCGGTGTGCGTACACCTGGGCCTGCTCGAAGCCCACAGGCGCCGGCAAATGCACATGCTGTGCGAGATGGTCCGCCAGGACATGCCCCGTGCCGCCCGGCTGGTGGTGGCGGGTGACTTTAACGACTGGCGACGCCGCGCACACGATGTGCTCGAAGAAGGCGCTGGACTGAAAGAGGTGTTTGTGCAGGCCCATGGCCGCGCCGCCCTGACATTTCCGGCCCGCCTGCCGATGCTCAGGCTCGACCGCATTTATGTGGCCAACGCCCGCAGCCACCGCCCGCTGAGCCTGCCGCACAAGCCGTGGGCCCATTTATCGGACCATGCGCCGCTGGCCGCTGAGATCAGTTGGTGATTCAAGCCCCCCGATTGCAGCTCGACTGTTAAACTTTCACTCAGATCGACGCTGTTTGCAGCGTTTGCCCCTCACCCTTCCACCTACCGGCTTGCGACCTGCACGACCGAGCTCATGAACGACGCTACTCGGGTCTCCTCCAACGCACCAGCCAGCCTGGACATCAAGAGCGCCAACCTGCCCATGGTGGCACTGATGCTCAAATCGACCGACTTGAGCGCCATAGAACAAGAATTGCGCCGCCGCTTCGGTGAGGTGCCCGACTTTTTTGACCAAGACCCGCTGCTGATCGACCTGACAGCCGCTGTTGCCGCCGCCCGCCGAAACGACGAGCCCGAGCCCACGCTGGATGTCCCGGCCCTGGTGCAACTGCTCTTGGGCTACAAGGTGAGGCCGATTGCCCTTCGAGGCGGAACCGAGACCCATATGCAAGCGGCGCAGGCTGCCGGCTTGCTGCTCGCCCCCGATGCCCGGGTGGTGGCCAGCAGCGCGCCCACACCGCCGGCTCCGACCACCCGTGCAGCGCCGGCGCCCGCCGAGCCCAGCGAGCCGCCTCCCCTGGGTGCCATGGTGGTCGACAAGCCGCTGCGTTCAGGTCAACAAGTCTATGCCCGCGGTCGGGATCTGGTGGTGATGGCCATGGTCAACGCTGGCGCCGAAGTCATCGCCGATGGCAGCATTCATGTTTACGCTCCTTTGCGGGGAAAAGCCATTGCCGGTGCGCGCGGCAACAGCCAGGCCCGCATCTTTGCCCACAGCCTCGAGGCCGAGTTGGTTTCGATCGCCGGCATCTACCGCACCAGCGAGGTCCCACTGCCCGACAAGGTGCGCGGTAAAGCCGCACTCGTTCGACTGCAGACCGATGACTCCGGCGACAAGTTGATCATGGAGCCCCTGGGCTGAGTCATCGCTTCGTTTATTTATCTTTCAAGCTCAAACTAAAGGACTGTCCCTCATGGCAAGAATCATCGTGGTGACCTCGGGCAAAGGCGGTGTGGGAAAGACCACCACCAGCGCCAGCTTTGCCTCCGGCCTGGCCCTGCGTGGTCACAAAACAGCCGTCATCGATTTCGACGTCGGCCTGCGCAACCTGGACCTGATCATGGGATGCGAGCGCCGCGTGGTCTACGACCTGATCAACGTGATCCATGGCGAAGCCAATTTGCACCAGGCCCTCATCAAGGACAAGCAGTGCGACAACCTGTTCGTGCTGGCGGCCTCGCAAACCCGCGACAAAGACGCGCTGACCAAAGACGGCGTTGAGCGAGTCCTCAAAGACCTCGCTGAGATGGGCTTCGAATACATCGTCTGCGATTCGCCAGCAGGCATTGAAACCGGCGCTTTGCTGGCCATGCACTTTGCCGACGAGGCCTTGGTGGTGACCAACCCGGAGGTTTCTTCGGTGCGCGACTCGGACCGAATTTTGGGCATCCTGGCGAGCAAAACCCGCCGAGCGGTCGAAGGCGACGATCCGGTCAAAGAGCACCTCTTGATCACCCGCTATAACCCCGATCGGGTCGATCAAGGCCAGATGCTCTCGCTCGGGGACATTCAAGACATCCTGCGCATCAAGCTGATTGGTGTCATCCCCGAGTCCGAAAGCGTGCTGCAAGCTTCTAACCAGGGCCTGCCCAGCATCCATTTGCAAGGCACCGATGTTTCCGAAGCCTACAAGGATGTGATTGACCGCTTCTTGGGACAAGACAAACCCATGCGTTTTATCGAAGCGCAAAAACAGGGCTTTTTCGCCCGTCTGTTTGGAGGCCGTTAAATGGGCTCCTTCCTGTCTTTCCTTCTCGGCGAGAAGAAAAAAACAGCCAGCGTTGCCAAGGAGCGCTTGCAGATCATCCTGGCGCATGAGCGCGGCAGCTCGCGCTCGCACCAGCCGGACTACCTGCCCGCCCTGCAGCGCGACTTGATCGCCGTCATTTCCAAGTACATCGCTATTGCACCCGAGGACATCAAAGTCAACCTCGAGCGCCAAGACGACCTGGATGTGCTCGAAGTGAAAATCGAGCTGCCCGAAAAAGCCTGATTCTTTCGTTTCAGATCGGGTCGGGCATCGCACCGCCAACCGGCTTGGCGGTGCGTTTTTTTCGTTCTTGAGATTGGTTGTCCGCGCCCAAGTGCGCCTGCCTGTCATCGCGGCTGATGGGGGTGCGCTTGCCCTGGTTCTTTTGCGTGGCAGCCCGAGCGCCGATCTTGTTGGTGTCGTTGGCCAGTTTCCCACCCGACCCTGGGGTCAGGGGCTTGCGTGGTGTGCTTCTTGACTGTGACATGAGCA
>JBAXEN010000293.1:0-5202 GCA_037140415.1 Betaproteobacteria bacterium | reverse complement strand
CAATGGCTACGGCAAGCGCACGCCGATTGCCGAATACACCCGCCACGGCCGCGGCACCAAAGGCATGATCGCCATCGCCCAATCCGAGCGCAATGGCAAGGTGGTGGCTGCCACCTTGGTGCATACCGATGACGAGATCATGCTGATCACCGACCGCGGGGTGCTGGTGCGAACACGGGTCAGCGAGATCCGAGAGCTCGGCCGCGCGACGCAAGGCGTCAAGCTGATCGGGCTGGACGACGGCTCTCAGCTCAGCGGGCTGCAGCGCATCGTTGAAAACGACGCCCAAATGGCCCCCGATGCGGGCGCCGACGACGCGGCCGAGGGCGGCGAGCCAGCCGAGCCAACCTCGCCCACATGACGCGGCCCTACAACTTCTCGGCCGGCCCGGCCGCCATGCCCGAGGAGGTGCTGCAAACAGCGGCTGCCGAAATGCTCGACTGGCACGGCAGTGGCATGGGCGTGATGGAAATGAGCCACCGGGGCAAGGAGTTCATCTCGATCTACGAGGCGGCCGAGCGCGACCTGCGCGAGCTGCTGGCGGTGCCGGCGCAGTTCAAGATCTTGTTCATGCAAGGCGGTGGCTTGGCTGAAAACGCCATCGTGCCGCTGAACCTCTCGCGCGGCGGCGCGATGGACTTTGTCATCACCGGCAGCTGGGCCCAAAAGTCCCACAAAGAAGCGGGCAAGTACGGCCAGGCCCGGGTGGCGGCTTCGGCGCAGGACAGCGGCTTTACCCAGGTCCCTGCCGCCAGCAGCTGGCGCTTGGGCAGCGACGCGCAGTATGTGCACATCTGCAGCAATGAGACCATTCACGGCGTGGAATTTCAGGAGCTGCCCCACCTCCAGGCCCTGGGCTGCAAGGCGCCGCTGGTGGTCGATTTTTCGTCGCATGTTTGCTCGCGGCCTGTCGATTGGTCGCGGGTCGGCCTGGCGTTTGGCGGCGCGCAAAAGAACCTCGGCCCGGCAGGCCTGACCCTGGTGGTGGTGCGCGAAGACCTGATCGGACACGCCTTGGGCGTCTGCCCCTCGGCTTTCGACTACAAGCTGGTGGCGGACAACCAGTCGATGTACAACACCCCGCCCACCTACGGCATCTACATGGCCGGGCTGACCTTCCAGTGGCTCAAGCGCCAGGGCGGCATTGCCGCGATGGAGGCACGCAATATCGCCAAGGCGCAGCTGCTGTATGACTACATGGACGGCTCGCAGCTGTATGTCAACTCGGTCGACAAGGCGGTGCGCTCGCGCATGAATGTGCCCTTTTTCTTGCGCGGCGACGACGGCCAGCGCCTGCTCGACCCCGCCCACCCGCGCAACGCCGCTTTCTTAGAAGGCGCAAAAGCGGCCGACCTGCTGCAGCTCAAAGGCCATAAGTCGGTAGGCGGTATGCGCGCGAGCATTTACAACGCCATGCCGATCGAAGGCGTACAGGCGCTGGTGGAGTTTATGCGCGAGTTTGAGCAGCGGGCATGATGGCGGGCTGGACCATGGACTGCGGTATGCGTGCCCTCACCCCGGCCCTCTCCCCGAGGGAGAGGGAGCAAGTCCCGGCTGTGCATGGCATCGTCCTGCTCCCTTCGGGAAAGTCAATACCAGCAGCGCCTACCGCACTCCTGCACCCGCAGAGAGGGCCAATGCCAGCCGTGCCCGTCTTCCACCCTCTCCCTCTGGGAGAGGGCTGGGGTGAGGGCATGAGTCTCACCTGACGAGCGACCATCTTCCGCCCATGAACACCCCCATCCAATCCGATGCCCTGGCCGCCTTGCGCGTAAAAATCGACGCGCTCGACAGGCAACTGCTGCAGTTGCTCAACGACCGCGCCAAAGTGGCCGAGCAGGTCGGCGAGATCAAGCGGGCCGAGGGCTCGCCCTTTTTCAGGCCCGACCGGGTGGCGCAGGTGATTGCCAAAATCACCCAGGCCAACCCCGGGCCGCTGCATGCTGAGCATGTGAGCGCCATCTGGCGCGAGATCATGTCGGCTTGCCTGGCCCTGGAAGCGCCGCAGCGGGTAGCGGTGCTCGGGCCTCAGGGCACGTTTTGCGAAGAAGCTGCGCTGCAATTTTTTGGCAGCGCTTCCAGCCTGATTTACTGCGCCAGCTTTGACGAGGTCTTTCATGCCACCGCCGCCGGCTCGGCGCACTTTGGCGTGGTGGGCATGGAGAACTCCACCGAGGGCGTGGTCGCTCGCTCGCTGGATCTGTTCCTGCGCTCGCCGGTGCAGGTGGTCGGCGAGGTCAGCCTGATGGTGCGTCACAACCTGCTGCGCTTGAGCGATGCGCTCGAAGGCATTGAGGTGGTGATGGCCCACCCGCAGGCGCTGGCGCAGTGCCAGGGCTGGCTCAGTCAGCACCTGCCCCAGGCCGAGCGCCGCGCCGTCTCGAGCAATGCCGAAGGCGCGCGCCTGGCCGCCACCAACCCGGCCTGGGCGGGCATTGCCAGCGAGCGTGCCGCCGGGCAGTTTGGCCTGTACACCGTGCGCCACGCGATTCAGGACGAGGCCCACAACCGCACCCGCTTTGCCGTCATCTGCCTGCCCGAGACCCTGGCCACGCCGCCAGCCTCGGGCCGTGACTGCACCAGCTTGGTGGTGTCGGTGCCCAACCGGCCCGGCGCGGTGCACGACCTGCTGGTACCGCTCAAAGCCAACGGCGTGTCGATGACGCGCTTTGAGTCGCGGCCGGCCAAGTCGGGCCAGTGGGAGTACTACTTCTACATCGACATTGAGGGCCACATCAGCCAAGCGCATGTGGCTGCCGCGCTGAACGATCTCAAGCAGCTGTGCGCCTTCTACAAGGTGCTGGGGTCTTACCCCGTTTCTGACTGAGGCCGGCGTGATGTTTGAAAAACTGGCCTTGATCGGCTGCGGCCTCATGGGCGGCTCCTTCGCCCTGGCTGCGCGCCAAGCCAAGCTGGTGGGCTCGGTCAGCGGCTACAGCCGCTCGCCGGCCAGCGCCCAGAAGGCTTTGGATTTGGGCATTGTTGACACAGTGGCCACCAGCGCCGCCGATTGCGTGCGCGGCGCCGACCTGGTCTTGGTGGCTGTGCCGGTGGCCTCGACACAGGTCACACTGAGCAGCCTGCTGCCCCAACTCGAACCCCACGCCCTGGTGATGGACGTGGGCTCGACCAAGGCCGATGTGGTGCGGGCAGCCGAGCAGGCGCTGGGCGAGCGCATCGCGCAGTTCATGCCGGCCCACCCGATTTGCGGCAAGGAGCTCGCAGGCATAGAGCATGCCGAGGCCAAGCTTTACGCGGGCCAGCAGCTCATCCTCACGCCATTGCCGGCGCACAGTGCCGCGCAGATCGAGCGGGCCCGCGCGCTGTGGGCCGCCCTGGGCTGCCAGGTCAAGACCCTGGAGCCGCAGCTGCACGACGAGGCGCTGGCCGCAGTCAGCCACTTTCCGCACCTCCTGGCTTTTGCCTTCATGGACAGCCTGATGCAACAGGCTGACGGAGAGCGCTATTTGGCGCTGGCTGGCCCCGGCTTTCGCGACAGCACCCGCATTGCCGCCGGCGACCCCGACCTCTGGGCTGACGCTTTGCTGGCCAATGCCACGCAAGTGATCGCGCAATCGCAGCGCCTGCACCAAAGCCTGCATGCGCTGGAGGAGCTTATCCATCGCGGCGACCGCGCCGCCTTGCGCCAGGCCATTGAGCAGGTCAGCCAACGGCGCAGCCAGTGGCGCATGGGGCAAGGCTGAGCCGTACCAGAGCCTGAACACCACATTCCCGCACCGCCATGTACCAGATCGCCCACCTCGACCTCCCCGCCTTGCAAAGCGCCAGCGGCAGCGTGCGACTGCCGGGCTCCAAGAGCATTTCCAACCGGGTGTTGTTGCTGGCGGCCTTGAGCGCGGGCGAGACGGTGGTACACGACCTGCTGGCCTCGGACGACACCGCGGTCATGCTGGCCGCGCTCAAGCAGCTGGGCTGCGTGGTCGAGCAGACCGGCCATACCGCGCTGATGACCGGCCTGGGCGGGCAGCTGCGCCAGCGCAGCGCCAAGCTGTTTTTAGGCAACGCAGGCACCGCGATGCGGCCGCTGACCGCAGCGCTGGCACTCCTTGGCGGCGACTTTGAGCTCTCGGGCGTAGCGCGCATGCACGAACGCCCCATTGGCGACCTGGTCGATGCGCTGCGCCAGCTTGGCTGTGCCATTGACTACCTGGGCCAGGACGGCTACCCGCCCCTGCGCCTGCGGCCCGAGCAGAGCCTCAAACTCGACGCGCCGATACAGGTGCGCGGCGACGTCTCCAGTCAGTTCCTGACCGCCCTGCTGATGGCGCTGCCGCTGGTGGCCGAGCAAGACATCGTCATCGAGGTGGTGGGTGAGTTGATCTCGCGGCCCTATATCGAAATCACGCTCAAGCTGCTGCAGCGCTTTGGCATTGCGGTGCGGCGCGAAGGCTGGCAGCGCTTTGTGATTCCCGCAGGCAGCCGCTACCAGTCACCCGGCGAGATTTACGTGGAAGGCGACGCCTCCTCGGCCAGCTATTTTGTGGCGCTGGGCGCGATTGCGGCCGATCAAGCGCCGATTGAAATTCTGGGTCTGGGCTCGAGCTCGATCCAGGGCGACATCGCCTTTGTGCAGGCGGCCGAGCAAATGGGCGCCCAGGTTGAGCTGCAGGCCAACAGCATCCGGGTGCGGCGCGGTGCCTGGCCGCTCAAGGCCATAGACCTCGACTGCAACCACATTCCCGATGCGGCCATGACCCTGGCGGTGATGGCCCTGTACGCTGACGGCACGACCACGCTGCGCAACATCGCCAGTTGGCGGGTCAAGGAAACCGACCGCCTGAGCGCCATGGCCACCGAGCTGCGCAAGCTCGGCGCCAGCGTCGAAGAAGGCAAAGACTACATCCGGGTCAGCCCGCCGCAGGCCTGGCACACAGCCTCGATCGCCACCTATGACGACCACCGCATGGCCATGTGCTTTTCGCTGGCCGCCTTCAACCCGGCGAGCCTGCCGGTGCGCATTGAAGAGCCGCACTGCGTGGCCAAAACCTTCCCCGACTATTTTGAAACCCTGTTTGCGGTCTCAAGCACCGCTGCCGGAAATATTCCGGTGATCTGCATCGACGGGCCCACCGCCTCGGGCAAGGGCACGCTGGCAGCGCTGACCGCCGAGCGCCTGGGCTATCACTACCTGGACTCGGGCGCGCTCTACCGGCTGACCGCGCTGGCGGCGCAGCGCGCCGG
>JBAXEN010000292.1:0-5219 GCA_037140415.1 Betaproteobacteria bacterium | reverse complement strand
CCGATCTCCAGCACCCGGCCGGCCAGTTGCGTGCGGCCCTGCATCAGCAGATCGAGCATACGCGCGACCACGCTGGGCTTGGAGATGGTCTGCTCCAGACCGATGGGCAAGGCGGTGTCTTCATACGCCTGGCCGGCCAGGGCCGAATCGACGAAGCGATGGCGCTCCACCTGCCCCATCGCCGCCAGCACCTGCGGGTGACTGATGCCTTGCGCGGCCAGCTTGCGCACCATGGATGCGCGCACCGCTTGCGAATCCATGCCCAGGCCGGCCGTCGGAGATGTTGTTTTGACGGGCCGCGCCGGGCTGAGCGCCTTAGGCTGCGGCGTTGCCGTCTGAAGCCGCGCCGGAAAGCCCGGCCGCACCGGCGGCTTACCGTCAACCGGCCCACCGCCGGGCTTGGCTGAGCGCGTCATGCGCCGGTCCGCTGCTGCCACCAACTCAGGCGGTCGTGCTCGGTCAGGTCCACCTGCAAGGGCGTGAGGGAAACATGGCCGTGTCGGGTGGCATGAAAGTCGGTGCCCTCGCCTTCGTCTTTGGCCGGACCGGCACTGCCGATCCAGTACATGGTCTCGCCGCGCGGGCTGGTCTGGGTGATCACCCGCTCAGCCGCATGCCGGCGCCCCAGGCGCACCACCTGCACCCCTTTGATCTGATCGGCCGGCAAGGTGGGGATGTTCACATTGAGCAGCCAAGGCACCTGGGTGCTGGCCGCTTTGACCACATCGGCACGCAAATGTTCGACCAAGGCGCGCGCCTGGGCGGCCGCCACGTCCAGATGGGCCCAGCCCTTTTCCGTCTGGGAAAAAGCGATCGCGGGAATGCCAAAGAGATAGGCCTCCATCGCCGCGCCGACCGTGCCCGAATAAATGGTGTCGTCGCCCATATTGGCGCCGTTGTTGATGCCCGAGACCACCAAATCAGGCCGATAGCCCAGCAAGCCAGTCAGCGCAATGTGTACGCAGTCGGCCGGCGTGCCATTGACATAGCGAAAACCATTGGCCGCGGTGTTGACGTACAGGGGGGAATGCAGGGTCAGGGCATTGGACTTGGCGCTGTTGTTGTGCTCCGGCGCCACCACATCCACATCGGCAATCTGGCTCAGCGCCTCTTGCAGGGCCACGATGCCCTCAGCCTGGTAGCCATCGTCATTGCTGATGAGAATTTTCATGGGGAGATTCTACGGTGTGGGCTCAGGCTGGGAGACTGGCAAGGGCTGTCATTGCCAGCGCTATATCTAGGAGCCGCGCCCTCGGCGCCATGGCCCCCTAACAAGCGCCGCATCGCTGCGAGGGCGCAGCTCCTACAGAGCCCTTCGGTGCCCTCAGCGCCACCAATCGCCGGTTTTGGCCAAGGTCTTGCGCAAGCCCATGGTCTGCAGCACATGGTCCTCGATGTACTGCGGCGGGGTGGTGAACTCCATGACGATGTTCCCGGGCGCACCCGGTATCCCCTGCACCGCATGGGGCCAGGCCGGAGCGTCTCCCTTGTACAGATAGCCGGTGATCACATGGCCGAGCATGCTCTGCGCCGGCCACAGCCCTGCGTACTTGCTGAGCAGGGTGAAGGTGCGCAGGGTGTAGCTCAAAAAACCCCGGCCGCTGGTGTAGCGCGCGTCCTGAGGCAGCAGCAAGTCGGGGTTAAAGCCATCCATGCCCTTGACCCGTTCGCCAGCCTCAATGATGAAGCCGCCGCCGTGCTCGGCCAAGGTGCGCTCGTAGGCGGCCAAAGCCAAGGCATCGCTGGCGAAACGCTCGCGCCAGACCACCGAGGCGCCGCGCGAGCTGACAGCGCGCAGCCACCAGCCTGAAGCATCAAAACGGTAGATCCAGATCCAGACCTGCTGGCCATCGAGCTCGTCGCGGCGCTGCAGCGGCGAAAACTCGGCCGCCGCGCGCACGGTACGTACGGCCGGGGCGGCAGGGAAAGCTCGGTTCATGGTTGACGGCGCTGGCGCGAGTTTCAATTCAAAGCTGATGAAATTGTTATCGATATGTTACAAAATAGTCGTCCAATAGTTAAAATGAGTCAAATATTAAAAAAACATGAACTTCAGCCCTAATGTAAGCCCAACACTGCCTCAGGCCAAACGCCTGAACATGGGCTTGCGCGTGCGCGCTCTGTTGTTCATCTCGGTTTTTCTGGCATTGGCGATCGGCATTACCGTGATGGCGATGTCCTGGAACGCGCGGACCATCGTGATCGAGCAGGTCGAGCGCGATGTGGAGGTGCTGGCACGGGTGCTGTCGCAGTCAATCTCGATCTCGCAGCAATTGCCAGACCAAGTCGAAGAAGTGCTGGGGCAAGGCATGCAGGCCACCGCCACCGCCTTGGCGCACTTTGTGGCGGCCGCCGAACAAGCGGGGCGCAACTCAGACCAGATCAAGGTCTCGCTCAAACGCATCATCGCCAATTCCATGATCGCCGAGATCTGGATCACCGACCCCAAAGGTCGGGCTTATCTGAATGCGCCGCTCGAGGGGATCGACTTCACCTTCAACCCGGACCCCAAGGTCCAGGCCCAGGCGTCGGCCTTTTGGCCCCTGCTCGATGGCAAGACCAGCGTCATCAATCAGCCGATGATGCGGCGCGAGATTGACAACAAGCATTTCAAATACGTGGGGGTGCCGGGCGTGGACAAGTCCCGCATCGTGCAGGTGGGCACCCCCGGCCAGTCGCTGCAGGCGCTGCGCGACGACGTGGGCGTGCAGAAGCTGGTGCGGGTGCTGGTGGCCAGTGGCGCCCTCAAGGCCATCCATGTGGTGCAACGCGACATGGCCGAGCTGGCCTCCGAAGTGTCCGGCAGCGATAACCGAGCCACCCTGGACAACGACCAGCGCGAGATCCTGCGAGACGTGATGCTCACCGGCAAGGGCCGCACGCAAATCAAGGCCCGCTACGTCGAAGTTTTTCAGAGCATCCGCGACGAATACGACACCCAAGTCGGAGCGTTTGTCGTGCAGCTGCCGCGCCAGGGGCTCGACGATTTGCTCAAAGAGCAAGCGCTGGCCGCCCTGGCCATTGGCATTGTGGTGTTCCTGGTCGGTGGCCTGGTCAGCCTGTCGTTTGCCGACCGGATTGCCAAGCCGATTGGCACCGTCACCCAGGTGGCCGGCCAGGTCGGCCACGGCGACTTTGGCCAACTTGAACAGCTCGAGCGCACGAGCCAGCGCAGCGACGAAATTGGCGAGCTCGCGCGGGTGTTCAAGACCATGGCCACCGAGGTGCGCAACCGCGAACGCGTGCTCGACGAACTGGTGGGCCAGCGCACCCGCGAGCTGGCCGACAAGAACCAGGCCCTGTCGGACGCCCAGACCCTGATTAACAAAGAGTTGGATCTGGCGCGGCGCCTGCAAATGGCGATCTTGCCCGAGCACTTCCCCTCGACGGCCCGCTCCAGCGGCTACGCCCGCATGCTGCCAGCCACCCAAATGGGCGGAGACTTTTACGACTTTATCGCTCTGCCCGATGGCCGTGTGGCCGTGGTCATGGCCGACGTCTCCGGCAAGGGCGTGACCGCTGCCTTCTTCATGGCGGTGGCCCGCACCAGCATCAACAGCCTGGTGCGCCAAAGCACCAGCGTGGGAGAGTGCCTGGCCCAGGCCAACGACGAGCTGTGCCGGCAAAACCCGCTCGATTTGTTCGTCACCGTGTTTCTGGCCATCCTCGATCCGGTGACCGGCCGCCTGGACTATGCCAACGGGGGGCACAACCCGCCCCTGATTCGCCACGCAGACGGGCGCACCGTCTGGCTCGAGTCGACCGGCGACATGGCACTGGGCGTCATGTCCGATATGCCCTTTAGCAGCGCCAGTGTGCAACTGGAGCCTGGCGATCTGCTCCTGGCCTACACCGACGGCGTGACAGAGGCTTTTGACGGCCAGTTAGAGGCCTACGGCGAACAACGCCTGCTGGACCTGCTGCGCTTGTGCAGCGACCCAGCCCCAGCGGTCGTGGTCGAACAACTTTTTAGCGAGGTGGCGCGTTTTGCAGACGGCGCGCCGCAATCGGATGACATCACTGTGGCTGCCTTGATTTGGGAAGGGAAAGCGGCATGAGTACTGAGCAAACACTCGAGAACACCAACAAGCCCGTGCGTCGCGCCCGTAAGGTGGGACTGCCCGCCGACAGCGATACGCCCCCGGCTGCACCGATCATCCCGCAGCCAGGCGATGCGCAGGCTTATGGCGCTTATCTGAGCTTCCTGTCCCTGGTGGCACGCAGCACCTCGAGCAAGCCCGGCGCGCTCGATGAGATTGACCCCAACGAGACCGCGCTGCTCGAGATCGTGATCCTGCGTTGGGCCAAAGGCGCACCCATGACGGTGCGCCAAACCATCGCCATGGCCCACCTGGGCTCGCCAGCGACCTTGCACAAGCGCCTGATGCGCCTGCGCGCCGGCAACTTCCTACAACTGCAAGACGTGGCCGGTGATCGCCGGGTCAAACAACTGGTGGCCGGTCCCCGCGGCGTCGAGTACATCGAATCTATGGGCCGCCACCTGCTCAAGGCCAAGCGCAGCCCCAGCGGCCGCCCGGCCGGCGCCGAGGCGCCCTAACCCGAATCAGGGCTGGCTCTGAGGCCGGTCCGCGCTGTCCTGATCGGCGGCAAAAGCCATGGCGGCCTGAGCATTGACACGGCCCGTTTGCTGCGTGCCTCCGTCAAAACGCAAACGAGCCAGAGTTGGCAGGGCCGCAGAATCCCCCCTAGGACGCAGATACCGCTGCAGACTGTCCCTCAAGGGCGCGTCGGCCTTGGCGTCTGAGGTGCCGACCCAGGCCATGATCTGACCAAGCTCACGCTCAAACTCTCTTGGGCTCAAGGGGCCAGGGCGCGCATTCATGCGGTCCCGATCACCCGCCGACAGGGTCCGACTGCGAGCGTGCAGCACGCCATCGATGCGAGCACCATGGGCTCCGGCAAACTGCACCGGACAATGCAATTCGTTCGCACGCTGCCCCGGCCCGCCGGCGGCCTGCTCGGTCCGTGTCTGCTGAACAGGGCGCTGGCCCGTAATTCCTAAATCCGGCATCAAAAATCCCCCATCAAACGGCCCCTGCCCCACCCTGCGTGCTGGTTACCGCAGGACATCACCCTCGCACCAATTGGTGGGACGACAGCAGCCCCTCCGCCTCGGTCTGCCCCTGCGCTGCCCGGCCGGCCCGCACGATCAGTTCGCGCAAATGGGTCCAAGCTGAACGCAAGTCGGTGGCGGCATC
>JBAXEN010000291.1:0-5222 GCA_037140415.1 Betaproteobacteria bacterium | reverse complement strand
GCCCGAGCAGGTGATTTTGGCGCCCGACTGCGGCATGAAATACCTGCCGCGCGAAGTGGCCGACGGCAAGCTGCGCGCCATGACCGAAGCGGCCAAGATCCTTCGGGCCGAATACAGCCGCTGAACAGGCTTATTGCAGGGGCTCTTTGAGGGCGTCGGGCAGCAGCAAGGGCATCACCGCGATGCCCTCGTCCAGCAAGGCCGCCGCTTCGTCGGGCGTGGTGCGGCCACGGATGCCGCGCTCGGGCAATTCGCCATGGTGCATCTGCCGGGCCACATCGGCGAACTGCTCGCCCACGTCTTCGGTGCGGGCCACGACTTCCCGCATGGCCTTGAGCCACAGGGCTTGAAGCTTGGGATCGGCCATGGCTGCGGCCATCTCCTGGGGCACCGGGGGGCTGGCCGGCTGAGGTGCTTGCGGTGCCTGCGGCGCAGGCAAGGCGCCCAAATTCAGCCGCGGCGCGCTGAGTTGTTTTTCAACAGCCGCGTCGCCACAGATGGGGCAGCTGACCAGTCCGCGCCCGAGCTGCGATTGAAAATCATCTTCGGAGGCAAACCAGCCCTCGAACACATGCTGATGCGCGCATTTGAGGTCCAGAACTTTCATGGCCTTGATTATCGCGCCGAAGCTCCAAAGCGCGCAGGCGGTGGCTATTGCCCTCGGCGGCCAGCGCCGCACACCAGCAGACGGCTCAACCGTCCTGCCAATCCAGCGACCACAGTCCCGATCGCACATTTTGCGCCCAGAGCAGGCAAAACTGGGTTTTCGCATCGGTCAGCTCACCGGCCCGGGCCCAAGCGTGCAGTTGCTCCAAGCTGGCGGCAAACACATCCAAAAATTCACCCTCATCCAGATTGCGCTCGCCAGCGCTCAAGCCCCGCGCAAAAAACAGGTGGATGACTTCGGTCGAATAAGCAATGGCCAGATGCACCGGGCCGGCATAGGCCCAATGGCGGGCTTGGTAGCCGGTTTCCTCGCGCAGCTCGCGCTGGGCGCACAACAATGGATCCTCGCCCGGATTGAGTTTGCCGGCGGGAAACTCGGTGAAGGCGCGCTCGAGTGGATATCGCCATTGCCGCTCGAGGACATAGCGCCCGTCAGACAACTCGGCCACCACCACCACCGCTCCGGGGTGGCACACATATTCGCGGCTGGCCTGGCTACCGTCGGGCAGTCGCACCACATCGCGCTTGGCCTGCAGGAAGCTGCCACGCAGCAGTTCTTCGCTGGAGACAGTGTCTTCGCGCAGATGCGCATCGCGGGCGGCGTCCATCAGACAGGCAGGCTCAGGAGCGCCGGTAAAGGTAGCGGTAGATAAAACCGGGGAAGGCCAGCGTCAGAAACAGGCAGCCTGTCACCGCATAGAACTCCCAGCCCTGGGGCGCCACCTGGCCAATGCTGTGCTCAATGCCCAGGGCCACCGCGCCGACCAGAAGGTAGAGCAACACCAACTCGAGCAGGCGCCAGGCCAAGGACTTTTGCCCCGGCACCGCCCGCACCAGCAAGAGGCGGTTGCTCACAAAGGGCAAATTGGCCGCCACCAGCGCCAGCGCAATCACCATCCAGGCCAGGGCTGACGAATTCATGAACTCAGGTGCCCAGGGACTTGAGCACGCTGGCCATAGACTGCGAGCACAGGGTCATCAGGCCGCCGGGCAGCAAGCCCAGCACCAGCAGCAAGCCGGCGTTGAGGCTGAGCACCACCCGGACATCTTGCGTGGCATCGATGGAGGGATTCACATGGGCGGGCACCGGGTCAAAGTACATCACCTTGACCACCCGCAGATAGTAGAAGGCGCCGATCAGCGACGCAATCACCGCAAACAAGGCCAGGTAGAGGTATTCATTGCCCTGGGCCGACAGCAGCGCGTCGATCACCGACAGCTTGGCATAAAACCCGACCAGCGGCGGCACACCGGCCAGCGAGAACATGCCGACGGCCATCACGCCGGCATACAGCGGGCTGCGCTGGTTCAGGCCGGCCAGATCGACGATGTCCTCGGATTCAAAGCCTTCACGGGCCAGCAGCATGATGACGCCAAACACCGCCAGCGTGGTCAGCACATAAGTGACCACATAAAACATCGCCGCCCCATAGGCCGACTGTGCGTTGATCTTGTCACCGCCCACCACACCGGCCAGCAGGGCCAGCAGCAAAAAGCCCATTTGCGCGATGGTGGAAAAAGCCAGCATGCGCTTGAGGTTGGTCTGCGCCACCGCCGCCAAATTGCCCACCAGCAATGAGCCTACCGCCAGCACACCCAGCATCTGCTGCCAATCGATGGCCAGGGGCATCAGGCCCTGCACCAAAATGCGGATAACCATGGCAAAGGCGGCCAACTGCGGCGCCGCACCGATGGCCAAAGTGGCCGCTGTGGGCGCGCCGTGGTAGACGTCGGGCAGCCACATGTGAAAGGGCACCGCGCCGAGCTTGAAAGCCAGGCCAGCCACCACAAACACCAGACCGAAGACCAGCACCTGGTGCTTGACCTCGCGGCTGGCAATGGCCTTGAACACCTCACCCACATCCAGGCTGCCAGTGGCGCCATAGATCATGGACAGGCCGTAGAGCAAAAAGCCCGAGGCCAGCGCGCCCAGCACAAAGTACTTCATCGCCGCCTCGGTGGAGGTGGCATGGTCACGGCGCAGCGCCACCAGCGCGTAGCTCGACAGCGTCATCAACTCCAGCCCCATGTAGAGCACCAAAAAGTTGTGCCCCGAAATCATCAGGAAGGCGCCCAGCAGAGAGAACAGGCCCAGGGTGAAGAACTCGCCGCCGCGCAGCATGTCGCGGTCGGCTGCATAGGGCCGGCCATACACCAAGGTGGCCATGAGCGTCAGGGCGGCAAAGCATTTGAGCCAGTTGCCCATGGGCTCGCTGACCACCATCTTGCCAAAACCGTAGACCGTCTCGCCGCCCAGGGCGTGCGAGCCAGTGACGATGGCCACCCAGGCAAGCGTGAGCAGCGCCAGCACATAGCTCAAGGTGCGACCGCGATCGCGCACGCCCAGGTCCACCAGCGCGATGACGCAGGCCATCACCAGCAGGATGATTTCAGGATAGACCGCAAACCAGCTCAATGCATCAATCATGGAAGAACTCGAGAGTCGTTGCCAGGTGGCGGATCATTTCAGTTTGGACAGGGCCACATGCTTGAGCAGGTCGGCCACGGAAGCGTCCATCACATCGGTAAAGGGCTTGGGGAAGATGCCCATATAAAGCACGGCGGCAGCCAGCAGGCTGAGCATGAAGAACTCGCGTCCGTTGATGTCCGACAGCTGCCGAACATCGTCGTTGGCCACATCGCCCAGATAGACCCGCTTGAACATCCACAAGGTATAGGCGGCGCCAAAAATCAAGGCCGTGGCCGAGGCCAGGCCGATCCAGAAATTGAATTTAACCGCGCCCAGAATCACCATCCACTCGCCCACAAAACCGGCGGTGCCCGGCAGACCGCAGTTGGCCATGGCAAACAGCAGCGCAAAAGCGGCAAATTTGGGCATGGTGTTGATCACACCGCCGTAACTGGCAATCTGGCGCGAATGCACCCGGTCGTAGAGCACGCCGATGCACAGGAACATGGCGCCTGAAACGAAGCCGTGCGCGATCATCTGCACCAGGCCGCCGGCCACGCCCAGGTCATTGAAGATGAAAAATCCGAGGGTCACAAAACCCATGTGCGCCACCGATGAGTAAGCCACCAGCTTTTTCATGTCCTGCTGCACCAGTGCCACCAAGCCGACATAAATCACTGCCACCAGCGACAGGGCAATCATCAGCCAGGCCCATTCACGCGAGGCGTCCGGGGCGATCGGCATGGAAAAGCGCAAGAAGCCATAGGCGCCCAGCTTGAGCATGATGGCCGCCAGCACCGCCGAGCCGCCGGTGGGCGCTTCCACGTGCACATCGGGCAACCAGGTATGCACTGGCCACATCGGCACCTTGACCGCAAAAGCTGCAAAGAAGGCAAAGAACAGCAAGGTCTGCGCCGTCATGCCCAGGGGCAGCTTGTGCCAGGTGGCCAGGTCAAAACTGCCGCCCGATTGGTTGTAGAGGTAGACCAGCGCCACCAGCATCAGCAGCGAGCCGAGCAAGGTGTAAAGGAAGAACTTGAAGGCGGCGTAGATCTTGTTGGGGCCGCCCCAGATGCCGATGATCAGGTACATCGGGATCAGCGTCGCCTCGAAGAAGACGAAGAACAGCATCGCATCGAGCGCGCTGAAGACACCGATCATCAGGCCCGAGAGAATCAGGAAGGCGCCCATGTACTGGTTGACCCGCTCCTCGATCACCTCCCAGCCGGCAATCACCACCACCACGGTGATGAAGGCGGTCAACAGCACGAACCAGAAGGAGATGCCGTCCAGGCCAAGGTGGTAGTTGATGTTCAGATGCGGGATCCAGCTGGCTTTTTCGACAAACTGCATCGCGCTGGTGTCGTACT
This sequence comes from Betaproteobacteria bacterium, assembly GCA_037140415.1. Classification (GTDB taxonomy): domain Bacteria; phylum Pseudomonadota; class Gammaproteobacteria; order Burkholderiales; family Burkholderiaceae_C; genus Polaromonas. Next base: position 776 of record JBAXEN010000291.1, on the reverse strand, counting down.
GGAAGCCGCCGTACAGCGGCAGCGTGACCAGCAGACTCACCAAGGCGCCCATCAGGGCCAGCGCGCGCACCGCCTTGACATGCTCGTCCCACCCCAGGGCCAGCAGCACCACCCCAAAAACGATTGGCGTCCAGATCGCCAGGCTCAGCAAAGCCATGTGTTGCCTCTTCTTATTTGTTGAGCCAGACGAACCAGGTCATCAGCGCGAACACACCGATGATCATGGCCAGCGCATAGTGGTAGATAAATCCCGACTGCAATTGCCGCACCGCTGCAGACACCCAGCCCACCAGGCGCCAAGAGCCATTGACCACCGCACCGTCGATCAGAGCCTGGTCGCCGCCCTTCCACAGCCCCATCCCGAGGCCGCGGGCGGCTTTAGCCAGCACGTTTTCATTGAACCAGTCCATGTAGTACTTGTTCTCGAGCACCACGGCGATGGGGCGCAGGGCTCGGCCTATGGCCGCCGGCACCGCAGGGTTGATCAGGTAGAAATACCAGGCCACCACCACACCGGCCAAAGCCAGCCAGAAAGGTGCGGTCGAAAACGCATGGCTGGCCATGGCCATGGGGCCATGGAAGAGCTTGGCGAGTTCGGCCATGGCCGGATGCAACGCGCTATTGACGGTGATCGCATCCTTGAAGAAGTCACCGAACAGCATCGGCGCGATGGTGTAGTAGCCGATGAAAACCGAAGGGATGGCCAGCAACACCAGCGGCACCGTCACCACCCAGGGCGACTCGTGCGGCTTGGCATCGTGGCCATGGTGGTGATC
>JBAXEN010000290.1:0-5228 GCA_037140415.1 Betaproteobacteria bacterium | reverse complement strand
CAGCGCCACCTTTTCCTGGCGCGGCTTGCTGTGGACGAGGTACCAGTTCAAGGGCATGGCACTGATTGTCCGGCATGGACCCGCTCGTCCAAGGCCTCGAAAAGCGCGGCATGAAAAGCATGCGCTTGCTCAAACTGCGCCCAATGACCGGCACCTGCAATGGCCCGCATCGCTACAAAGCCCGGGCAGCTGCGCAGCACCGCCTCGATCTCACGGTGCTGATGCAGGTAGTAGCGGTCATGCTCGCCATAGAGCAGATGCACCGGGCAGTGCAGTTGCTGCAGCGCGCGCGCCAGAATATCGGTGCGGGCCAGCCGGCGGCTGGGCAAGCGGTCTCGCTCAGCATTGAGCTGTTGCAACTGACATGCCAGAGGCGAGGCCGCGTCATGCTGATGCAGCATCAGCTCGCGCAAATTGTGGGTGTGCATGCGCAGACGATCCGCCGGCTCGCTCAGATGCCGCCAGGCCTGCGGACGGATGCGCTCGATCGCCGGCCGCCCCAGACCAGGCGGGCCCAGCAACACAAGGCGAGAAAAACGCTCGGCGAAGGCCTGGGCCCACAGGCCGGCCACCAGCCCCCCGAAAGAAAAGCCCACCAGCTCGCAAACGCTGCTGCCCACCAAACTGCGCAGGCCCTGCTCCAAAGGCTCAGGCATGGCATCGGCGTCGCGCCCCCCAGGCGGCAGGTCCGAATCGCCGAAGCCGGGCAGGTCGGGCACCAAAATCCAGCGGCCCGCAGCCACCAGCGCCTCGATGTTGCGAAGCCAATGGGTCCAACTACCGCTGCCGCCATGCAACAGGACCAGCGCGGGCCGCTCGGCATGGGGCTGCCCCCACAGGTGCCAGACCAATTGGCCTGGACCACAGGGGGTATGCACCCGCCGACTATCGGCGAGCAACTGCAGCACTTCGGGCGGCTGATCGCCCAGGCTCAAAGGAGGCATTGAAGCTAGAGGTCCTGAATTTTGCCGCGCTGGCTTTTGAGGGCCGAGCGCTCGCTCTTGCCCTCCAGTCGCCGACGCTTGGAGGCAGCCGTAGGCCGGGTGGCGCGCCTGGGCTTGGGGGGCAAGGACAACCCATCGACGATGGCCTGCAGCCGCGCCAGCGCAGCCGCGCGGTTTTGCTCCTGCGTACGGTGCTGCTGGGCCTTGAGCACCAGCACGCCGTCCTGCGAAATGCGGCTGTCGCCGCAGGCCAGCAGGCGCGCCTTGACCGCATCAGGCAAGGACGAGGCGGGGATGTCAAAGCGCAGGTGTATGGCCGACGATACCTTGTTGACGTTTTGACCACCGGCACCCTGAGCGCGGATCGCGCTGCACTGCACCTCGCGCTCGTCGACCGGATAAAGACTGCTGATGGCCATGCACCATTGTGCCGCCCGGGCGAGCGCCGCAGGCAAGGCAGCGCGAGCGCACCGCGCTCGCGCGCTGCTCAGCTCTGTCTCACAGCCGCGAGATAAAGGCATCGATCAGCTCGGCCAACTCTGCCGGGCGCTCGACCGCGCTCAGGTGCGCAGCCTCGATGGTGCGCAACTGGGCACCCGGGATTTGGCTCACCATGGCCTCAGACGCAGCCAAGGGCGTGGCCTCGTCGAGCGTGCCGCCAATCACCAAGGTCGGGCAGCGAATATCCGGGTTGCTGGCGCGAAAGTCGATGCCGGCCACCGCCGAGCAGGCGGCCTCGTAGGCAGAGGCGGGAATGCGCTCAAGCCGCTCACGCAGCGCCGACACCTGCGCGCTGCCGGCAGCATCAGCGCGAAAAGCTGGGGTGAACCAGCGCTGCATCGCGCCTTCGGCAATGGCGCAGACGCCCTGCTCGCGCACCGCGCGCATGCGGCCCTGCCAGATGGCCTGGGCTGCCTCGTTGTAGTGGCTGGCCGAGTTGACGATGATCAGGCTGCGCAGACGCTGCGGCGCCTTGGCGGCCAGCGCTTGGCCGGTCATGCCGCCCATGCTCAGGCCCGCAAAATGCACCGGACCATCGCACTGGGCTTCGATCAAGGCCAGCGCATCGTCGGCCAGCATCTCCATGCTCCACTGGCCCGGCGGCACCGGCGATCGGCCGTGGCCGCGGTGGTCGTAGCGCAAGATGGTATAGCGCTGCTGCAGGCGCTCAGCCACGCCGTCCCACATGCTCAGGTCGCAGCCGAGAGCGTGACTGAGAACCAAGAAGGGCCCCTGGCCCTGTCGCACAACATGCAAATCGCAAACACTCATAAGCACCTCAACATGCCGGCGTAGCCGTCTGGGGCATACACAACCAACATGCTGCGAGGATAGCAGTGTGCAGCTCAGAGCGCGCCTGCGGCACCCGGGCGGCGCAGCCGCAACTGATTGGGCAGCGGCACCGATAGCCGCAACACCCCTTCGGCCAGCCACAGGGCCGATCGCCGGCCACGCTCGGCCACGGTGGGCAGCGGGATCTGCTGGTAGTCGTCATTGAAGACTTCAAAACTGTAGTCGCCCCGATAGCCCAGGCTGTGTAACTTGCTCACCAGCGCAGCCAGGTCGGCGCTGTGTACGCCTTCGCCGGGAAACACGCGGAAATGACGGGCGGTGCTGATGCGCTCTTCGACCGACTTGATTTCGGTCCACATGAAGTCGGCCAGCTGCACCAGGAAGATCTTGTCTGGCTCCAGCATGTCCAGCTCTTGAAGCGGCGTCTTGGTCGCAAACAGGTGAAAGCTGTCCAGACCCAAGCCCAGATTGGGCATGTCAGCTCGGCAGACAATATCCCAGGCCTGGGGAAATTCGCTGATGGTGCGGCCCCACGACAAGCCCTCGAAGGCTACCTTGATGCCGCGGGGAATGGCCAGCATCGCCAACTTGCGCAGGTCAAGCGCCAAGGCCTGAACATCGCTGCTGGCATGCACCGAGGTCGAGGAACACACCAGCAGCACCTTGGCGCCCAGCGCGCTGCACATCTCCAGCATGGATTTGGCGATGTCGATCTTGTAGTCGTGCAGGTGGCCGGACAGGCCTTCGAAGTCGCGCAGCACCTGAAAGCCGGTGACGCGCAGCCCGCTGGCCCGCACGGCCGCAATGGCCGCAGGCAAGCCGCCGGGGTGGCCCACCACATCGCGGGCCGACAGCATGATCTGCGAAAACCCGGCCTGGCGTACCGCCAGCAACTTGGCCTCCAAAGGCCCGGCCAATGAGATGGTGTCCATCCCGAAGTCCCTGATGTTGGCGCTGAAGTCGACCATGGCGTTCAGGTCCTGTCGTCGTGAACCAGCTCAAAGCTCACACTGCCCTGCCAGGTTCGGGTCAAGGCACCACGCCCGTCGGCTTGGACCGCCTTGGACTGAATAAACTCAACGCCGCGCTGGGACAGCTCGGCCACCGTCTGCAGCACCTCACGGGTGCCTAAGGCGATGCGCTGCAACTGCTCTTGACCCTCGACATCGAGCAAGCCGGCTTCGGGCTCGATGAGCTGGATGTAAAAACGCGAAGCTGGCGGACAAGGGCTTTGCAAAATGCGCCCCTTGGGCAAGATGCCAAAGTGCTGCTCGGCGGGAAGTTCGCAAAATCCAAACAACTCGCGGTAAAACTCGCTCCAGTCGGCGGTGCGCTCATTGCCGATGTACTGCACAACGCCGAAAAAATGCAGACCCGCCAAGGCCGGTGGATGCGGATCAACCCCGGGGATCGGCACAAAGTCCACGTCATAGATGCTGAACTTGTCGTAACGATCGACGAAATAAATGCGGCTGGCGCCGACGCCATGGATGGCTGGAATATTGAGCTCCATCACCTCGACCTGTGAGGGCACCGCCCAAGCACCGCGCTCGAGCGCACGGCGGTAGGCTGCGCCGGCATCACGCACCCGCAGGGCGATGGCGGCCAGCCAAGGCTTGTCGCTGGCGACTTGCTCTGGCATGAGGCTGGGCAGATGGGCATTGACGATGATGTTGATGCCGCCCTGGCGGTAAAGCATCACTTCACGGGAGCGATGGCGGGCCACCGGCCTAAAACCCATCATCTCCAGCACCTGACCCAGCGCCTGCGGACGGGCACAGCCGTATTCAATGAATTCAATCCCCTCCAGGCCCAGGGGATTGACGGGCTCGGCAATCGCCTCGCGCGGAAAGTTTGTGCTTGTGCTCATCGTCACCTCAATGCAAAACAAAAGACCGTGGGCCCTCTCAGCAGCCCGCCGCCCCGGGAAGGATGCCTCAGGCCGGGCCTATCTGCCGTACCTTCTATCGTCATGGCACTTTAGGCGGTGCTGAGCCCAGAGCGAGGTACAAGCTCGGAAAACCGGGCCTCAATCGTTCGACTATCGTCTCTTGAAGTTCGATGTTCGAACGAAAATAGGGTTAACTCTTATTTTGCACACCCTCTGCGCAGCCAAGTGGGGCATCCACCCAGCACGCCTTCAGCCCTGCAGCAACTGCCACAACCGCGCTGGGGTGAGCGGCATTTGCAGTTGTGGCGCCAGGTAGCCCTTGCCGGCGCGAGCCAGCGCATCGGCCACTGCATTGACCACCGCCGGCGTGGCGCCGATGGTGCCCAACTCGCCCACCCCTTTGACGCCCAGGGGGTTGTTGGTGGACGGCACGCTCGGGTCCATTTCGGTTTTGAAGTCGGGGCAGTCGCCAGCGCGCGGCGCGGTGTAGTCCATCAGGCTGCCGGTCAGCAGCTGGCCGCTTTGTTCGTCATAGACAACCGCCTCCTGCAGGGCCTGACCGATGCCCTGGACTGCGCCGCCGTCGAGCTGGCCGCGCACGATCGTCGGGTTGACCACCCGGCCCACATCGTTGACCGAAGCGTAGGCCACCACCGCCACCTCGCCGCTGGCCGGGTCGACCTCGACCTCGGCGATGTGGCAACCATTGGGCCAGCTGGGGCCAGAGGCGGCGCTGGTCGAATCCATAAAGATGCGGTGCTCGGGCTGCTTACCGGCCAGATCGAACAGGCCAATAGACACATCGGTACCGGCGACACTGAAGCGCCCGCCCGCGTAGACGATGTCCTGCTCAGACGCCTCAAACTCTTGCGCTGCCAGCGCCTTACCCTGGGCAATGGTGCGATCGGCCCCAACCTTGACCGCCGAGCCGCCGGTAAACAGCGAGCGCGAGCCGGCGCTGCCAAAACCGTCGCCCCGGTCGGTATCGCCCAAGACGATACGCACCCGCTCGATCGGCACGCCAAAGGCGTCGACCACCAACTGGGCCAAGGTGGTGGCAATGCCCTGCCCCATGGGCATGACGGCAGAAAACACCTCGA
>JBAXEN010000289.1:0-5232 GCA_037140415.1 Betaproteobacteria bacterium | reverse complement strand
CCCGCTCTTCGCCCGGTCATCACCGCAGTGCCGGGCGAGCGGGCGCGCGGCTATATCCACAGCGGTCTGGCCGAGGGCGTGCGCCTGCTCACCGGCGGGCCCGATGCGCCTGCTGGCCTGGATCGCGGTTGGTATGTCAAGCCCACCATTTTTTCAGGCGACAACCACAGCCGCATCGCACGCGAAGAGATCTTCGGCCCGGTGGTGGTGATCATGCCCTTCGAGGATGAGGCCGAAGCAGTGCGCATGGCCAACGATTCACCCTACGGCCTGGCCGCCGGCGTTTGGGCTGCCAGCGACGAGCGCGCACGCGCGGTGGCCGATCAGCTGCGGGTCGGCCGGGTGCGCATCAACGGCGCGCCGCTGGACAAGCGCGGCGTCCACGGCGGCTTCAAACTCTCGGGCATCGGCCGGGAATGGGGACGCATCGGCGTCGAAGAGTTTCTTGAGTACAAAGCCGTCATCGGCTGAATCACCGCTGCAACCAAGACATCAGGAAGGAGACAAGACCATGGACAAACGCGTATTCCTCAAGGCCGCTCTGGCCACCGCCCTGCCGGGCCTGGCCCTGGCGCAAACACCGGGTGGACGGCCGGTGCGCATGATCGTGCCGCTGCCGGCCGGCAGTTCCAATGACTTTGTGGCCCGGGCGCTGATGCCGACGGTCAGCACCCTCACCGGCCAGAACTACATCGTTGAAAACAAGGCCGGCGGCGGTGGCGTGATCGCCGTTCAGGACGTGATGCGCTCCCTCCCCGACGGCACCACGCTGATGTGCGCATCGCTGTCGCCACTGGCGGTCAATGTCGCGCTGGTCAAGAACCTGCCCTATGACCCCCTCAAGGACCTCACCCCCATCGCAGGCACCAGCCTGACCAACCATGTGCTGATGGTCAAGGCCAGCTCGCCGATACGCAGCTTTGCAGAGTTTCTTGCTCACGCCAAGAAAAATCCGGGCAAAGTCAGCATCGGTTATTCGACCGCCGTGGTTCAACTCCAAATTGCCACCATCGGCAAGATGAGCGGCGTTGAGCTGCTGCCGGTGGCTTACAAGGGGTCGCCAGCCACTCTCACCGATGTGATCGGCGGCACCTTGGACGCCACCCTGACCGATCCGGGCAATGCGATGGCCCAGGTCAAGGGCGGCAACATGCGGGCCCTGGCCGTCAGCTCACTCAAGCGCAACCCGTCGACGCCAGACTGGCCCGCCATCTCCGAGACCCTGCCCGGCTTTGACTTCCCCTCCTGGAATGCGGTGGTGGGCCCGGCCAACATGCCGCGTGATCTGGTCAACCGGATCAGCGTTGCCATGGCCCAGGGCCTGCGCAACAAGGATGTGGTCGAGCGCTATGCCTCAGTCGCCACCATCCCGCTCATCCTCAACCCCGACGAGCTCAAGGCCTATATGCAGTCTGAGGTGGACAAATGGGTGAGGCTGGCACGCGAAGCCCAGATCCAACCGGAATAAGCTCATGAGCCTGGTCCAGGCCCGCGGCGTACGCAGCGCACAGTCAGATTTCGAGCCCATGAGCATCGCCCGGCGTGAACCGGGCCCGCGCGATGTGGTGATCGACATCGCCTACGCAGGCATCTGCCACTCGGACATCGAGCACGCTCGCAGCCTGCGTGGCCGATCGATGTACCCGCTGGTGCCTGGCCACGAGATGGCCGGTCTGGTGCGCGCGGTCGGTACCGAGGTCCGGCGCTTTGCCATCGGCGACCGGGTCGGCGTGGGCAATATGGTGGACAGCTGCCGACTTTGCGCCCGCTGCCAAGCCGGTCTGGAGCAATACTGCAGCGGCCGGCGGGTGCTGACCTACAACTCGCTGGACCATGATGGCCAGCCCACCTATGGCGGCTACAGCCAGCAGATCGTGGTCGATGAGCATTTCGTACTGCGCATCCCGGACGCCATCCCCCTGAAAAATGCCGCGCCGCTGCTGTGTGCCGGCATCACCCTGTATTCGCCGCTGCGCCACTGGCAGGCCGGTCCGAGCACCCGCGTGGCCATTGTGGGCCTGGGTGGCCTCGGCCATGTCGGGGTGCGCATGGCCAAGGCCATGGGCTGCAGCGTGACGGTGCTCGAGCTCCACGAGTCCAAGCGCGCGGACGCGCTGCGCTTGGGCGCCGATGCATTTTTCCTCTCTGAGCCCGCCCCATTGAAAGCATGGGCCGGCCGCTTCGATCTGCTCATCTCCACCGTGCCGGCGACGCTGGACTTTGAAAGCCACCTCGGCCTGCTCGACCTCGACGGCACGATGGTCACCCTGGCCCTGCCTGCAGAGCCTCTGACGGTTCCGGCTGCGGCGCTGCTGATGAACCGGCGCAGGTTGGCGGGCACGCGCAGTGGCGGTTTGCGCGAAACACAGGAGATGCTCGACTTCTGCGCCCACCACGGCATCGGCGCCGAGGTGGAGGTGATCCACGCCGACGGCATCACCGACGCCTACCGGCGCCTGGAGGCCGGCGATGTGCGCTTTCGCTTCGTCATTGACAACAGCACCCTTGCAAAGGCTTGAACCATGTCCGACTTCCTGATCTACGAGCAAGAGGGCCCGCTGGTCACTCTGACCATGAACGAGCCCGAGCGGCGCAACCCGCTGACCGGCAACAGCGCAGTGCCCGACTTCCTGGCGGCCATCGAACGCATAGAGGCCGATCGCAGCGTGCGCTGCGTCATTCTGACCGGCAATGGCCCCGTCTTCAGCACCGGTGGCGATATCCGCGAAATGAAGCGTCAGGCCTCGGATGAGGTCAGCGAGATGGACATCCGCAGCGACTACCGGCGCGGCATACAGCGCATGGCACGTCACCTCTTCAATCTGGAGGTGCCCGTGATTGCGGCGCTCAATGGCCACGCCATCGGCGCAGGGCTGGATCTGGCCTGCATGTGTGATCTCCGCATCGCCAGCGAAAAGGCCCGCTTTGCCGCCAGCTTCATCAAGGTCGGCATCATTCCAGGCGACGGCGGCGCCTGGCTGCTGCCGCGCATCATCGGTATTTCCAAGGCCAGCGAAATGGTGCTCACCGGCGATCTGATCGACGCGCAGCAGGCGCTGGCCTGGGAACTCGTCTCACGGGTGGTGCCCGAGGACCAGGTGATGTCGGCAGCCCGCGAGTTTGCGGCCCGCATCACCCAAAACTCATCGCACGGGGTACGTCTGACAAAGCGACTGCTGCGCGAAGCGATGCGCTCGTCCTTCGACACCGTGCTGGAACTGTCGGCTGTCTTTCAGGCGGTCTGCCACAAGCAGCCCGACCACACCGAGGCGGTCAACGCTTTCCTCGAAAAACGCAGCCCCAAATTTGACTGAACCGGTTCAGCGCGCCTTGCCCCGATAAAACTCCGGCCAGAACCGGAGCACCAGCTCCCGCTCAGCCCCGAAGGCATAACAGCTGTCGATCTTCTTCGGTCGCCCTGTTGCATCCAGCGGCTCAGGCCTGTTCATGCGCAGGCCGGCGATCGCTTGAAAGGCGGTGGTGGCCATGGGCATCAGCAATTCCCTCAGGTGGGTGCAGCTGCGCGCTCCGGACAAGCGCTCACGCACCTCCTTGCCCCAGCCGCTGGTCATCTTGACCCCGACCATGGCTTGCAGGGCGCGGCCACCGTCCCAGCAGTCATCAACCGGCGCGGCGTCGGTAAAGGTAGACACCGCAGTGACCGTGAGGTCCCCGTCAAACACCACCCTGACCCCCAGATCATGCAGAGGCTGGCCAGCGGGGACGAATTTGTCGGTACGGGGCCGCAAAAAATCGGACGGCTTTTGGTCGGTCAGACGCGACTCGACCTCAAACAAACCGTCACTCCTGCGCCAGGCACGCATGTCAATACGCCTGAAGTGCAGTTCTTCCCGGGTGAGCTCAGCGTCTTGCATGTGATGTTTCATCCCTCATTGACATTGATGGACCCGCAGGCCGAAGCCGCATGGCCCACTATTTTGGCGGGCAAGCGCCAGCAAAGCTGTCGCGTAAGCAGCCTTACTGCACAGCAGCGAGCCACTGCAGCACGTCGGCGCGCCAAGTCTCGGGCTTCCAGGTCGGCGTGCTGTGGCCGTCGGCTTGGCCGTTTTGCGGGTACTTGCGAAACACAATGCCATGCTTGGCTGCGGTGGCCGACATCCATTGGTAATTGGGGTCGTTGAAGGTCGTGTTGGCGAAGTAACTGTCGTTCTCGAAATAAGCCCAAAAGTTGTTCTTGAACTGGCTGGCCGCCTTGTCCAGCGCGCTGCGGGAAAAGCCGCCGTTGCGGCCCTCACAAAACGCGCTCCAGACACCGGCGAGGTTGACCGAGGCCTGCACCAGATCTGGATGCCGGCCGGCGAAATAGGTGGACAAAAATCCGCCGCGCGAATGCCCCATCAAAATCAACTTGTCAGCGCCATAGCGCTCGCGCACCTGCGCCACCACCTGCTGCATTTGCGGATAGGCGTCGGCCACCTCGGCCTCCAGGCTGCGGTAGTCACAGCGCCCCGATTCCTCAGTGAACACCCCTTCGGACTTGCCCCGGCCCTTGCGCATATAGGTCACCACCCGGTAGCCCTCGCGGTTGAGCATCCTGCCGATCAACAGGTACTTGATCGACTCGGCAATGGCCTCGCGCTTGCCGCCGGTGGAGCCGTGGCTCATCAACACCGTCTTGCCGTTGGACTGCTGCGGCTCGTGCAGATAGCCCTCCAGTCTGATCGGCGCCTCCGCCTTGGCCGGATCCCGGTATTCAAAAAAAATCTGCTGCTCGGCCCGTACAGCCAGGCTCAGCATCAAGCCCAGGACTGCCAAAGCACCGAGCACCCACTGCCTACCCCTCATGATTGACCTCCCGTCATACAGCGATAAGACGCGATCTTAGCCACGCAGCCCGAGCTAGCCAGCCACCCCAGAGAGCCACCCAGCCGCTCAAGGCTGCGCATGCACCTGGGCCATGATGGCCTGGGCCACCACCTCATGGGCGCGGCGCAGGGTCAAGCCCGGACGCAGCGTCAGCACCATGGCGCGCGGCAAGGGTGGGTCGGTGATCAAGGCCGTCTGCAAGCTATGACGCTCACCCTCGAGCGCCAGCGGACCCAGCAGCGTGTAGGCCAGGCCCTGCATGGCCGCCTGCTTTTGGACCTGCAAGGAGTCGGCCTCCAGCGCGACGGTCAGATCAAACCCACGCTGGCGGGCCAGGGCGTCCAGGGCATCGCGCCAGGCACTGGGCCGGCAAGGCAGGGCCAGCGGCAGCCCCTGGAGCGCCGC
>JBAXEN010000288.1:0-5246 GCA_037140415.1 Betaproteobacteria bacterium | reverse complement strand
GCGTCGAGACCAGCTCGGGGTCGGGCATGCCATGGGCCTTCACATAGCCCGGCCATTGGGCGTAGTCCTGCGAGACGGCAGCGATCACGTTGGGGTCGATGTGGTGGCCGGCGTTGGCCACCAGCAGCTCTTCAAAGTCGTCGCTGACTTCGTCTTCGCTCTTCATCCGAAAGTAGGACTCGGTCCAGCGGGTGTTGCCGCCAAACTCATCAGGCGCTGAGCGCTCGAGCACCGCCACCTTGGCGCCGGCGGCAGCAGCGGCCACCGCCGCAGACAGGCCGGCGATGCCACTGCCGATCACCAGCAGGTCGTAGCTGCTGTCAAAAGAGGGGTTTTCTTGCATGGTCGTTCCTGGCTGGGCGCGGACTCAGTATTTGCGGATGAAGGGGTCGGGCATTTCAAGCTCGGTGGAAATCCACACGCTCTTGACCTCGAGGAATTCCTTGACCGCCTCGATACCGCCTTCGCGGCCCAGACCGCTGTCTTTGTAGCCGCCAAACGGAGTGGTGAAGCTGGTCGAGCGGTAGTTGTTGATCCAGACGGTGCCAGCGCGCAGCTTGGCGCTCATGTGCATGGCGCGGTGCAGGCTGCGGGTCCAGACGCCGGCCGCCAAGCCAAAGCGGATGTCATTGCCGATGCGGATCGCGTCGGCCTCGTCCTTGAACTTGAGCACGGCCAGTACCGGGCCAAACACCTCTTCCTGGGCAATGCGCATGTGGTTGCTCACGCCGGTGAAGATGGTGGGCTCGACAAACTGACCCGCGCCATAGCCGGGGCCGGTGCGCGCATGGCCACCCAGGGCCACCGCCGCACCTTCGGACTTGGCGATGCCGATATAGCTCATCACCTTGTCGAACTGCGGCTTGGTGGCCACCGGCCCGACCTGTATGCCGGGCTCTGCCGGGTTACCGATTTTGGCGTCTTTGCAAATGGCCAGCAGGCGTTCGATGAATTCGTCGTGAATGCTCTCTTGCAGCAGCAGGCGCGAGCCGGCCATGCAGGTCTGGCCACCGGCTGAAAAAATCCCGGTGACCACGCCATTGGCCGCATTGGCGAGGTCGGCGTCGTCGAACACGATGTTGGGCGACTTGCCGCCGAGCTCCAGCGTGCAGCGCTTGAGGTGCTGCGCGGCCTGCACTGCCACCCGGCGTCCGCCTTCGTCGCCGCCGGTAAAAGCCACTGCGGCCACATCGGGGTGGGCGATCAGCGGCTCGCCCACTTCTTTGCCAAAGCCGGTGATCACGTTGAAGACGCCGGGCGGAAAGCCGGCTTCGATGAACAGCCGGCCCAGCTCGAACATCGACACCGAGGTGTGCTCTGAGGGCTTGGCGACGATGGTGTTGCCGGCCGCCAAGGCCGGCGCCACCTTCCAGGCGGTCAGCAACAGCGAAGAGTTCCAGGGCGTGATGGTGGCGACCACGCCGACCGGCTCATAGCGGGTGTAGTTGAAGACCTTGGGCTTGTCGATCGGGATGACCGCGCCCTGAATCTTGTCGGCCAGACCGCCGTAGTAGTAGAAGTATTTGGCGGTGTACCTGACCTGACCGAGCACCTCGCTCAGAAGCTTGCCGTTGTCCCGGCTTTCAACTTCGGCGAGCCGTTGTGCATTTTTTTCGATCAGGGCGCCGAGCTTGTAGATCAGGGCGCCGCGGTCGGTGGCCGACATCTGGCCCCAGGGGCCTTGCAGTGCAGCCGCAGCCGCCTTGGCGGCCTTGTCGACGTCTTTCGCATTGCCTTGGGGCACCTGGGCCCAGGCCTCACCCGAAAAAGGGTCCAGCGCGTCGAAGTACTGGCCGGAGTCGGGGTCGACCCATTCGTTGTTGATCAGCAGTTGGCAGGTTTGCATGGCGGGGTGGGCAGGGTGGTCAATCAGGCCGAGGTTTCAATCGGGTTGCGGCCGGCGGCCGAGGGCAAGTCGGGGATCTTGACCTTGCCCATCAGCGCGTCGGAGATGATGCGCAGCTGGATTTCAGAGGTGCCTTCGAAGATCTTGGTCAGGCGCGCGTCGCGCCAGTAGCGCTCGACCGCAAAGTGGGTGGTGTAGCCGGCCCCGCCCAGAATTTGAATTGCTTCGCTGGTCACTTCTTCGGCCATTTCGGCCGCCAGGTACTTGACCATCGCCGCCTCGGTATCGCAGCGCTGGCCCTGGTCGATCTTGGTGCAGACCGAATACATCAGCTGGCGGCAAGACTCGATCTGCGCGGCCATGTGGGCGATCTTGAAGCGTATGGCTTGGAAGTTGGCGATCGGCTGGCCGAACTGCACCCGGTCACGGGCATAGGCCATGGCGTCTTCCAGCGCGCCGCGGGCCAGGCCGATGGAGCGGGCGGCGGTTTGCGCGCGCGAGCTTTCCAGTCCGGAGGTGACCAGGTAGAAGGCCTTGCCTTCTTCGCCCAGCATGTTCTCGGCGGGCACGCGTACCTGGTCCAGGGCGAGCTCGCAGGTGTTCCAACCGAAGTAGCCGATCTTGGGGATCGGGTGGCCCTGGATGCCGGCCGGCCAGCTGCCGCGCGGCTTTTCCACAATGAAGGCGCTCAGGCCGAGGTGGCGGCGCTTGGGGTCGACGTTCGGGTCGGTGCGGGCAATGACCACCAGAAAATCGGCGCCGTCGCCGAAGGTGCACCAGTATTTACTGCCGGTGATCAGCCAGTCATTGCCATCTCGGCGCGCACGGGTGGCCAGGCCCGAGATGTCCGAGCCTGTGCCTGGTTCGGACATGGCCAGTGCACCGAGAAACTGGCCGCTGGCCATGCGCTTGAAGTATTTTTCTTTCTGCGCGGGCGAGAAGGCCGAGCCCGGGATGATGCTGTGCGCCATCGAGTGGCGGATGATGCTCGAGACGCTCATCCAGGCTCTGGCCAGCTCTTCGGAAATCAGGCAGTATTCAAAGCAACCCATGTCCAGGCCGCCGTATTCGGTGGGCATCTTGATGCCAAAGTAGCCCAGCTCGGCCATCTTGTCGCGCAAGCTCATCGGGATCGCGCCTTTTTCCGGATCGAGCTTGTTGGCGATCGGCAGCACCTCCTGCATCGCGAACTTGCGCGTCGCTTCCTGCAGCATCAATCGCTCTTCGGTGAGATAGGTCATCGGCTTGGTTTTCGGGGGGTTGAAGGCCGGCGCGTGCCGGGGTTTAGGGGGGTCGGCACAGCGCAAGCAGTGGGTCCAGGCTGGTTTGTTGCTCGAGCCTGCCCAACAGGTCCAGCAGGGCTTGGGTTTTGTGGCTGCCGGCCAGGGGCGTGACCAGGGCCTTGAACTTGGCGTGGAGTTTGAGGGTTTCGGCCAGCTTGTCGGGGCTCGGTGTGCCGCAGTCGAAGTGGCGCTCGAGCGTGCGGCCGTCTTTGAGCGTCATGCTCACCCGCGACTCGCTCAGGCTCATGCCAGGCACCAGCGTGACCTGTACCCGCTGGCGCAGCGCCTCGACCGCCGGCTCGGTGACCCGGTCCCAGGTGTGCAGATCGGCGGTGTCTATACCCAGCAGGGCAAAGGCGGCGACCGCGCGCAGGCTGAACTTGGCCTCCAGCCCGGTGCTCGGCTCCTGGATATTGCAGATGCTGCAGCCCTCGCCGGCCACCACCGCGATGGATTGAACGGCCTCGGGGCTCAGGGACTGCGCCTGGCGCAGCTCGGCCACCGCCTCGATGGTCGAGTGGGTGCTGTAGCAGGCGGCGTGAAACTTGAAGAGGTTGTGCGTCAGATGCCATTGGCCGGCTGGCGCGCGCAGGGCCGCCTCGACCTTAAAGTCGCTGCCGTGCAGCCGGGCAAATCCCTTGTCGCATTCGATGGCGTCGCCTCGGCTGCTCATGCCGCGCTGGGCATAGAGCGCGGCGCGCAGGCCGGCCTGTGCGGCCAGGCCGGCGTGCAGGGGCTTGGTCATGCTGCCGAACATGGCTTTGAGGCCGGCCGATTGGGTGGCTGCAATGCCCACCGCGTGGCAAGCCCGCTCAGTGGGCAACTCGAGCAGGCGGGCGCAGGCGATGGCCGCGCCAATGCCGCCGATGGTGGCGGTGGCATGAAACCCATGGGCATAGTGGGCCGGCTCGACCAGGCAGCCGATACGGCAGGCCGCCTCATAGCCGGCTGCAAAGGCGGTGAGCACCTGTTGGCCGCTGGCGCCGGTGTGCTCAGCCAATGCGACCACCGCCGGCAAGATGGCCACCGACATATGGCCGGGCACCGCCAGATTGACGTCGTCATAGTCCAGTGCATGCGACAGGGCGCCGTTGTAGAGCGCGGCCTGCAGCACCGTGCCGCGCTCAGCCTGACCGATCAGCGTGGCTTGTGGCTTGCCGCCTTCTTCAAGCACACTGGCCGCCACGATGGTGGCCACCGGCTCGCTCAGGCCGGCAAAGCTGCAGGCCAGCCAGTCGGTCACGCAGCCGCGGGCCACCGCCAGTGCGTCGGCACTGAGCGCCTCCAGGCGCAGGGCCAGGGCCTGCTCGACCAGGAAGGCGGTCAGACCCTGGCCGCTGCTGGCCTCTACCGATGCAGAGGTCGCGCCCACATCGACCTTATTCGACAAAGTTCAGGCCGGAGGCGCGGATGCGCTCGCCCAGACGGCGGGTGTCATCGACCAGGATCTTGCCCAGTTGGGCCGGCGCGATGTAGTTGGCCACATTGCCTTGGAGGTACAGCTTCTTGGCGTAATCGGGCTCTTGGGCCATGGCCTGCAATTCGGAGCTGAGCTTTTGCACCACATCGCCGGGCAGGCCCTTGGGGCCGAACAGCGCATACCAGATCGGAAAGACGAGGTCGGGGTAGCCTTGCTCGGCCAGGGTTGGCACATCGGGCAGGAAGGGCAGGCGTTTGTTGGAGGTGACCGCCAGCGGCACCAGTTGACCGGTCTTGATCGGGTCATCGAGCGCGCCCGAGTAGCCGGGAGCTGACAGGGTGACACGGCCGGCCATGGTGTCCATCAAGGCCGGGGCAGCGCCTTTGTAGGGCACATGCAGCACCTTGATGCCCGCCTGATGCGCAAACAGGGCCGGCGGCAGGTGGGTGGTTCCGCCGACGCCGGCCGAGCCATAGCTGACGGCGTCGGGGTTCTTCTTGGCCAGGGTCACCAGGTCGCTGATATTGCGCAGGCCGGTGGCTTTGCTCACCACCATCACATGCGCCGAATCGGCCACGCCACCGATAGGGGTGAAGTCGGTCACATTGAAGGGCAGGGGGTTGTTGGGCGGTCGCACATTGGGATAGATGGCCATGGAGTTGACCCCCATGTAGAGGGTGTAGCCGTCGGGCTTGGC
>JBAXEN010000287.1:0-5250 GCA_037140415.1 Betaproteobacteria bacterium | reverse complement strand
GTGGGTACGTCCAGTTGGGCAATCAGCTGCTCGTACATGGACATGCGCTCGGGCGAGTCCTGCACGATCACCGCGTTGATGCGCGGGTCGGCCTGGATGGAAGGCCGAAAGCGGCCCGGGGGTATCACGTTGTTGCCCGGGCCGGCGGCGGCCCCAAAGGGCCCGGCGGCTGCCGCGCCGCTGCGCGGGCCTGGAGCGCCTGCGCCGGCCGCCGGCGCTGCTGCTGCGGCGGCAGCCGCTGCCGCACCGGCGTCCAGGCTGGCATTGCTGACCGCGCTCAGATTGGGCATGGCCACGGTGCGCTGGCCCGAGGCGCTGGTGCTGCCGAGCACCAGGTTGCGCAGGATGTTGGCCACGCCGGGGGTGGTGATCTCGCGGTCGCGGTAGTTGATGATGCGGTCCTCAACGGCGGCATGCTTGAGCCTGAAGACGCGCACCTGCTGCCCACCCGGTGCGCTGGGCAGGGCGGCCAGGGTGGCCTCGACCAGGCGTACATAGGCGGGCGGGCCCGAGACCACCACCACGCCTTGCTCGGGCAGTTCGCCCCAGCCGAAGCGTGGCTCGAGCACGCCGAGGCTGCCAAGCACCTGGCGGATGTTGGCGCCGGCGCTCAGCGAGGTGCTGGGCAGCGACTTGATGACCATGTCCTGGCTGCGCGAGACGTGCAGCACACCCGCATGGGTGAACCATTGCAGGCCGTAAGTGCCGGTCAGGCGGTCGATGAATTCGCTGGGGTTTTTGACATTGAAGCGGCCGGTGACCTTGTCCTCCAGCGCTGCAGTGGACTGCAGCGTCAGGTTAAAGCTGGCGGCAAACTCTCCGAGGACCTTGCCCAGGGCTTGGCTCTCGGCGTAGTAGCTAAAGGCAGCCTCAGGCCAGGGCGGCGGGCCAGCTTGGCTGGTCTGAGCTGCGCCGAGCAGGCTCAGCGCAAATAGGCCACAGGCCAGACGGTGCGGCCAGGCGCGGGGGAGGGTGTTCACAGGGCGGCTCTCCAAAGTTCGATGTCATTGACCAGGCCTTCAACGGCCCGCTCCAGGGTCTGCAGGTCGCTGGCTTGCACACGTTTTTGCAGCCAGAAGGCCGATTGATCCTCGTCGACAGTCAGCACGCTGGCGCTGGCCTGCAGGCGCGCCAGCGCAATCTGACCGGCGCGCTCGATGGTGCGTTCGCGCTGCGTGGTTTGCAGCGGCAGGTCACACAGGCGCGCCTGCACGATGATCTGACCGGGGTGGATCTCGATCAGGTGTACCCGCACCCGGTCCAGGGTGAGGGCCAGGCGCCGGTTGTTGCTCAAGGGGCCTAGCTCCATGTGCTCGGCCCAGCGTTCAATAAGGTTCATGTCGGGTCTCTCGGCTTTTCACCGGTCTTCAGGGGCTCGCCCAGGTCCATGGGGAAGGGATCGGCCAGCGAGCGGCCTTCGCTGCGCAGGTCCTGAACCAGCCGCAGAACGGCAGCGACCGGCTCGATCAGGTCGCTGGGAATGTATTGGTCGACGCTGGCCTCATCGAACAGGGCGTGGGCCAGCGGGATGTTTTGCATCACCGGCACACCGGCGGCGATGGCCGCGTCGATCATCATCTGGGCCAGCGTGCCTTCGCCCATGGCGGTTACCAGGGGCAGGGGGTGGTCGTCTTCTTCGTACTTGATGGCCACGGCCAGGTGGGTCGGGTTGGTCACCAGCACCGAAGCCTTGCTGGCTTGCTGCACCGAGTCGTTTTGCATCATTTCCTGGTGCAGGGCCTTGCGCTGGCTCTTGATGTGGGGGTCGCCCTCCATGCCCTTGTATTCCTGCTTGACCTCGTCCTTGCTCATCATCAGGCCCTTGGTGTACTGGAAGCGCTGCCAGGCCAGGTCGGCCAGTGAGAGCACGGTGTAGGCCAGGCCGGTGTAGACGATCATCACCTTGAGCAACTGCCCGACGATTTGGCCGAAGTTGGCGATGTCGTAGGCCGGCACGTACATCAGCGCCGGCAGGCTGCCCAGAATGAGGTAGTAGACCACCACGGTGAGCACCACGATCTTGATCGTGGACTTGAGGAACTCCATCAGGTTCTTTTTGGAGAACATATTGGCCGCGTTGCTGATGACGTTGAGCTTCTTGGCCGAAGGCATCGCCGCCTGGAAGGAGATCAGCACGCCGGTTTGAATCACCTCTGCAAAGATGCCCACGCCCAGGCCTATCATCAGAAAAGGCAGCAACAGGCTGACTGCCTCGCGCAGCATGTCCTCGACCAAGGTGCTGATGGCCTGGCCAAAGTCCAGCCCTATGTAAGGCATGGGCATGAGGATAAGGCGGCCGATTTGCTCGGTGATGCTCTGGCCGTTGGCCACGATGTAGGCGAAAAAGGCCATGATCAGCGCGGTCTGTGTGAAGTCCTTGCTTTTGGCGACCTCGCCGCGCTCGCGCGCTTCGCGCAGCTTTTTGGCGGTGGGTTGTTCGGTCTTTTCGCTCATGGCGCTCTCACTGTCCTGGCGCGCGCCAGACCTCGTTGAGTTGCTGCGGCCAGCTGCCGAGCGTGCGCAGCGGCGCCAGGCTGTAGTCGAACAAGGTGCTGCCGTAGACCACCAGCACCAGAATGCCCAGTGCACTCTTGATGGGCATGGCCAGGAAGAACACCTGCAACTGCGGCGCGAAGCGGCTGACCAAGGCCAGCCCCAGTTCGGCCAGGAACATGGCCAGCAGCACCGGCGCGGCCAGCAGCAGGGCCAGGGAGACAAAGCGGTTGAGCTGGGTCAGCAGCAGATCGGCCGCTTCGGGATTCCAGGTCGGCCAATAGCTTTGCGGCGGCCATAGCCGGTAGCTGTCGTAGATCAGACCCAGCAAGATGGTCATGCCACCGCCGACCAAGAAGTAGGTGATGAAGGCCATGTTGAACAAGATGCCCAGCGGCGAGGTGTCGTGGCCGGTCATCGGGTTGATGGTGGCGGCCATGCTGGCGCCGCGCTGGTTGTCGATCACAAAGCCGATGGCCTCCATGGTCCAAAAGGGAATGGCCGCCACATAGCCCAGCACCAGGCCGATCACCGCCTCCTTGAGCAGGAGGGCCACGAACAGCGGGTCGGTTTGTGCGCGGCTGAGGTCGGGCAAGGCGGGCACCACGATCAGCCCCAGGCCGGTGGCCACGGCCATGGCCACGGTGCGCGGCACCATGGAGCGGTTCATGAAGGGGATCAGCAGGAACAGCGGCATCAGGCGTGCCTGCACCACGGCCAGCTGGAGCAAATGGCTCTTGAGCTGGTCGTAGTTGAAGGGGCCAAACAGTTCCATGGTTCTGGGGGCTTAGCGCGTGGCCTGCGGGATGTTGTCGAAGATGGCCTGGGTGTAGAGCATCAGCTCGCCGCCGAGCCAGGAGGCGGTCAAAAACAGGGTCAGTCCCACCGCGATGAGCTTAATGGCAAACGACAGCGTCTGCTCCTGGATCTGGGTCAGGGCCTGCAACAGCGAAAACAGCGTGCCCACAATGGCGGCCACCGCAATGGCCGGCATGGACAGCACCAGGGTCAGGTACAGGGCCTGCACCACATAGGCAACAACATCGTTTCCGTTCATGGCATCAGGTGTAGGTGAGGATCAGGCCGCGGATCAGGCGCGTCCAGCCGTCAACCATGACGAACAGGAAGAGCTTTAAAGGCATGGAGATCATGGTCGGCGAGACCATCATCATGCCCATGGCCAGCAAGATGTTGGAGACGATCAGGTCGATCACCACGAAGGGCATGAAGAGCAAAAAGCCGATCTTGAAGGCCTCGGTCAGCTCGGTGATCATGAAGGCCGGCAGCAAGATGAGGAAGTCGGTGGACTTGACCTTGGCGGCCATCTCGGGGGCCCATAGGTCGCCCACGGTCTTGAGGAAAAAATCGCGCTGCTCGCGGCTCGAGTGCTTGAGCATGAAGCCGCGCAGCGGCTCGGCGCCGCGGGTGACGGCATTGACCATGCGCTCGACCGACTGGGTGGTTTGGGGCTGCTTGACAAACTCCTCGTGCATGGAGGCACCCACTGGCGCCATGATGTAGACCGACAGGATGAGGGAGAGCCCATAGAGCGCCAGATTGGGTGGGATCTGCTGTATGCCCAGGGCGTTGCGCAGCAAGGACATCACCACCGTCAGCTTCAGGAAGGTGGTGCCCACCACCGCCACGGTGGGCAGCAGCGCCAGCAGCGCAAACGCGATGGCCAGCGAGATCGGGTCGAAACCGATGGGTGACATCTTTACCCGTTCTTGGCCGCAGCCGTGTGCAGTTGGCTGACCAGCACGCCCAGCTGCCCGTCGATGTCGACCAACTGGCCCTGGCCGATCACGGCGCCATTGGCGCGGATGGTCACGCCCGACTGCACCGGCCTGTCGAGCGGCAGGGCCTGGCCTTCGCCCAGCTGGCGCAGCTGCGCCAGGCTGACCGTCTTGTGGCCCAGGTCAAAGCTCAGCAGGACGGGCATGTCGTCCAGAGAGCCGATGGCATCGTCGTTGTCGCTGGGCGCGTTGTGGGGGTTGTTCATGATGGTGGCTGCGGAAAGAAGTTGAAGTTGGGGGCCATCGATGCGCGCGCTTAGGCACCAGTGCTGGCGGTGGCCGCTGGCAGCGCGCAGTTGCAGACCGGGGCCGTCCTGCATGAACGATTCGCTCATGATCACCAGGCCGCCTTGGCGCAGCTGGGCCAGCTGTTGCACCGGCACCAGGCTCTGGCCTATGCACAGCTGCAGCGGTACCGGCAGCTCGTCCATGGCCGGGGCATCGTCGCTGGCGGGCGCGTCTTGCACCAGGGAGCCGACCAGCATCAAGGCCATGCTGTCGACATGCAGCACCGCCGGCAGGGTCAGCCCCTCGGCCAGCTCCAGGTCCACCGCCAGAGCGTGCGGCGCCTCGGCCGGGCGCGCGGCCTGGGCCGGTTCGATGCGCAGCAGCTGGGCCGGGCCACGGCCACTGCCGCCCAGGGCTTGCGCGATCCAGGCGATCACATGGTCGAGCGCTGCCTGGCGAAATGGCGCGGGCAGGCTGGCTGACTCGGCCACGTCCAGGGTCATCAGTAGCCAGCGGTCGATCACCCAGGGGGCCAGGTCGAGCGCCATTTGCCCGCCGGCCCATTCCAGGTGCAGGCGCTGGCTGCCCTGGGCTTGCTGCAGCTCCTGCCCCGGCGGCAGCGGCGCCAGCCGCAGGCGGCCCGACTGTCCAGCCGGGAGAGCGTCCAGCAGGTGGCCCGGCCCCTGGGTGGCCAGGGCGGCCAGGGCCTGGGCTTCGCTGCGGGTCAGGCGGG
>JBAXEN010000286.1:0-5250 GCA_037140415.1 Betaproteobacteria bacterium | reverse complement strand
TTCCCTACAAGAGCACCCCAGAGAGCATGAACGCGGTGCTCGGGGGTCAGGTCACGCTGTCGTTTGTGAGCGTGCCGGTGGCGCTGGCCCAGGTGAAGGCGGGCAAGCTCAAGGCCCTGGGCGTGACCTCTGATAAACCGCTGCCCTGGTGGAACGAGATGCCGACGCTGGCCTCGCAGGGCCTGCCGGGCTTTCAGATTTCGGCCTGGTTTGGGGTGTCTGCGCCGGCTGGCACGCCCGATGCCATTGTGAACAAGCTCAATGCCGAGCTGATGGCGGTCATGGCCCTGCCCAGCGTGCGCGACAAGCTCCAGGGCCAGGGCATGGAGGTGCTCGGCGGCACGCCGGCGCAGTACCTCGATTTCATCCGCGCCGAGACCGAACGCTGGGGCCGCATCGTCCGCGCAGCGGGCGCCAAGGCCAACTGAGGCTCAGGGCTCAGCCTGATCCTGAGCCCCGCGCGCCGGCCTCGGCCTGCAGCAGGTGTAGCAACTGCTGCACATCGACCGGCTTGACCAGGTAGTGGTCAAAGCCAGCTTGTCGGGCAGCCTCTTGCTCGTGGGCCTGGGCATAGCCGCTGAGCGCCAGCAAGCGCGCGCCCGCGGTGACGGCCTCGCGCCTGAGCAAGCGCGCCAGCTCTTTGCCGTCCATGCCGGGCAGGCCAATGTCGAGGATGAAGACCTGCGGCGGTCTGGCCATGGCCAGCGCCAGCGCCTGCTCAGCGCTGTGCGCCACCGTGCAGCGATGCCCCCAAGCCTCAAGCAGCAGGACCAGGGTGTTGGCCGCGTCGGCATTGTCATCGACGACCATGATGCTCAGCGCCCGCTGCTCCTTGGGCGAGCCGCCATCGGCCTGGCTTGAGGCCACAGCCGGCGCCGCATCGCTCAGCGGCAGGCGGATGCGGATGCGGCTGCCCTGGCCGGGGCCGACACTGTCTGCCTGCACCTGCCCGCCGTGCAGCATCACCAGTTTCTTGACCAGGGCCAGCCCGATGCCCAGGCCGCCTTGCTGGCGGTCTGCGCCGCGATCGGCCTGCGCAAACAATTCGAAGGCGCGCTCCAGGGTGCTGGCGTCCATGCCGATGCCGTTGTCGCTGATCTCAATCTCGGCGCTGCCCTTGTGAGGCCGGGCCTGAATGCGGATGCGGCCGCCTGCGGGCGTGTACTTGGCGGCGTTGTTGAGCACATTGGCCAGAATTTGCACCACCCGCTTGCCGTCTCCGTAGATGGTCAGGCCCTGAGCGGGCAGGTCGAGCTCGACCGCGTGGCCCATGGTCTCGAGCAGCGCCGCAGACTGCTCCATCGCTTGATGCACCAGGTAGCGCAGATCCAGCGGGCAGCGCTCCAGACGGATGGTGCCGCGGCTGACCCGGGCGGCATCGAGCAGGTCGTCAATCAGGCCGCTCATGTGCCGCACCTGCCGGCTGATGATGGCTCGGCTTTCGCTCAGCGCCTGAGCCGTGGTGTCGCTCCTGCCCATCAGCTCGGCGGCCACCGCAATCGGGGCCAGCGGGTTGCGCAGTTCATGGGCCAGCATGGCCAAAAATTCGTCCTTGCGCTCGCTGGCGTGCTTGAGGGCGCGTTCGGCCATCACCCGTTCGGTGATGTCGACCGCCACCACCACGGCGCCCTCGATCTTGGCTTCGGGGCCCCAGATGGGCGCTGCTGACGACAGGTAGATCGCGCTCTTGCGCGCGTCCAGGGGCGACTCGATCTCAATGACTTCGCGCACGCTCTGGCCGCGCAAGGCCCTGTGCATGGGCCAGTCCTGGGGGGTGAGCGCCTGGCCATCGCGCTCGCCGCCATCGGCCCAACGCCCGGTCCAGGGAGATCTATTGGGCGCACTGAGGTCACCCCAGCTGCGCCGCGCCTGGGAATTGAACAGAGTGACCTGGTGGCGCGCATCGACCACCACCACCGCCGCCGGCGTGGCTTCGAGCACCGCCGCCAGGCGGTTGCGCTCGGCCTGGGCTTTGCGCGCCGCATCGCGCGCGCGATGCTCGCTCAGCTGCAGGCGCACTTCGTCGCGCTGCCTGGCGCTGAGGTCTTTGATCAGCACCGCCATTCGTCTGCTGCTGGGCCCGCCCATGCGCATGATGCAGGTCTCTATGGTCCGGGCGTTGCTGCCGAGCTTGACGGTGGTCTGCAGCATCGAGCCGGTGGCAGCCACCTGCTTGAAAGCCTCGGACCAAAAGGGCTGTCGCGTCTGGACCACCTCGGTGATGCGCCGCCCCACCAGATTGGACAGGCCGGACTCCACTTCATAAGCCGGATTGACTTCAAGGTAGCGGTAGTCGAGCAGGCCCTGCGCGTCTTCCTCGAGCAACTCGACCAGGGCAAAACCCAGGTCCATGGAATGAATCACCGCGGCGTAATTCATGCGCTCGCGCCAGGTTGACGAAGGCCTTGGGTCGCTGTGGGTGCCGATCAGCAGCACACCGGCGGTGCGGCCTTGTTCCTGCAGGGGGTTGAGGCAGTAAGCGCCGAGCGGGTCTTCCTGCAGGTCTGAATGAGGCAGCATTTGCGCCGCGCCGCTGCGCTGCAGCGCTTGGCCGGTGCGCATCACGGTCTGCACGTCGGTCAGCAAGGCTTGCCACAGCGGAGCCGCTGCTGCAGCGGTGGACAGATCGGCAAATGCAGAACTGGCGGTGTTGGCGTAGGGCTGGGCATGGCCCTCCCACCAGAGCATCATCGGCAACGGGCTCGATGCGCACAGCGCCAGGGCCGACTGCAGGGCTGCGGGGCCTGGCCCGAGCGCGTCCGAGCCTGCAGGGACGAAGGCCTCCAGGGCCCCTGCAGCAGGCTCGACTAGCGTAACGGGCATCGGTGAGATCCTCCTCGGCGCGTACGCCCACCTAGTGGACCCGCAGAGCCAGATTGTCAATCGTAAAGCTGAGCTTGGCTCAGCTCATCCGTAGGCGCTCGCCCTGCCGGCTGCGCAGCGCGGACGCCCCGGCCACCTCACTCTGGCTGGATATTGGCCGCCTTGGCCAGCCGCGACCACTTGGGGATTTCGCTCTGGATGAAGCCGCGCAGCGGCTCGGGCGCCATCGGCATGGGCGACAGGCCAAAAAACGCCAGCCGGCCCTTGACCTCGGGCTGCTGCAGGGCCAGTTGCACCGCCGCGCTGAGCTTGTCGGCAATCTCACGCGGCAAGCCGGGCGGGCCGGTGACTGCGATCCAGCCCGTGATGTCCTCAAACGCTGGGTAGGTATCGGCAATCGGCGGCCAGTCGACCATGGGGCTGCGCTTGGGCGTGGTCAGGGCGATGCCGCGCAGCGTGCCGGCTTTGACATGGGCCAGAACGCTGCCCAAGTCGGCGAAGGTAAAGTCCACCGAACCCGAGAGCAGGTCATTGACTGCCAGCGGTGTGCCTTTGTAGGGCACGCCGGTCACGTCCAGGCCGGCCACCTTGTTGAGCAAAGACCAGCTGATCTGGGTGCTCGACGAGCCATAGCTCGCATTGACCTTGCCCGGCCTTTGCTTGGCCCAGGCGACGAATTCCGGCAGCGTCTTGGCCGGATGGTTGCTGCGCACGATCAGCGCGGTCACGCTGTCGGCCACGCCAGCCACCGGCGCAAAGTCCTTGGCCGGGTCGTAGGGCATGGTTTTGAGCAGCGAGACATTGGCCGCCAGTGACGAGCTTGAGCCAAAAAACAGGGTGTAGCCGTCGGGCGCAGCGCGCACCACTTCCATGGCGCCGATGTTGCCGCCCGCGCCGGGCTTGTTGTCGACCACAAAACTCTGGCCCAGGTTGCTCGACAGATGCTGGCTGAGCACCCGGGCGGCCACGTCCGAGCCGGAGCCGGGCGGAAAGGGCACCACCAGCCGCACCGAGCGCTGGGGGTAGCTGCTCGGCGACTGCGCCAGGGCCGGCGTCAGCCAGGCGCCGGCCAGCACACCGGCGATCAGTCCATAAGCAGCCAGCGCCTGAAGGCTTCTGCGTGCAAGATTCATGGTGTTGTTCTCCCTCTCACTGTTGTGATTTCAGGCGCGCTGGGCGCTCAAGTGCGCCGCACTCAAGCGCGACGCAGATAGTCCATGCTCAGGTCTTCAAAGCGTGGGCAGCCGAGCTGCGCGATCACCTTGTCGACCTCGTTGTTCAGGATGCCAATGGCCCGTCCGACGCCGGCGGTGCCGGCGGCCGCCACCGCAAACATCATCGGTCGGCCGCACAGCGCAAAGCGTGCGCCCAGGCAGCGTGCCAGCACGATGTCGCTGCCACGGCGCACGCCGCTGTCCAAAATCAGCGGGGTGTCGGGTACGGCGGCGTGGATCTCGGGCAGCATCTCCAGCGGCGAGACGCTGCGGTCGAGCTGGCGCGCTCCGTGGTTGGAGACGATCAGGCCATCGGCGCCCATGGCCACCGCCTGCCGGGCATCGTCGGGGTGCAGCAGCCCCTTGACCAGCAGTTTGCGTGGCCACCAGCGGCGCAGCTTTTCCAGGCTCTCCCAGGTGGAATTGGCCGCCGGGGTGAGCTTGCCGAACATATCGGCCACATCGTCAGCGCTGGCACCGGCGGCTGCATAGGGCTTCCAGTTCTGCATCATCGGATGGCCGCCACTGCGCAGGTAATCCAGCGCCCAGCGCGGGTGCAGCAGGGCCTGCAAGGCGATAGAGGGGGTCAGCCGAAAGGGCCGCAAGAAACCGTTGCGCCGGTTGCGTTCGCGGTTGGAGTTGACCACCACGTCCACCGTCAGCACCAGGGTGCTGATGCCGGCATCGCGGACGCGGCCCACCAGGTGTTCGTTGATGCCCTCGTCCAGGGTGCGGTAGAGCTGGAACCAGGCATGGTCGGGTGCGATGCGGGCGGCCGTCTCCAGCGACTCATTGCTGGCCCCGGACATGATGTAGGGCACGTTGTGACGCGCCGCTGCCTCGGCCATCATCGCGTCGGCCCCGGGCCGGAACATGCCAGCCAGTCCCATCGGCGAGATACCCACCGGCGTGCTGTAGCGCCGGCCGAACAGCTCCACCGAAACGTCGCGCTGGCTCACATCGACCATGAAGCGCGGCAGCATGCGCCAGCGCTCAAAGGCCTCCCGGTTGTTGCGCAGGCCCAGCTCGTCGTCGGCGCTGCCGTCGATAAAGTCGAAAGCCATGCGCGGCAGGCGCTGGTGCGCCATGGTTCGCAGATCGTGGAGGTTGATGACTTGGTCGAGCTTCATGGGCAGATGAGGAGCGGGGCTTTTTGCCTGGCGCTGGCGCACCAGTGGGGCCCCAAATTCTGCACTGTAGGCTGGGCAGTGCT
>JBAXEN010000285.1:0-5254 GCA_037140415.1 Betaproteobacteria bacterium | reverse complement strand
CAATCATATGATGAATGGCCCACCTCCCCTCCATCCGGAAAAACCCTTGCCAAGCCCATGAGAGTCACAAAAATGCCGGCCTGAGCGTTTACAAGCTCAGAAGAATTTCCTTATCATCATACGATTGAAAATCTCAGGACAGACCGCCCCACCATGAGCACTCCCCCCCGCAAAAAGCCTTCCGAACTTCGCTCGCAGCAATGGTTCGGCCGCCAGGACCGCGACGGTTTTGCCTACCGCAGCTGGGTCAAGGGCAAAGGCGTTCCGCACGACCAGTTCGACGGCCGGCCGGTGATCGGCATCTGCAACACCTTCAGTGAACTGACGCCCTGCAACTCACACTTTCGGACGCTGGCCGAGCAGGTCAAGATCGGCGTTTATGAGGCCGGCGGCTTTCCGCTGGAGTTTCCGGTCATGTCGCTGGGCGAGACCTTGCTGCGGCCGACCGCCATGCTCTACCGCAATCTGGCCTCCATGGATGTGGAAGAGTCGATACGCGGCAATCCCATCGACGGCGTGGTGCTGCTCATGGGTTGCGACAAGACCACCCCGTCGCTGCTGATGGGGGCATCGAGTGCGGGCCTGCCCACCATCGGCGTCTCCGGCGGGCCCATGCTCAACGGCAAATGGCGTGGCCAGGAACTGGGCTCGGGCACCGGCGTCTGGAGCATGAGCGAACAGGTGCGCGCCGGCACCCTCAAGCTGCAAGATTTTTTCGAGGCTGAGAGCTGCATGCACCGCAGCCACGGCCACTGCATGACCATGGGCACCGCCAGCACCATGGCCAGCATGGTCGAAGCCCTGGGCATAGGCCTGCCGGGCAACGCCGCCTATCCGGCGGTCGACGGCCGGCGCAATGTACTGGCCCGCCAGGCCGGCCGGCGTATCGTCGAGATGGTTCACACCGACCAGACCATCAGCCAGGTGCTGACCCGCCAGGCCTTTGAAAACGCCATCCGCACGCTGGCGGCCATAGGCGGCTCGACCAATGCGGTGATCCACCTGATTGCGATTGCCGGGCGGCTGGGGCTGAAGCTGACGGTCGATGACTTTGAGCGCCTGGGCAGCGAGCTGCCCTGCTTGCTCAATTTGCAGCCTTCGGGCCAACACCTGATGGAGGACTTTTGCTATGCCGGCGGCCTGCCGGTGGTGATGAAGGAGATCGCCCACCTGCTGCACACCGACATCGTGACCGTCAGCGGCCAGACGGTGGCCGAAAACATGGCCGACGCGGTCAACCACGACCCCCGGGTGATCAAAACCTTTGAGCAGCCCTTCAAAGAAAAAGCGGGCATCGCCATCCTGCGCGGCAATCTGGCGCCGCGTGGCGCGGTCATCAAGCCCAGCGCCGCCACACCGACGCTGATGGTGCATACCGGCCGGGCGGTGGTGTTCGAAGACAGCGATGACTTCCACCGCCGCATCGACGACGAAAGCCTGGACGTCGATGAACACTGCATCCTGGTGCTCAAGAACTGTGGCCCCAAAGGCTACCCAGGCATGGCCGAGGTGGGCAATATGCCGCTGCCGCCCAAAGTACTGCGCAAAGGCATCACCGACATGGTGCGCATCAGCGACGCCCGCATGAGCGGCACCGCCTACGGCACGGTGGTACTGCATACCTCGCCGGAAGCGGCCGCCGGCGGTCCGCTGGCGGTGGTCCAAAACGGCGACATGATCGAGCTCGACGTGCCCGCGCGGCGGCTGCAATTGCTCATCAGCGACGAGGAGCTGCAGGCGCGGCTGGCCCGCTGGCAGCCGCCCGAGCCGCCGCTCAAGTCCGGCTACTGGAAGCTGTACATCGACCATGTGCTGCAGGCCGACGAAGGCGCCGACCTGGATTTCCTGGTCGGCCAGCGCGGCGCTTTTGTTCCCAAAGACAACCACTGAACCCACCATGCGCATACTGATCACCGGCGGCGCCGGCTTTTTAGGCGGCCGACTGGCCCGCGAAATTCTCAGGCGCGGCCAGTTGGTCGGCCAGAGCGTCAAGGAACTGGTCATCACCGACCTGTTTGCTGCGCCGGCCGATTTGCTGGCCGATGCCCGCGTCAAAAGCCACGCCGGCCCGCTGCTGAAGCAAGGCGATCTGCTGGCCAGTGGCTTTGACGGGGTTTTTCACCTGGCCTCGGCCGTCTCGGGCGAATGCGAACTCGACTTCGACCTGGGCCTGCGCTCCAACCTCGACAGCAGCCGGCTCTTGCTTGACAGCCTGCGCCGCTCGGGCAAGGTTTCGCGCATGGTGTTTGCCAGCTCGATCGCGGTGTTCGGGCCCTATGCCGATCAGCCCATGACGCCGGTGGTGAGTGACACCACCCTGCCCTCGCCGCAGACCTCCTACGGCACCCACAAGCTGATGCTCGAATACCTGATGGCCGACCACACCCGCAAGGGCTTCATTGACGGCCGCTCGGCGCGCCTGATGACGGTCACCGTGCGGCCGGGCAAGCCCAATGGGGCGGCCTCGTCTTTTTTCAGCGGCATCATCCGCGAGCCGCTGGCCGGCGCCGACAGCATCTGCCCGGTCGACGCCAGCGTGGCGCACCCGGTGTCATCGCCTGCGACCACCATCGCCAGCCTGATCGCCTTGTTTGAGACGAGCCAGGCCAGCCTGGGCAACCGGCTGGCGCTGAACCTGCCCGGGCTGAATGTGACGGTGCAGCAGATGCTCGATGCGCTGGAAAAGGTGGCCGGCAAGGCGGTGCGCCAAAGGGTGCGCTTCGAGCGCGACGAGCGCATCGCCGGCATTGTGAACAACTGGGCGCGCGCGGCCAGCAGCGAGCGCGCTCTCGCCCTGGGCCTGCGCCCGGATACGTCTTTTGAGTCCATCATCGAGCAGTACATCGCCGACTGCCGAACGCAGGCAGGCTACCCGGCCCAGGCGCTGCAGGGCCTCTGAGCGAGGTCATGCGCGTGCTACAGACGGGGCCGGTATGAGCCTGCATGGACCGCGCCCGCTGGACCTGGTGGCCCTGGGCGAGCCGCTGCTCGAATTCAACCAGGTGCAAGCCGAGCCGCCGCTGTACCTGCAAGGCTTTGGAGGTGACACCAGCAATGCCGCGATTGCGGCAGCCCGCGCCGGTGCACGGGTGGGCTACCTGACCCGGCTGGGCGAGGATGCCTGGGCCCAGCGTTTGCGGGGTTTATGGCAAACCGAGGACATCAACACCGAGGCGGTGATCAGCGATCCGCAGGCGCCCACTGGGATCTACTTCGTCAGCCATGACGCACAGGGCCACCACTTCAGCTACGCACGCGCCGGCTCGGCCGCCAGCCGCATGCAGCCGCAGGATCTGCAAGGCGCCTGGCAGCAGATGATCGGGCGCAGCCGCTGGCTGCATGTCTCGGGCATCTCGATGGCGATATCGCCCAGCGCTTGCGAAACGGTGCTGGCAGCCATGCGCTGGGCGCGGGAGGTTGGCACCCAGGTGGCCCTGGACTCCAACCTGCGCCTCAAGCTGTGGTCGCTGCAAGAGGCGCAGCAAGCATTTGCGCGGGCCCTGCCCTTGTGCGATCTGTTTTTGCCCAGCCTCGACGATCTGACGCCACTGACCGGGCTGACCAGCGCTGAGGACATCCTCGACTGGAGCCATGCCCACGGCGCGCGCCAGGTCGTGCTCAAGCTCGGTGCGGCCGGCGCGGTCTGCAGCTTCGGCGCTCATCGCCTGAAACTGGCGGGCCACACGGTACAGGCGCTGGACGCCACCGGCGCGGGTGACTGCTTTGCCGGCAATCTGCTGGCCCGCCTGGCCGCAGGCGATGCGCTGCCGGATGCGGCCCGCTATGCCAACGCGGCAGCGGCTTTGGCGGTCCAGGGCCACGGCGCAGTGGCACCGCTGCCGCGAGCTGCTGCGGTGCGGCGCTTGTTGGAGCAGGCATGAGCCTAATGGAACAGCCGCTGATAGCGGTCGACTGGGGCAGCTCTTCGCTGCGCGCGGTGCTGATGGACCGGCAGGGCGAGATCCTGCAGCGCCGCCAGTTCGAGCAAGGGGTATTGCAAGTTCCGCCAGGGCGGTTTGAACAGGTTTTCGAGCAGCACCTGGGCGACTGGCTGGCTGATTCGCAGGCCCTGTGCCTGATCTCTGGCATGGCGGGCAGCCGCCAGGGCTGGCGCGAAGCGCCCTACTGTCCCTGCCCGGCAGGTTTTGCCGACCTGATTCCAAGACTGCTGTGGCTGCGGCCCAAGCTGGCGCTGGTGCCCGGCCTGCATGCGACCTACCTGTGCCCGGAAGGACAGACGGCCGCCGGCCAGGACGATGTGATGCGGGGTGAAGAGATACAGATCTTCGGCGCCTTGGCGCTGGCTGGCTTGAGTCAGGCTGAGCTGATCCTGCCGGGCACCCACAGCAAATGGGTGGCGGTGCGTGAGGGCCGGGTGCAGCGCTTTCATACCTTCATGACCGGCGAGTTGTACGCCCTGCTCAGCCAGCACTCCATCCTGGCTCGCACCCTCACACCGACCTCGGAACTTGACGAGCCGGTGTTTCTGGCTGCGGTCCGTCTGGCCCAGCAGGGCCCGGGGCTGCTGGCCCATGTGTTTGGGACCCGTACCAGCGCGCTGTTTGAGCGCCTGCGGCCCGAGCAGCAGGCCAGCCACCTGTCGGGCCTGCTGATCGGCGAGGAATTGCGCGCGATCACCACCCATTGCAGCGCCAGCAGTCCGCTGCTGCTGGTCGGCAGCGCCCACTTGACGCAGCGCTACCGCCTGGCACTGGGCCATCTGGGCCGCGCCTGCAGCGCGATCCATGAGGAAGCGACTTGGGCCGGCCACCTGGCACTGGCTCGCAGCCTAGCGAACCCGGAAAGCAGCGCATGAGCATGGACCCCAATACCCTATTGCAGCAAGCCTTGGCTCAATGCCCGCTGGTGGCGATATTGCGCGGTATCACACCCGCGGAGACACAGGCCGTTGGCCAGAGCCTGGTGGACCAAGGCTTTGTGATCATTGAGGTGCCGCTCAATTCACCGCAGCCGCTGCAGAGCATCGCCCGCCTGGCCGCAGCCTATCCAGACCGTCTGATCGGCGCCGGCACGGTGGGCTCGGCCGCACAGGTGCGCGAGGTGCGCGCCGCAGGCGGCCGTCTGATCGTCTCGCCCCATTGGGACCGCGCTGTGGTGGAGGCCGCCTTGCAAGAAGGCATGGTCTGCATGCCCGGCGTGGCCACGCCCACCGAGGCCTGGGCGGCCTGGCAGGCCGGTGCCCATGCACTCAAGCTGTTTCCGGCTGAAATGATCACACCGGCCGTGCTCAAGG
>JBAXEN010000284.1:0-5270 GCA_037140415.1 Betaproteobacteria bacterium | reverse complement strand
ATGACAGCCGCGAGTTCAAGTGGAACAACTACATCAGCCGCTATCACATGCGCCACCTCGACCTGATGGACTTGCTGGCCATGTACAGCCCGAAAAACAATGCGCCTTTGGACGCGCTGGCCAAGCTCTGCGGCTTTCCGGGCAAGCTGGGCATGGATGGTTCGGCCGTCTACGGCGCCTACCGCGACGGCAAGCTCGAAGACATTCGACGCTACTGCGAAACCGATGTGATGAACACCTATTTGCTCTACTGCCGTTTCCAAAAAATGCGCGGCGGCTTGCTCGAGGCCGAGTATGCGCAGGAAATTGATTTTGTGAAGAACACGCTGGCCGGTCTGGCGCCGAGCGAGCCGCACTGGCAGGAGTATTTGGCGGTTTGGGGTTGATTGTTCGGCCTGGGGGTGCCCCCACCCCAGCCCTGCCCCATAGGGGGAGGGAGCAATTGCACGGTTGTCTTGTTTTGCTTGTGGCTGTCTTCCTCTCCCTTTGGGAAAGGGCTGGGCTGAGGGCATGGATCGACCAGGATCGCTCAGGCCTGAGCCCCCAGCCCCATCACTCCGTCTGCAGCGAGGGCACTTGGCAGGCTGCCACAATCGGGCCATGACTGTATCGACTTCCCAGCCTGCGGATGTGCCGGCTGACGCTGGACTGCCTTCTTATCTGCAAGCCGAACCCCACCCGGCCGATGTATTTGCCGTCGAGTCCTTGGACATCGATGCGCAGGGCATCGCCCACCGTCCCGACGGCAAGGTGGTGTTCATCGAGGGGGCCTTGCCCTTCGAGCGGGTGACGGCCAACATCAACCGAAAAAAGAGCAGCTTCGAAAAGGCCACGGTGCTGGATGTTTTGCAGGAATCGTCGCAGCGGGTGCGGCCAGCCTGCCCGCACTTTGGCCTGCATCAGGGCGCCTGCGGTGGCTGCAAGATGCAGCATCTGCACCCCAGCGCTCAGGTGGCCGTCAAGCAGAGGGCTCTGGAGGATCAGCTGGTCCACCTGGGCCGTTTGCGCGCCGAGCGCATGCTCAGACCGATCGAAGGACCGACCTGGCATTACCGATTTCGTGCCCGGCTGTCGGTGCGTTATGTGCGCAAGAAGGAGACGGTGCTGGTGGGCTTTCATGAGCGCAAGAGCCAGTATGTGGCCGATATCGGCCAGTGCCCGGTCTTGCCTGAGGATGTCAGCCGCATGCTGCTGCCCCTGCGCGAGCTGATCGGCTCCTTGCAGGCGCGCGAGACCTGCCCACAAATCGAGTTGGCCTGCGGCGAGGTGGGTGGCCAGCGCATCACCGCTTTGGTCTTGCGGCACTTGGAGCCCCTGAGCGCGCATGACAGCGACAAGTTGCGCGCCTTTGCCGCCAGCCGGCCGGGCCTGCAGTGGTGGCTGCAGCCCAAGGGGCCCGACACGGTGCACCTGCTCGACGATGCAGTGCCGAGTCTGGCCTATGAGCTGCCCGAATTTGGCATCGTGATGCCCTTCAAGCCGACCGATTTCACCCAAGTGAATCCGTATATCAACCGGGTGTTGGTCGAGCGGGCCTTGGGCCTGCTGCAGGTGCAAAAGCAGGAGCGGGTGATCGACTGGTTTTGCGGCCTGGGCAATTTCACCTTGCCTTTGGCCACCCAGGCTGGCGAGGTGCTGGGCATCGAAGGCAGCGCCGCGCTGATCGAGCGCTCACGCCAGAACCTGCTGTTCAATCAGGCGCGTCGGCACGCTGGCGGGCAGGCCACTTTAAGCCCGACGCGGTTTGCGGCGCGCAATCTGTTCGAGATGACGCCTGAGCTGCTGGCCGCCGACGGTGCGGCCGACAAGTGGTTGATCGATCCGCCCCGCGAGGGCGCCTTTGAGTTGATCAAAGCCCTGGTGGCCTTGCATCCGCATGGCAGCGCCCGTGCGCGGGTCAACAAGGACGGCGTTAAAACCGATGAATTTGTCATTCCCGCGGTCACTGCGCCGGCCGACTGGAGCGCGCCCCGGCGCATTGTGTATGTGAGCTGCAACCCGGCCACGCTGGCGCGCGATGCCGGCTTGTTGGTCAACGAGGCCGGCTACCGCTGCCTGGCGGCCGGGGTGATCAATATGTTCCCGCACACCGCGCATGTGGAGAGCATGGCGGTGTTCGAGCGCCCGGGCTGAGTCGGACCTCGCCCCGCGGGCGTGCTCAGGCCGGGAAGTCGAACAGGCGCCCCGGTGTATCGACCAAAATCTGGCGACGGACCTCGGCGCTGTCTGTCCAGCGGCCCAGCAGGTTGAACAGCTCCACCGAGCTGTTGTCGGCAAAGGACAGGTGCGGATAGTCGCTGCCCCAGATGATGCGATCGGGCGCTTGCGCGATCAGGGCTTGGGCCAGGGCATCGACATCGGCAAAGCCAGGCGACTTGGAGATGCGGTAGATGCCGGTGAACTTGACATGTGCAAAGCCTTCGCCGTGCGCAAGCAGATCGAGCAGGGCCGTAAAGCCGGCGGTCTGAACGCCGTCCTTGGCCAGGTTCATGCCCATATGGGCCAGGGTGAAAGGCAGCCTGAGTGCGCGCAGCTCGGGCATCAGCGCCAGCGTCAACCAGCCTGGCAGCAGGAAGTCCAATTGCCAGCCCAGCTCGGTGCAGCGCGCCGCCAGGGTGCGGATGCGCGCCAGCATGGCTTCGGCCAGGCCGGTTTGGGGCGGGTGGACTGGACTCACATTGATGCGCACGCCGCGCACGCCGAGCGCGTGCAGATCGGCCAGGTGGGCGTCGGGCGCGTCTTCGGCAATGTCGACGATGCCGCGGCAGCGCGCCGGTCCGATCTCGCGCATGGCATCGAGCATGCAGCGGTTGTCGCGGCCGTAGGCGCTGGGCTGCACAAACACAAAACGGGTGATGCCCAGGCGCTCGGCCAAGCTCAGGTAGTCGCTCAGGGGCGCCAGCGGCAGCGCATAGCGCAGCGGCGTTGACGCGTCGGCCGGGTAGCGCTCGGCAGGCCCGAATACATGGAAATGCGCGTCGCAGGCGCCGGCGGGGGCGGTAAAAGCCGGCTGGTCGTCAGGGCTAAGGCTCATGGTGTGATGGCAGTTGTGGGTCGGCTTATTCGGGTTTGATATCGGTGCGTTTGATCAGCTCGGTCCACAGCGCGGTCTCCTCGCGCACCAGGCTGGTGAAGGCCGCCGGCGTGTTGGCAGTCGGTCGCACCCCGGCCGCCTGGAAGACCTCGCGCACCTTGGGCATGGTCACCGCGCGGGCCACCTCCTGCTGCAGGCGCTCGACCACGGCTGCAGGCGTGCCGCCGGGGGCCATCATGCCAAACCAATACATCATTTTGTAGCTGGGAAAGCCAGCCTCGGCAAAGGTCGGTACCGCCGGCAGCAGGGGGTGGCGGGCCTCGCCGCTGATGGCCAGCCCGATCAGCCTGCCGTCTTTGAGTTGGGCCGAGGTTGAGCCTACGCTGCCGATGGCCACATCGACCCGGTCGGCCATGACCTCCACCATGGCGGCGGCGATGCCGCGAAACGGCACATGGGTCATCTGCACATTGTTTTGGGTCAGCAACTGCTCCATGGCCAGATGCGCCGACGAGCCCTGTCCGCCCGAGCCGAAATTGAGTTTGCGTGGCGCCTTGCGCGCTTCCTGCATCACATCGCGCAAGGTTTTTTGCGGCAGCCCGGGCCTGGCCACCATCACCGCCGGCGCATCGGCCAGCAGCGAGACCTGCGCCAGGTCCTTGGCGGGGTTGTAAGGCAGCTTGGCGTACAGGCCCGAGGAGACGGCAAAGGAGTTGTCGGTCACCAGCAGGGTATAGCCATCAGCCGGCGCCTTGGCCACCAGGTCGGTGCCCACGGTGCTGCCGCCACCGCCGCGGTTTTCGACCAGCACCGGCTGGCCCAGCTGGGTGCTCAGCTCCTGACCGACCACCCGGGCAGCGGTGTCGGTGAAAGAGCCGGCCGCAAAGGGAACGACGATGCGTATGGCCTTGGCGGGCCAGGTTTGCGCTTGCGCGGCGGCGCTCAGGGCCAGGCCTGCGGCCAGGCTCAGCAGGATTCGTTGTGTCATGAAGGATCTCCTCATTGATTGTCAAAGCTTTGAGAGGCCCACT
Source organism: Betaproteobacteria bacterium (assembly GCA_037140415.1). Lineage (GTDB taxonomy): Bacteria > Pseudomonadota > Gammaproteobacteria > Burkholderiales > Burkholderiaceae_C > Polaromonas. The sequence continues at coordinate 1,205 of JBAXEN010000284.1, read as the reverse complement.
TGGGCTGGTGCGGCATGACTGCCCCCCCCCACGGGATGAACCGGCAGCCGCTTACCCCTGAGCCTGCTGGACTTGCTCGGCGGTGACCTGGATGGACGACAGCACAGGTCCTTGGCCTTCCCGCTGGAGTTGCTGCACCACCTTGAGGGTGGGCAGTTGCGAGCAGGCGATGAACAGGGCGTCAACATCCGGGCGGCACAGGCGGCGCGCTTCGCGCTCGACCTCGGACTCGGTGATGCGCCCGAGCGCCGCGGTATCGGGCGCCTCGAAACTGTAGAAGTGAATCACCTCGATGCCCTCCGAGGCCAGGAAAGCCCGCAGGCGCTGGTTGACCTCGTCCGCGTAGGGCGTGAGCAGCGAGATGCGTTTGGCGCCCAGGCCAGCCAGAGCCACCATCATGGCCCGGGCGGTGGTGACCACCGGCACACCAGTGCTTTGGTGCAGTTGCTGCGCGATGTCGCGGTCGCCCTCGGGGCCGAGGATGAAACCAGCCGCGGTGCAGCCATAGGCCAGTACATCGATGCCGCCGGGCCCGAACTGCGCCGACAACTCGACCGCGGCCTGCTTATAGGCCGGCAGGCTCTCCTGGGTGAGCAGGCCGGGCCCACGGGGAATCTTCAGCGTGTGGCATTGCGAACCGGCGGGAAGCCAGCCCAACAGCTCGGCCTCCATGGTGGTGTTGTTGGCTGGGACCATCAGGCCCACTTTCAGCGGGCGGGAGGTGGGGATGTTCATGGGAACTCGCTGGTGAAAATCAGGCGGGCATCGACACGGGCGGGCGCACGGTGATGGAATGGGCGGGCCGGTCGGCCGGGTAGTCGGTGGGCCGCCAGTGCAGGGCGCGGATCTCGCCAAACTCATGCGACAGCCGCAGCCAGTGTTCACCGCCGTCATGGCTGCGGTAAAGCTGGCCGCAGTTGGTGGCCAGGAAGATCAGTTGCGGGTCGTGCGGGTGCAGGGCCAGGGCCCAGGGGGTGCTGTTGAAGGCACCGGGCAGCGTCAGGCGCGACCAGGTGCGGCCATGGTCGCTGCTGCGCCAGACCAAGCCGGTGCTGCCCGGCGGGCCGTCGCCATTGGTCAGATAGACCACCGCGTCCTTGCCGGGCTGGGGCACCACCGCCCGGCAGTACTGCCAGGGCGCATCCAAGGCCTGGAACTGCCAGTGCGCGCCGTTGTCGGTGCTGACATGCAGGCCGCGGTTGGTG
>JBAXEN010000283.1:0-5275 GCA_037140415.1 Betaproteobacteria bacterium | reverse complement strand
GATCAGGGTGCGGGTGAGTTTTTTGGTTTCGCTCATTTGGCAGCTCCTTTGGCAAGGGTCTCGACCAGAATGGTCTTGGCCCGGGCGATCGCACGGCGGGTCAAACGCAACTGGCCGGTGTTGTTCAACTGCTGGGTGGCCTTTTGCATGCGCAGGCCGAAATGGGCCTTTTGCAGCTCTTTGACTTCAGCCTTCAGGCCGTCCACATCCTTTTGACGCAATTCAGAGGTTTTCATGATATTTCGTCTCCTGGATCACTGGCCAATCATGCGGCTGACGAAGGTGGTGCGCAGCGGCAGCTTGGCCGAAGCCAGGCGAAAAGCCTCACGCGCCAACTCTTCGGGCACACCGACGATCTCAAACACAATCTTGCCGGGCTGGATCTCGGCCACGTAGTACTCCGGATTTCCCTTGCCGTTGCCCATGCGGACCTCGGCTGGTTTTTGCGAAATCGGCTTGTCCGGAAAGACGCGGATCCAGATACGGCCACCACGCTTGACGTGGCGAGAGATCGCACGACGTGCGGCCTCGATCTGACGAGCGGTCAGGCGACCGCGGTCGGTGCACTTGAGGCCGAAGTCACCAAAGGCCACCGTGTTGCCACGGGTGGCAACACCGGTGTTGCGGCCTTTTTGCTCCTTGCGGTATTTTCTGCGGGCAGGTTGCAGCATGTTCTATCTCCGTGATGAGACCGATCACTCGGTCTTGGCACCGTCAGCTGCTGCAGCTGGCGCGGCTTTTCGTACGCGCTTAACGGTGGTTTTCGGGGCCTCGCCACCTGGGGTGGCTTCGGCAGGCTTGTCGCTGCCATCGGCAGGTGCTCCGCTGGTGCGGGGGCCACGGCGGGCGCCGGGACGATCACCACCACCAGGGCGGCCATCGCGACGAGGACCACGCGGCTTACGTTCTTCTTCAGACGGGGCGGCGTCCAGACGGGCGCCCGGCGAATCGCCACGGCCCAGGGTGTCGCCCTTGTAGACCCAGACCTTGACGCCGATCACACCGTAGGTGGTTTTGGCTTCCGAGGTACCGTAGTCGATGTCAGCGCGCAGGGTATGCAGCGGCACACGGCCTTCACGATACCACTCGCAACGCGCAATCTCGATGCCGTTGAGACGGCCCGAGGACATGATCTTGATGCCCTGTGCGCCCAAACGCATTGCGTTTTGCATCGCACGCTTCATGGCGCGGCGAAACATGATGCGCTTTTCGAGCTGCTGGGTGATCGAGTCAGCGATCAGCTTGGCATCGACTTCAGGCTTGCGCACTTCCTCGATGTTGACGGCCACTGGCACGCCGAGTTGACGGCTGAGTTCCTTCTTCAGGTTCTCGATGTCCTCGCCCTTCTTGCCGATGACCACGCCCGGGCGCGCCGAGAAAATCGTGATACGGGCATTTTTGGCGGGTCGCTCGATCAGCACGCGCGATACGGCGGCGTTCTTGAGTTTGGCCTTGAGGTACTCACGCACCTTGATGTCTTCGGCCAACATGCCGGCGAAATCCCGGTTGCTGGCATACCAGCGGCTCGACCAGTTGCGGCTGACCGCGAGGCGGAAGCCAGTCGGGTTGATTTTTTGTCCCATGTCCTGCTTCTTCCTCTATCAGTTACCAACAGTCACGTACACATGGCACGTGGGCTTGCTGATGCGATTGCCGCGGCCCTTGGCGCGCGCGGAAAAACGCTTGAGCGTCGCGCCTTGCTCGACGTAAATGGTCTTGACCTTCAACTCATCGATGTCAGCACCGTCGTTGTGCTCGGCGTTGGCGATGGCAGACTCGACCACCTTTTTGATGATCGCAGCGGCCTTCTTCTGGGTGAAGTTCAGGATGTTGAGCGCCTGGTCAACCTTCTTGCCGCGGATGAGGTCGGCCACCAATCGGCCCTTGTCGACCGACAGACGAACGCCCCGCAGGGTTGCACGTGTTTCCATGGTCATTCCTTACTTCTTCTGCACTTTCTTGTCCGCCGGGTGACCCTTGAAAGTACGGGTCAGGGCGAACTCGCCAAGCTTGTGGCCGACCATCTGGTCGGTGATGTAGACCGGCACGTGCTGCTTGCCGTTGTGCACGGCGATGGTCAGGCCGATGAATTCGGGCAGGATCATCGAGCGGCGCGACCAGGTTTTGATCGGCTTTTTGTCCTTGGTGGTCACAGCCTTATCGGCCTTGGCCACCAGGTGATGGTCAACAAAAGGACCTTTTTTGAGTGAACGGGTCATATCCTGGCCTTACTTCTTGCGACGCGAAACAATCATCACTTGCGTGCGCTTGTTGTTGCGGGTGCGGTAGCCCTTGGTCAGGTTACCCCATGGATCGACTGGATGGCGACCTTCACCGGTCTTGCCTTCACCACCGCCGTGTGGGTGGTCCACCGGGTTCATCACCACACCGCGAACGGTGGGGCGAATGCCCATCCAGCGCTTGACACCCGCCTTGCCCAAACGGCGCAGGCTGTGCTCTTCGTTGGCCACTTCACCAATGGTGGCACGGCACTCGATGTGGATCTTGCGCACCTCACCGGAGCGCATGCGCACCTGGGCGTACAGGCCTTCACGGGCCAGCAAGGTGGCCGAAGCACCTGCCGAACGCGCGATCTGCGCACCCTTGCCCACTTGCATTTCAATGCAGTGGATGGTGGAGCCCACCGGGATGTTGCGTATCGGCAGGGTGTTGCCGGCACGGATCGGAGCCTCAGAGCCGCTGATCAGCGTGCTGCCCACTTCTACGCCGCGTGGGGCGATGATGTAGCGACGCTCGCCGTCCGCATAGCACAGCAGAGCAATGTGAGCGCTGCGGTTGGGGTCGTATTCGATGCGCTCGACCTTGGCCGGAATGGCGTCCTTGTTGCGGCGAAAGTCCACCACACGGTAGTGGTGCTTGTGACCACCGCCCTTGTGGCGGATGGTGATGTGACCGTTGTTGTTACGGCCGGACTTCTGGAATTGCGGCTCGAGCAAGGGCGCGTGGCCCTCACCCTTGTGCAGGTGATCCCGAGAAATCTTGACCATGCCGCGCTGGCCGGGCGTGGTCGGTTTGATCTTGATGACAGCCATGATTTAAGCAGCCTCTCCGGAGAAATTGAGCTCCTGGCCGGGCTTGAGCGTCACATAGGCCTTGCGCACGTTGTCACGGCGACCCATGGAGCGGCCAAAGCGCTTGACCTTGCCTTTTTGGTTGAGCACGGAGACAGCCTTGACCTCCACCTTGAACATCAGCTCCACAGCAGCCTTGATTTCCGGCTTGGTGGCGTCCTGCAACACCTTGAACATCACGGCGTTGGTCTTTTCGGCCACCATGGTGGCCTTTTCGGACACGATGGGAGCGACCAGCACCTGCATCAGGCGACCTTCGTCGAATTTGACGGCGCTCATGCGAACATCTCCTTGAGTTTGTCCATGGCAGCCTTGGTCACCAACACCTTCTTGTAGAAGACCAGCGACAGGGGATCCGCGTAACGCGGCTCGACCACCAGGATGTCCTGCAGATTGCGCGAGGCCAGGTACAGGTTTTCGTCGACTTCGTCGGCAATCACCAGCACAGACTTGAGGTTCATGGCCTTGAACTTGTCGGCCAAGGCTTTGGTCTTGGGTGAATCCACCTTGAGCGAATCGACCACGGCCAGCCGGCCTTCACGGGCCAGTTGCGAGAAGATGGAGGCCATGCCGGCGCGGTACATCTTCTTGTTGATCTTCTGGGTGAAGTTCTCGTCAGGCATGTTCGGGAAAATCCGACCGCCCCCACGCCACAGCGGCGAGGACGTCATACCAGCACGGGCGCGACCGGTGCCTTTTTGACGGAACGGCTTTTTCGTGGAGTGCTTGACCTGCTCGCGGTCTTTTTGCGCACGGGTGCCTTGCCGGGCATTGGCCTGGAAGGCCACCACGACCTGGTGCACCAGGGATTCGTTGTATTCACGACCGAACACGGTGTCGGGCACATCCACCTTGGAGGCAGCCAGACCTTGTTCGTTGAGGAGATCGACCTGCATCAGTTCGCTCCTTTCGCAGCAATGGCCTTGACAGCCGGACGGACAGCCACGAAGCCGCCCTTGGCGCCGGGAACGGCGCCTTTGATCATGAGCAGCTGACGGGCTTCGTCGATGCGCACAATGTCCAGGTTCTGGGTGGTCACAGTGACGTCACCCAGGTGGCCGGTCATGCGCTTACCCGGAAACACACGACCCGGATCCTGCGCCATACCGATCGAGCCGGGCACATTGTGCGAGCGGCTGTTACCGTGCGAAGCGCGCTGCGAGGCCATGTTGTGGCGCTTGATGGTGCCGGCGTAGCCTTTACCGATCGAGGTGCCTTGCACATCGACCTGCTGGCCCACAGCGAACACCTCAGCAGCAGGCAGAACCGAACCGGCGGCATATTTGCCAGCCAGATCGGCGCTCACGCGAAACTCTTTGAGGACTTCACCGGATTGCACACCGGCCTTGGCCAGGTGACCGGCTTGCGGCTTGATCACGCGCGATGCTTTGCGCGCGCCGAATGTCACTTGCAGTGCATCGTAGCCGTCAGTGGCTTGGGTTTTGACCTGGGTCACGCGGTTGTTAGACACATCCACCACCGTGACGGGAATCGTATCCCCGTCATCGGTGAACAGACGCATCATGCCCACCTTGCGGCCCAGCAAGCCCAGGGACTTGCTCAGACTCATGTTCTTACTCCGTTGCTTTCGCCGCAGCCGCTGCAATTGGCTTCTGCGTTTGATCTGCGAAAGAGGGTTGATCGATCCTTGCTGCCAACAAGCAGCAAAGCATGCTAGTGTAATGCAAAAACTGTTCGCTGCGCAAGAGGCATGCTTCCTGCGCTGCCAAACCCGGCACCCGCCTGCAGCCTTGCGGCTGCGGGTGGGCGGTCGGACTGAGCCTTACTGCAGCTTGATCTCCACGTCCACGCCCGCAGGCAGGTCGAGTTTCATCAAAGCATCGACTGTTTTGTCGGTTGGCTCGACGATATCCATCAGACGCTGGTGGGTCCGGATTTCGAGCTGGTCGCGGCTGGTCTTGTTGACGTGCGGCGACCGCAGAATGTCAAAACGCTTCATGCGTGTCGGCAGGGGCACGGGGCCCTTGACGATGGCGCCGGTGCGCTTGGCAGTATCAACGATTTCGGCTGCAGACTGGTCAATCAGCTTGTAGTCGAACGCCTTGAGGCGAATACGGATTTTTTGCTTGGTGGCCATGTTTGATTCCTGATGGGTTTTGGATGGGGAATCAAGCGTGGATCTTGGCCACGACGCCGGCGCCGACGGTACGGCCGCCTTCGCG